>CANJPG010000105.1 GCA_947476065.1 Fidelibacterota bacterium
CGCCTTTGCCTATAGCGACGGCTATTGGGATCGCGGCCATAACTGGCATTCATGGCGCAATACGCGCGAAGCCCGTGAATACCGCGCACAATATTCGAACAACTATCAACACAAGCGCCATAACCGTGAACACAACATGGGCTGGCGTGGCGACCAGGATCATGACGGCATTCCGAACAATGTCGATCGTGACCGCGACGGCGACGGCGTTCCCAATCGCCGCGACGACGCGCCGAATAATCCGAGACGCGACTAAAATCTGAATCTTAGATCAGATACTGAATGAAGCGGGCGGCATACCTGAGGGTACGCCGCCCGTTTTTTTGGTCAGCGAAAGAGGGCCAACGCGTTGATGACGGTTTGGATCAGTCCCCACAGCAAGGGGATGCCAACGAAGGCCCAGGCGGCGGCGAGCTTTACGGATGCTGGCTTCATGCCCGGGCCTCCTGGAGGCTAAGGTGGTGCCGGGCGTTCACCTGCTGCATCAACATGTTGCAGACGAATCCTATGACCAGGAGACCGGCCATAATGTACATCGTGATGGTGTACGAGTCCTTGAGCGCGACGCCGTGATTGATCTGATACTCACGCAGATAATTGACCAGCACCGGCCCCAACACGCCCGCCACCGACCAAGCCGTCAGCAAGCGGCCATGAATTGCGCCGACGTAGCGGGTGCCGAAAACATCGCGCAAGTACGCAGGGATCGTCGCGAAGCCGCCGCCGTACATACTGAGGATCACGCCGTAAAAAGCGACGAACAGCGCGATGCTGCCGGCCTGTCCCACCGAAGGCACGGCGGCATAGAGCAAGACGCCCAAGGCGAAAAACGTCGCATAGGTGGCCTTGCGGCCGATGAAGTCCGACGTCGAGGCCCACACAAAGCGGCCCGCCATGTTGAACAGGCTGAGCAGCCCGACGAAGCCCGCAGCCGCCAGCGGGGTGATGCGGCCCTGAAACATCTCCTGGATCATCGCTGAAGCTTGCCCCAACACACCAATGCCGGCGGTGACGTTGAAGCACAGCATCACCCACAGCAGATAGAACTGCGGCGTCTTGAGCGCTTCATCAACATGCACGTTCTCGGTGGTGACCAGTTTTTTCGCCTGCGCGGGCGCCACGTATCCATCCGGCGCCCAGCCTAGCGGCGGCACGCGGACGATGGCTGCACCCACCATCATGAAACAGAGATAGATGACCCCCATCACGAGGAAGGTCGGCGCCACGCCAATGTCACCGGGCGTTGCAAACCTTTGCATCAACCAGACCGACAGGGGCGACGCGATGAACGCGCCGCCGCCGAAGCCCATGATCGCCATGCCCGTCGCCATGCCAGGGCGGTCAGGGAACCACATGATAAGAGTTTTAACCGGCGAAATGTAGCCAATGCCAAGGCCGCAACCGCCGAGCACGCCATAGCCGAGATAGATGATCCACAGGGCGTGCAGCTTTACACCAACCGCTGAAATGAAAAATCCGCCGGCGAAGCACAAGGCCGAGGCGAACATCGCCTTGCGCGGACCGACGCGGTCCTGCCACGTGCCGGTAAAGGCCGCCGACAGCCCAAGGAAGACAATCGCAATGCTGAAGATCCAGCCGAGGTCCGTCAGCTTCCAGTCGTCTGGCGTCGCCGCGGTCAGGCCCAAGAGCTTGGTCATCGGCAAATTGAAAACGCTGAAGGCATAGGCTTGGCCGATGCACAAATGAACACACAGGGCCGCAGGCGGCACGAGCCAGCGGTTAAACCCCGGTTCGGCAACGGTGTTTTGACGATCAAGAAACGACAGCAAAGCCATGGCGCCCTCCCCCACAGAGACAGGGAGGGTAGAGCCCACCCCAGACGTGATCAATCGGGAAGCGGTTCGTCCCCCCGGGGTCCGGTTCATCGCAATTTCTTTTGACTCTAGTTCTCGAATGTTCTTTATTTGTTCTAATGGGCCAGTGTTAATCGGAGCCACACATGGGCGACCTCGGATTTAGTGACGTCGGGGCACAGGGGCTGACCCCGGTAGCCGCCTCGCTCTCCTCAGAGGACACGGACAAGCCCGGATATCTGGAACACCGCAAACGCCTGCGCGCGCGCTTTCATGAGACCGGCGCCGACAGCCTGCCCGACTATGAGTTGCTCGAACTCGTGCTGTTCTCAGCCATACCCCGCAGCGACACCAAGCCCATCGCCAAAGCCCTCATCAAACGTTTCGGCAGCTTTGGTGAGGTCGTCTCGGCGGCACCCGACGAATTGATGCAGGTCAAAGGCGTCGGCGAGGTCGCGGCCACAGCCTTGAAGGCCTTGCAGGCGGCAGCCCAGCGTCTTTTGCAGACCAAGGTGATCGCGCGCGACGCGATTTCGTCGTGGAACGACCTGATCGCCTACTGCACGGCACGTATGGCCTACAACGCGATCGAGGACTTTCGCGTGCTGTATCTTGACCGCAAGAACAAGGTCATCGCCGACGAAGCCCAGCAACGCGGCACCGTTGATCACACGCCCGTGTATCCGCGCGAAGTGGTCAAACGCGCGCTGGAGCTGAATGCTAGCGCGCTAGTGATGGTGCATAACCATCCATCGGGTGACCCCACGCCGTCGCGCGCCGACATCGAAATGACACGCAAAGTGAAGGATGCCGCGGCAGCGGTCGCCATTACGCTGCACGATCACGTTGTCGTCAGCCGCGGCGGAAACGTGTCGTTCAAAAGCCAGGGACTGGTATGATGCAAAAAAGAGGGGGACTTGCGTCCCCCTCTTTCATTGTGTGAACAGAGGCTAGGCTAGAATTGGAAGCGCACACCGGCCCGGAAGATGCGCCCGAGCGCATTGTCGCCCTCGCCGTTGTGTCGACAGTAGAACAAGCTGGTCACGGTGAGGATGGCCGGATCTCGGTTGAGGATATTCTTGACGTCGAGGTAAGCCTCGGTCGTCGCATCGCCTACCAGGAACTTGTAGCTGATCGCGCCGTCCAGGAAGACTTGTACGGACTACTCAGCCGGTTATCTTGTGGGCATCTGCAAACCAACGCCGTCGAATGAGGGTGTAAAACTACTCGAGGTATTTGGCGCGCAGCTTGGCGATATCGGCTGCATCCACACCGACTTCTTTGTCGAGATAGGCTTCGACCGAACCCCACTTCTCCTCGATCTCTGCAAAGGCGTTGGCGAGGAAGGGTTTGTGCTCGGCGTCGAATAGCGGCTGCGGTTTAGCTGCGGCCGGACCTTGCTGGAAGCCGGCGATGTACTTGAGCGCGGGCGTCGGCATGGCGGCGGCATCCAGCTTCGGGGTCTCGAACTGGGGACGGCGGTACGTGGTAGAGAGGTGATAGTCGGCGAAGATGACATCGCGCGGCACACCCAACGTCGTCAGCAGCAGCGCGGTGGCAAAACCGGTACGGTCCTGACCGGCCGAGCAGTTGTAAGCCACCGTCGTGCCCTCCTCGAGCAGCGTCTTGAACAGGACGCGCATTTGCGGCGCGAGCAGCGTCGGGAAGTTGCGATAGACCCCGCCCAGGCGGGTGGTGTCGATCGGCCCTTGGTTCATCATGCGCTGCATGGAGTAGCCGACGGCGGTGTAGCGCACGTCTTCGATCTTGCTGGGCGCCACAGTGCGCTCTTCGGCCGAGCGCAGATCGACCATGTCGGTAAGTTTGAGCAATTTAATGCGCGCGAGATCGGCATCCGTCAACATGGGCGTCCCGCCGGAGCGAAACACCATGCCCCAGCGTACGTGTTTGCCGCCCGCCGCGGGGTAGCCGCCGAGATCGCGGAAGTTTGAGCCCTGCTCGAGCGGCAGCGCGCGCTCGGCGATTTCGGTGGTGACGCCGTCCTTGGTATCCTTCAACAGGAAATAAGGCCGCGCCGTGGGATCGACCACGAATTCGAAACGGCCTTTCTTATTGTCGTCTGAGACCAGCTTGGCCTTGGCAACACCGGCATCGGCGCTGTCGGCGACATAGACGTCGACCGGGGCCTTATTGGTCCAGGTGACGACGACCTTGTCGGCCGCCGAACGCTCGACCTTCTGGTCCATAACGGCGGCGAACGCCCCGGACGCGGTGAACGTGACGGCAAATACAGACGCGAGGTAGGCAAGCTTGCGGTTCATGCGTGTATCTCCTTTTCCGGCGGTTAAAAATCGACCTTGCCTTCGATGCCGAAAGTGCGCGGTTCGTTGTAAATGCCGTAGGCGCCCAAGGCGGCAAACGCGCCGCGGCTTTTGTAGAAGGTGTGCTGCTCGTTGAATAGGTTCTTCGACCACAGCGCGACCTGAAATTTGGCGTCACGACCGATGTCGATGTCGGCCATGGTGAGGCGGCCATTGGCGATCAGCGAATGGTCAGTCATCGTGGCCTCGCCGGCGCTGACGCGGAAACCGCTGGCGCCGCCGATATCGAAATGCGCCTTAAACGTCGCGAAGTCGAAGGGCCATTCGTAGTCAGCCGAGAAGCTATATGCATTGTCGGGCGTGTAGACCACGAAGACGTTTTGCAGTGCGTTGTTATTGAACGGGTTGGCGGCACGCGGCAACTTCGTGGACGTATATGCGTAGCTTGCCGACAGCGTCAGGCCCAGGAATGGCACGACAGAGGTATCGAGCTCGAGGCCTTCGATTGTGCCCTTGCCCGGCGCATTGACCGTTTCCAGTGTACCGCGGTTACTGCTGAGGAGGTTGACCGCCGAGAAGTCGATCTGGATATCCTTATAGTCGGTCGTATAAGCCGCGGCGTTAAAGCGCAGGCGGCGGTTGAAGAATTCGCTCTTCAGACCGGCTTCGAAGGCTGAGACCGACTCCGCGCCGAAGGGGCGGTAGATAACCGAACGGGAGTTGGCGCCACCCGCGCGGTAAGCCGTGCCCCACTTGCCGTAAACGTTCACTGTGTCGGTGATGTCGTAGGCGAGCACGACCGCCGGATCGACGCGTGTGTCCGAGAACTGGAACGTGTAATTGACGGTCGCTCCGTTCACCTTATAGAGCTGGCCGTGTTTGTTGTCGTGGGTGACGCGCGCGCCGGCAGTGATGTGCAGTGCGTCGTCCAAGATCGTGGGCGTCCAGACTGCCTGACCGAAGCCGGCGTAGCTGGTAGCGACGGCGGTGTCGCCGCGATCCGGAAACGGCGTTGCCGCTCCGGCGTCCAACGACGGCAGACGGACCGGCGCTACGCCCAATGCATCCCACTGCATGCTGTTGGGCGTCCAGGCATCATCGTCGCCGCTTTCATGGAAATAGTAGACGCCGGCGACATAGGTGAGCTGGGGCAGGCTGCCGACGATCTGGCCTTCCTGGCTGTATTGTTTCTGGCGCAACGAGGCCAGGCTGTAGCGGGCAAATTTTGCATTGGGGACGAAGGGGCCGGAATGCGCGCCGAAGCCGTTGTCGAACTGGGTCTGGCTCAGCTTGCGGAAGGACGAAATCGAACGCACCTCGATATCGTCGGTGGCTTTCCAATCCAGGTGAAGCGAGGCGCCGTGGGTCTGTCCGATGCTAAGCTGCTGCGGGAGTCCAATATCTGCAATACTGGCGCGATTGGCCTGCACCTTGACGGCCGGCGCCAAGGGCGCAGACGCAGGATTCTTCTCAAGCAGCTGATTGTAGAAGGGCGTCGTGCCGTCATAGGACGTGTCGATGTCAAACAGCGCGGTGAACGAACCACCCGCGTCCCACAGGGCGCCCATGTGTACGCCGCGGCGGTCGTAGCTGTTGAAGTCGTTTTCACCCGCCATCGGGTTCTTCACGGTGCCCTCACGCTTGGTGAGGATGCCATCAAACTTCAAGCTGATATTTGAGAACGCCGGCAGGTCGAGGTGGGTCTGGGCGATATAGCTGCCGAAATTGCCCATGCCGGCGGTTTGCGAGAGATGAAGCTCGCCGGTCGGCTTTTTGGTCACAATGCTGAGGGCACCGCCCGTAGAGTTGCGCCCGAACAGTGTACCCTGAGGGCCCTTCAGCACTTCGATGCGTTCGACGTCGTAGAGGGCCGCGCCCAAACCTTGCGGTCGGCCCAGGTAAACGCCGTCGATGTAGACGCCGACACCGGGATCGCGGGCGGGCTGGTTGGCATCACCCGGGACGATGCCGCGGATGCCTACTGTCAGCGCCGAATTGCGCGTAGCGAAGGGGGCGATGCGCAGCGACGGCACGCCGCCGCTCATCAGGTCTTCAAGGCTATGAACGCCGCGGCTTTCCAGCGCGTTCGTACCGAGGACCGAAATTGAAATGGGGGTCTTCTGTAGATTGGTCTCGACCTTCTGCGCGGTGACGACGATTTCGTCGAGCACGGCACTGGTATCGGCGGCGGCAACTTGAACAGACTTTTGTTCCTGAGCGCCGGCGGCGAATGGCAGCAGTAGTGCGGCGGTGGCAAGCAAAGCAGCGCGGCGAAGGCCGCGCGGTTTTTGAGTCTTGAGCATTTTTTTGTCCCCTCGTGATCGAGGGGCGCAATCTCGCACTGCACCATGACTCGCCGGTGACGGTGCGATGACGCTTTATTGAAACGTTTCGCGCTGAACTATGACCGCCACAGCGCAACCTCAGCGGGGGTTTATTTCGCGGTGGGGTACGTTTGCGTACAGATTTTAAAAATTATACGCGTTACCAAGGACTTCAGTGCAATCTGCAGGTGCGTATCGGACGGCCCAAGTGTGTTGTTACAACCGTCCAAGAAGCCCATAGTCAATCCGTTGCGCGCAGGAACCCACAGGGTGCGTGCAGTTGAGAGGGGCTGGTGCTCTTGCTCTAATTCTTAGGAGCATGCCATGGCCTCAAACCCCGCGCCGGTTTGCGATAACGCTTTGCTGGGTTCACTGACCCGCGAGGCCTTTGCCGCGCTGGAACCATTGATCGAATATGTCGAGATGCCTTTGAAGAAGGTATTCTCAAAGGGTTCCAAAACCATCAAGCACGTCTTTTTTCCCTGTTCGGGCATGTTTTCGCTGATCCGCACGATGGAAGACGGCTCCACGATTGAAGTCGGACTGATCGGCAAAGAGGGCTTCGTCGGCGTGCCTTTGTTGTTGGGTGCCTCGGCCTCTCCCCTGGACGCCCTGGTACAAGGCGCGGGCAAGGCCATCAGCATGAGCGCGGCTACATTCCTTAAGGTGGTCGATGGCAATCGCTCGTTCCGCAACCGGCTACTGCTCTACGCACAATGCCTGCACATTCAGGTGTCGCAGACGGCTGTCTGCAATGCCCGCCATACCGTGCCGCAGCGCCTCGCGCGCTGGATTTTAGAAACGCATGACCGCATGGGCCAGCCTGAGCTGAGCCTTAGCCACGAGTTCCTGTCGTATATGCTCGGCGTGCGCCGCGCAGGGATCACCGTGGCCTTGCAGCAGTTCACCGCCAAGGGCCTGGTGACCACCGGCAGAAGCAAAGTGACAGTGCGCAGCCGCACCGGTGTCGAGAAAGCCGCCTGCGAGTGCTATCGCACGGTACAACGAGAGACCCGCCGGTTAATTGCTTAGCCGCCTAGCATTTTGTTCCGCCCACGCTTCCGGTGATTGTCAATTACACCGGTTCGCGATTGCACGGATGTGCGGTATCGTACAATTCTGCGGCCTAGATGGCCCGCTGCCGCAGAAAAGCACGGGGAGCGGCTCTTGGACTTCAACTATGGCCGCCTGCGCGGCCTGACCGTATTGATCGTCGAAGATGACTGGCTTCTGCGCCAAGAAATCTTCGAAGAATTGACCAAGGCCGACTGCTTCATCCTTGAAGCCAGCACCGGCGAATATGCGGTCACGCTCCTCGAGGGCGACCGCCGGATCGACTTCTTGATCACCGACATTGAACTCGCCGGACCGATGACGGGTTGGGAGGTGGCCGAACGCGGCCGCGCCCACCGGCCGGACATTCCCATTGTCTACACGTCAGGCAACACCAATACCGCGGGACACCAGGTATCCGGCAGCCGGTTACTCAACAAACCTTGTGCGATGATCAATCTACTGAAGCACTGCGCTGAAATTGGGCAGTCCAGTCGGCCGCTCAACTGATCTACGGCAGCAGTGACTTCGCG
>CANJPG010000106.1 GCA_947476065.1 Fidelibacterota bacterium
ACACCTCGAAGACCATCACCGAGATCATGGCGTAAGCGGCGTTGCCGCCAAAAGGGAGAGCCAAGATGTTGAATAGAGGTATCAAGCTGGCGATGGCTGTCGCTGCCGTGGCGATCACCGCCGGCGCCCAGGCCGCAACCAAGGGCGAGGTGGCGGTGACCACCCCCGCCGGTATCACGCTGCAGGAAGTTGCCGGCGGCGGTCGCGGCGGTGGCGAAGAGGGCGCATCGAGCGGGGAAAAGAAGACCCCCGGTTTTCTGCCCGGATACGGTGGACGGCGCAGTGCCGACCGCGGGTATTGGATTGCCAATGAAGCCGGCCTCACGGTCTACACTTACGACAAGGACACGACGCCCGGTAAATCGGTTTGCGTTGCCGAGTGCTTGGCGGCCTGGCCGGCGGCGGTAGCTCCGGCGGGTGCGAAAGCGTCCGGAGACTGGACGATTATCACGCGCGATGACGGCGTCAAGCAGTGGGCCTTCAAGGGCAAGCCGCTTTACACCTTTGCCAAGGAACCCGGCGTCGGTGAGTCTAAGGGCAACGGCGCCGGCGGCGGCGTTTGGCACGCGGTCAAACTCGCGCCAGACAGTTTTGTCGCGCGTCCCTACGGCATTGGCATCCGGGATTCCCGCACCGCCAGCGGCTACGTCCTGGTGAACAACATCGGCTCTGTCGCCTATGCCTACAACGGCAAGGGCGAGCCCAAGTCCACCTGCGCGACCTCGGTGTGTCCGACGCGCTGGGAGCCCATCCAGGCCCCCAATCTCGCGCACCCCGTCGGCGATTTCACTCTGGTGGACCGTGCCGATGGCATGCGGCAGTGGGCCTATAAAGGCAAAGCCCTTTACACCTTCAGCGGCGATCTGATGTCCGGCGATGCCTTCGGCACCGCCGCCAACAAGGACTTTGAACTGGCCATTGTCGGCCAGAACTTTATTCCCGCAACGGCGTCGATTGCCTTCGATCCGGGCCGCGGTCCGATGATCGCCACCAAAGCCGGCATGACGCTCTACCGTCTTGATACCAGCTTCCATACGCCTGATGGCCACGGGCTGCCGGGATCTCAGCCGGGCTCGCCCAAGGTCGGGCGCACGATGGGCACCGCGGCTTGCGATGCGGTCTGCCTGAAAACCTGGAAGCCTTTTGTGGCCGGCGCCAATGACGTCGCCTCGGGCCACTGGTCGATCATGGTGCGCGAAGATGGCACCCGTCAGTGGGCCTACAAGGGCTTTGCGCTCTACACCTATCCCGGCGACAAAAAGCCGGGTGACCGTGCGGGCAGCGACATTTACGACATTCTGACCTCGGACGATCCGAAGAAGGACGACGTCTACAAGGAAACCAAGTTCGGCCAGAATTCCGTGCGCGGCTCGGACTCGGCAGCCAACTTCTGGTCCTACGTCGAGCCATAAATAAAACACTCTAGTTGAGTTCACATGCGCCTCGCCACTGACCGTGGCGGGGCGCAATGCTTTTAGGCGACCTAAACTAGATCGCAGTTACTCTGGATTATATTACCGTCCCGCATACTGTTGTCTCGTTGGCGATGCGGCACGCGAAGGTCTCAACGTTTGGCACCCCAAGGCTCATTGGGATTTTCGAAAAGCGTGCCCATCCGCGTCAGGTGCGAGCGTAATCTCCGCCCGACGGAGCAAGTTGCCGCTCCCCTTCTTAGCGGAAACAGGTCGGCTACAGCGCAGCTGCGCTGTAGCCGGTTTGAGCTTTCATTGGATTATTTCGGAAGCTGGCCGTCGAGTTCCTGGTAGACGCGGAAGGTATCAAGACCTTCCTGGCCATACTTCAGGCTCCAGGAGGCGTAAGGCCCCCAATGGGCCTTTACCGCGGCTTCGCAGTCGGTCGCGGAAACGCAGGGTACTTTCGCATCGTGCAGGCGCTTGGCCTCGCCCACCACATATTCCAGCGATTTGCGGTACTCTTCCAATTCGTCTTTCATGGTCTGCTGGTCATCGACGAAGCCATGGCCTGGGATGACCCAGTTCGCATTCATCGCCTGAGCCCTTTTGATAGTCGCCAGCCACTCGCTGGGGAAGGCGGTGCGCATCGCCGGGAACAGGCGGTGGAAATAAACCTCGCCCAGGAACAATACCTTGCCGGCCGGCACATAGACGGTGAGGTCGCCGCCGGTATGGGCGCGGCCCAGGTTCAAGACTTCGATATTGGTTTTGCCCATCTTGATCACGCGCTTGTCGGCGACGGTTTCCGTGGGCGGATTGGGTTTGCTCGCCATGACCTTCTGCGAGGCCTGCGATGATACAAACACGACGTCAGGATAGGCGGCCTTGAACGCTGCATTGCCGTTGGTGTGATCGCCGTGGTCGGAACAGACGATGACGTATTTGATCGGCTGCGGGGTCAGGCCCTTGATAACCTCGACCATTTGCGCGGTGTCTTTGTCGCTGCCCTGGCCGTCGGCCACCAGCACGCCGTCGTTCGTCACGACGACCAGGCTCACGGTTGTCATGTAGCTCGCGGTATTGCCCGAACGCAGGGCTTCGTAGGAGTATACGCCGGGGGCCAGTTCCTTCGTGCGTGGAAAGTCGCTGGTCTTAAGGCCGCGTTCGTAAAGATCGGCGGTCTTCTGGATCGGCTGCCAATTTTGCGCCGATGCTGGCAG
Organism: Fidelibacterota bacterium; assembly: GCA_947476065.1. GTDB lineage: Bacteria > Pseudomonadota > Alphaproteobacteria > Rhodospirillales > Rhodospirillaceae > SHVO01. The sequence goes on from CANJPG010000106.1 coordinate 2,636, forward strand.
GCTCAACAGCGCGGTGACAATCGCAAAAGACGCCGCCAGCTTGATCATGGATATTACCGGTTCAAGTGTTTCTTGAGCGAGGCCACAATACGGTCGTTCTCCTGCGGCAGGCCGGTCGAGGCCCGCAGAAACGTCTCGTAACCGCGCTCGCGCCAGGCCTTCACGATGATGCCGTCCTGCAGCAGCTTTATGCCAAGGTCGCCCGCATCGGTGCCGCAGTCGAAGAACAGGTGATTGGCGTAGGACGGCGCGGGCTTTAGGCCGATGGCCGTCAGGCCCGCGCGCGTGCGTTCGCGTTCAGCCCGAATACGCTGCACGGTATCCTTCATCCAGGCATCGTCGCCAAGGGCCGCGATGGCGCCGATCTGTGCCGCCAGGTTGACGTTGAAGGGCGTCTTGGCCGCCGCGACCACCCGTGCAATCTCAGGATTAGAGCAGGCCGCAAACCCGACGCGTAAGCCCGCCAGTCCGTAAGCCTTTGAGAAAGACCTCAGCACCACGTGCGCAATGCCGGACGCGCGTAAGACCTCGATGCCGTTCGGCACATCGGGAGCGGCAAATTCGAAATAGGCTTCGTCGAGCATGAACAGCGTCGACGGCGAACAGGCTTTGGCAATGCGCATGAGGTCTTCGAGGGACAAAGCGGACCCAACCGGGTTCCACGGTGACGACAGCAAAAGGATTTGCGGCTTGGCGGCCAGGGCTCGTTCTAGGCCCGCCACGTCGAATCCCATGTCGGCGGTCATCGGCACCTTGATGACCTTGGCGCCGATGGCCAGCGGTTCGATTTCGTGCAAACCGAAACTCCGAACCACGGTCACGGCCGTCGAGTCCACGGTCAGAAACGCCCGCGATACCGCGGCAATCATTTCCTCTGAGCCGTTGCCGACCACGATCTCTTGCGCCGGCACGCCGGTATGGCGTGACAGCGCCGCGCGCAGATCCGTGCAGACAGGATCGGAATAACGCCACGGCTCAAAGGCCGCGCCGCTGAGCGCCCTCAGGACGTCCGGCGAACAGCCATGGGGATTTTCGTTGCTGCCCAGGCGCGCGATGTCTTGATGACCACTGATGGCGCGGGCCGCGGAAACACTGAGGCCGGCGTTATAAACCGGCAGGGCGGCGACGTGCGGGTTGAACCATAAACCTTCGGCCGCGCCGGCGAGGGAGGAGGGGGCTGACGGTTTCGGCAGGGGGTTCAAACGACGACTCCAAATTCGGTGCGTATTGGAAATGGGACTATGATTTGCCCAGTTGCGAAACCTTATTATGTATAGTCATATATGTAAATAGTTTCATGTATAGTCATGAAAGGCCGGCTGCGGGGAAACGCCGTATTTGCCGTGCCAGAGGAGCGTTTTGCCGTGTCGTCGCCGCTGCCTCCGATGCGCTCTTTGCAGGTCTTCGAGGCCGTCGTCCGCTGCGGCAGTGTCGCGGCGGCCGCCGAGGAACTCTGTGTTTCGCCGGGCGCCATCAGCCAGCAAATCCACAATATCGAAAAGGTGCTCAACGTCCTGTTGTTTGAGCGCGCCGGCCGCTCGCTGGTGCTCACGTCATGGGGCCGCAGCTATTACGAACGCATCCGCTTTGCTTTTGATCATCTGCGCTCGGCCCAGGATGCCCTGCACCGCGCGCGGCTTAAGCCTGGCATCGTGCTGAGCGCGCTGCCGTCGCTGGCCATCCGCTGGCTGCGCTCGCTGTTGCTGCAATGGCGCGCCTCTCACCCCGGCGCCGGCGTGCGGCTCATCGGCACCGACGAAGAAGCGGTCCTGCGCGACGAGCAAATCGACTTCCGCATTTCCTACGGCGCCGACGTGCGTAACTACGATCACTTCGTCGAGCTGTTCGTCGATACCGTCGTGCCGGTTTGTTCCGCCGATTTCCTCAAGGCCCATCCGGTGAAGGGCCCCGCCGACATTGTCAATGGTCCGTTGATCGATATCGACTGGGATGTGCGCCATCGTCCGGCGCCGTCGTGGGAGGAGTGGTTCAGGAGCGCCGGCCTGCCGCCGCCCGAATCCGCAGCTGATCTAACTTTTTCGCTTTCAAGTGCCGGCATCGATGCGGCCGCTAACGGCGGCGGCTTTGTGTTGGCGCAGATCGCGATGATCATCGATGAAGTGGCGAGCGGACGGCTGGTGATTCCCATCGACCGGAGAATCACAATGCCGGCGCCTTATTTTCTGGCCTGGGACCGCGCGGTTTTAGACCGCCCCTACGGCGAGGAATTCCGCGCCTTTATTATCGCCGCTGCGCGACGCCAGGCCGCGCAGTCGGCCTGCCGGATGCCGCTTCTGGCCCCGGCGAGTTCGGAGGCGAATTCCCGGATGTAGGTCCGTCGGTCGGGGGACTGGTGCCCATCGTGACCGGCTTCGGACGTAAGGGGCTGACATTGCTGTTCTGCATGCGCTTGTCTGATTGCTCGGGCACAAACCGCGCCACCAGTTCATGCAGATTGCCGGGATAGGTCAGGCGCACGAACGTCACGGTGTGATCACTGCTCCAGGTCTTGCGCTCGACCACAAGGCAGGGCTTCCCCGGCGGCAGTTTCAACGTATCTGCGGCGGCAGCCGAGGCTTCCGTTGCGCTGATCCGGTGTTCGGCCGCGGTCCACGGCACACGGCTCATCAGCCATGCCCCCGGCGGCAGTTCGGCAAAGTTCTCTTCGGCGGCTTCGGGCACAGCCGCCAGATTGATCAGGCGTTCCTCAAAACAGAAGGGCTGGCGTCCGGCGTAGTGGCAGACCACCACTTCCAGCACCGCGCCTTGTTTGAGGTCGAGCGTAGTGCGGTCCGACTTGCTGCTTTTGCGCTTGCCGCGCGCCAGCACGTCGTAGCTGTAGGACAAACCAAGGGCTGCGACTTCGGTCTTGATGTCGGCGATTTCCAGCACGAGAGATTGGGCATGGGGGCGCGAGACGAAGCTGCCGGCCTTGCGGCGGCGCTCGATCATACCGGCGGTGACCAGGTGGGTGAGCACCTTGCTTACGGTCATGCGCGAGCAGCGGTACTGCACCATCAATTCATGTTCGAAGGGGATGCGGTAGCCGGGGGGCCATTCGCCCGACAGAATCCGGTCCGCTATATCGGTCAGAATCCGCTGGTGGAGGGAGATATTCTCCTTAGCTGTCATCGGACGTTTTTCACTACCATCTTGTTCGCAACCATTACGGCGGTACGGACGAAGTATACGGCTTTCCTGGGCGAATTGTTGCTTAAAGTAGCATGGCCGCGCCGCGGTCCAGGTAGGTTTCCAGGAACTGGTCGATACGCGGGTGGCGGTTTTTCTGGAAGACCTCTCGGGGCGTTCCATTGATCAGCAGTTTGCCCTGGTCGAGGAAGGCTACTTTTTGCCCCACCGAGGCGGCAAAGCCGATTTCGTGCGAGACCACGACCATGGTCATACCGTCGGCGGCCAGGGCCCGCATGACGTTCAGTACTTCGCCCGTCAGTTCCGGATCAAGTGACGCCGTGGGTTCGTCAAAGAACACCAGCTTCGGCTCAATAGCCAGGGCGCGGGCGATGGCCACACGCTGCTGCTGGCCGCCCGAGAGCTGCGAGGGGTAGTGGTCGGCCCGGTTTTCGAGGCCGACTTTCTGCAGCTGCGCCATGGCGCGCTCCTCGGCCTCGCGCACCGGCAGCTTCTGCACGGTCTTCAAGGCTTCGCTGACGTTGCCCAGCGCGGTCATATGGGGCCAGAGGTTGAACTGCTGAAACACCATGCCGATCTGCGAACGCACGGCCCGGATCTCGGCAGCCGGCAGCCGCGTACGCGTGCCGTCGGCGGATTCCGTGTAGCCCAGCGGACGTCCATTGACCACGACGGTGCCCGAGGTGGGCTCCTCAAGAAAGGCCATGCAACGCAGCAGCGTGCTCTTGCCCGAGCCTGAAGGCCCGATCAGGCACGGCACCTGACCATGCGGAATCTCGAGGTCGATGCCGCGCAGCACCTCTGTTTTGCCGAAGCTTTTATGCAGCCGGTTTATCAAGAGGGCGGACGAAGTCATGACGCAGCAAACCTATATTTCGACAGTTTTGATTCGGCGGTGCGGCCCAGTTTGCCGCAAAGCTCCACCAAACCCCAGTAAAACAGGGCCAAGAGGAACAGCGATTCAACGAAGGCATAGAACTCCGAGCCGATCGCGCTGATCACCATGGTGACTTCCGGCACGGTGATGATCGACAGCACGGCGGTGTCCTTGGCGAGCACAATGGTCATATTTACCGCTGCTGGCAGCACCAGCATGGTCATCTCGGGGATCAGCACGCGGAAGACGACTTGCGTGCGGGTGAAGCCGACGCATTCGGCGGCTTCCACATGGCCGTGCGGCACGGCCTCGAAGCCGGCACGGAAAATCTCGGCGAAGTAGGCTGCGCCATACAGCGTGATGCCGATCAGTCCCGCTGGCACCGGCTCCAGCGAAAGGCCGATGGATGGTCCGCCGAAATACAGCAGGAACAGCTGGATCAGGAACGGCGTCCCGCGAATGACTTCAATGTAAACCCGCAGCAAGATTCCCAGCGGCAGCGGACCGTAACGCCGCGCGATGGCGATGATGAAGCCCAGCAGCGCAGCGCCTATGGTCCCTGCGATCCACATGACAATGGTAATGCCGAAACCCTGGGCAAGCTCGGGTAGGCGGCTGACGATGAGGTTGATGTCGAAATTCATCGCGTCCGCGTGCTCCACTTGCGTTCCCAGAAGCCGCCCGTGGTGGCAACGATCCAGTTGATCGCCAGGTAAAGAAAGCCCGCGGCGGTGAACAGCTGCAGCGGCTGGAATGTAGTGGACGCGAGGTCCTGAGCGCGTCGCGTGAGTTCCACCACGCCCACCACCGACACCAGCGACGATGCCTTAAGGGTCAGGATGATCTCGTTGAGCAGCGCCGGCAGCGTCAGGCGAAAGGCCAGGGGCGCGCGGATGCGCCGGAACTGCTGGCCATGCGACAGGCCCATCATATCGGCGGCCTCGAGCAAGCCGCGCGGCACGCTGGAAAAGCCACCGCGCAGGTTCTCGGCCTGGAACGCGGCGCTGCA
>CANJPG010000107.1 GCA_947476065.1 Fidelibacterota bacterium
ACGTCGGCGGCGGCGTGCGGCAGCAGCGGATCCTGCTCACCCCAGACCAACAGCGTGGGAACGGTGACTTTATCCATCAGCGCCAGCGCCTTTTCGTGCTCGAAGACCTTGGCCGAAAGGAACAACAGGTTCTTGTCTGGCGGACGGCGGTTGAAGTCGTAGTACTGCTCGCGGATGGCCGGCGTGATGCGGCTGGGATCGCCTGAGTTCACTTCAAAGAACGCATCCCAGTAGGCGCGGGTCTTGAAGCCGGCGTCGCTCGCTTTCTTGGTTTCGGCGTCGAGCTTGATCGTGCGCGTGGGGCGCGCGCCTTCGACGGGGTCCGACGGGCTATTGGAGAGAATGAGGTGATTCACCAGGCCAGGATTCTTAGCGGCCAGGTATATGCAATTGGTTCCGCCGCTCGACACGCCAACGCAGGCCGTATCCTTTACAGCCAGCTGTGCGAGAGTTTTTGCGGGATATCGGTGGGCTCGAGGCGCTTGATGTCTTCATCACTTACCGGGCCTGACAGGCCGAGGGGCGGAATATCGAAGCGGATGACGCGGTAGCGGTCGATGAGCTTGGCCGCGATGAGGTCGTAGGTTTTGAGCGAACTGGACGAACCGTGGATCATGAGAATGACCGGGCCCTTGCCCTCGTCCTTATAGTAAACCTCGACGCCGTCGATCTTGGCGATATGCCCGGCGGGATCTGCGTATTTTGCGCCAGCATCCTTCAGGGACAGATATGGGAACTTCGTCTCAGCCGCGCCGGCTTTCGTGATTGTCAGCACCGGCAAAAGCGCTGCAATACAGAGCGTCAACAAAGTTCGATGCATGGTCAAAACTCCGAGCGGGTGCGGATATATTGATGACGAAGGGGGATGCTATAGCCCCTCTCGTCTAGTTGAACGGCCAGGTCATCATGCCACCGCAACAATTTCCATGATGAATAACGCGCTCGGTTATGCGCTTTATGCAAACGCTGGCCAAGTGCCGATTACAATGGATAGAATGGGGAATTGACTGAACAGAAATGTCGCGGGCAACGACCGCGGCCGCGCGGCCGATACGACGCCCACGCCTGCGTCGCACCGGCAATCACAGGTACTTTGACTATTGCGGCGGCGTGATAGTCACGTCGCTGCCCGGAGGTACGACAACCGTCGCAGGCCCCGTACGCTCGACAACTGGACGTTCGACGATGGTACGGTGATAGGAGCAGGCGCTGAGTGCCGCCGCCGTAAGCGTGATAACCAAAATCATTTTAGTCATGTGACGTGCCTCCTCTTAATGAGAGCCGATGGCGGGCCCATCATCAAAACGCTACATAATCAGCTTCTGTTGCGACGGCCGGGCCATTAAACTGGCGAGGGTGCGCAAGGTTGCGAATGAACTTTGCTTCTCGGTCAGGACGAGACGCTCATGCTGAAATTCACAAAATATCTGCTGGTCGTTTTAATATTCGCTCTTTATGCGCGCGTTGAGGCCGCTGACATCGCGGGATACGAGATGAAGCTTCCGTCTCAAGAGCGCGAGGTGAAAGTCGTTTATTTTCACGCCCCCGGCGACGCACCGCGACCTGCAGCGCTGTTGCTGCATGGCGCCGGAGGCTTTGACCGACGCATCGCCGACTACAGCCGCTATGCCGCAGCCGTTGCCGAGACCGGCATCGATGCCTACCTCGTCTACTACTACAGCAATGCCGACATCGAAGGCGGAGGCGGTAATTTTGAGGTGCGGTACCCGGCCTGGGCGCGGCTGGTCGATGACCTTGCCGATTATCTGCTGGCGCAAAAAACCTCCAACGGCAAAATCGGGCTGGTTGGCTTTTCCAACGGCGGCATTCTGGCCACGGGTGCCGCGGTGCTGGATTCCAAGATCAATGCCGCGGTGATTTATTACGGCACCGAACCATGGCCGCTGAAAAACGCCATCAGACGTTATCCGCCCCTGCTCGTCCTGCATGGCGATGCCGACGAGATCATTCCTGTTGATGCCGGGCGCCAACTGGCGGAAAAGGCGCGCGAATTGGGGACGGCGGTCGATCTGGTGGTTTATCCGAACGAGGTCCATGGCTTCGGCTCCAACATCGCCGGCAAGAATGGCGCCGATGCCCTGGCCCGCACGCTGGCCTTTTTGAAAAAGGAACTGCTGGCGCCATAGGTCGTGCCCACTATGATGTGGCGGTACATGTCGGGGAGGACATCATGCACACTATCAGCCGGAATGCCTTGCTGCTGTCGACGTCGCTGCTGTGTCTTTTAAGCGCAGCGCCTGACGCCAGCGCCGCAGCGAGCGCAGGTGATTGCGCCAGCCTCATCGCTGTCGCCTTTCCATCGGTGACGATCAGCGCAGCGTCCGTCGTAAGTTCCATCACGCTGAAGAACGCCGCCGGGCCGGCGGCGGTGAACAAACCCTTCTGCCGCGTGCAGGCGGTGGCGCGTCCCACCAGCGATTCAGAAATCCTGTTCGAGATCTGGCTGCCGCCGACGCGCGAAGCTTGGAACGCGCGCATGAAGACCGAGGCCACCGGCGGCTACCTGGGCGGCATTCCCTACGGCCGCATGGGGCAGATGCTGGAAGCCGGCTTCGCCGCCGTCGGCACCAACCTGGGCCACGAAGGTGGCGAGGCGGAAACCTGGGCCATGGGCCATCCCGAAAAGGTCAACGATTACGCATACCGCGCACATTATTATGTGGGCAACACCGCCAAGGCCGTCATTAGCGCCTACTACGGCCAGGGCCCGAAGAAAGCCTACTTCGATGGCTGTTCGGGCGGCGGACGCCAGGGCCAGATGATGGCCCAGCGCTATCCCGACCTTTACGACGGCATCATCGTCGGCGCCCCGACGATGTTCTATTCGGACGACATCCTCAACATCATCGCGCAGGCGATGAAACACCGCACGTCGGCGACCGCGGAGATGACCCTCCCGCCGGCAAAACTGCCGATGATCACCGCCGACGTCATGAAAGTCTGCGACGCCAAGGACGGCGCGAAAGACGGCGAGATCACCGAGCCGCGCAATTGCAGCTACGATGCCAAGCGGCTGCTGTGCAAAGGCGGCGATGCCGGCGATTGCCTGACTCACCAGCAGGTGGATCTAGTGAACGCCTCCTACGGCGGCACCGCCAGCAAAGGCGCGCCGGTGACGCCCGGCCCTGCAGTCGGATCGGAATTCCTGTGGCAGCAGGGTGCCAACCTGGCCACCACCGGCGGCTACGGCAATTTCATCGGCCATTACGTGTTCGGGCAGAAGGACTTTGACTGGCGGAAAATCAATTTTGATACCGAATACGACATGATCAAGCAGAAGCTCGATCCCATCCTCGCCGCGCCCAGCCCTGACCTCTCGCGCTTTAAGGCGCGCGGCGGCAAGATCATCCAGTATCACGGCTGGAACGATCCGGTGAACATGCCCTGGGAATCCCCCAACTTCTACGCGGCCATCGCTCTGTTCGAAAAATACCGCGCCACGCCGGAGAAGCTTGACGAGGCCATGAGCAAGCTGACGCCCGCCGATGTGGCAGCCTTGGTGTTGAGTACAAAGGACGTCGATAGCTACTATCGCGTGTTCATGGCGCCCGGTATGGCCCACTGCACCGGCGGCAGCGGCACCACCAACTTCAATCAACAGACCAACGCGCGGGCGCCAGTGGCGGGTCCGGACCAGGACATCGTTGCGGCGCTGGTGCATTGGGTTGAGGACGGCGTAGCACCCGAGCAAATCATCGCCACCGAATTCAAGGACGGCGCCAACGCCAAAGATGTGGTGCGCCAGCGCCCGCTGTGCGCCTATCCAAAGGTCGCCAAATACAAGGGAACCGGCGATATCAATGCCGCCGCGAGCTTCAGCTGCGTCATGCCGGCAAAAGCGACGGTGACGCCACGGCCCGCAGATATGGCCCAGATTCGCAATGCTATGACCTGGCGAAAGCAGCTGACGCCGGTCGGTCCCTGAAGCTTTCGCACTGCGTCATGGGGCAATTACGATAGGCTTACCCGATCTTACCGGCGCCTTACGCCACGTTCCGGTTTAGTTCTTTCGCAATGCGTAAGTTCTTGCATCTTCTAAATGGTCAGATTATCGATCATGACGCTTCGATACCGGCCCGAATGCACCTATGATCGGGCCGCGAGGGGAGAGCCCCGCGGTATTTAGATATCGCGGCCGAAAGACACATCTGGGGGGCCGTTCGCTAAGACCAGTCGCAGCTGAACCAAGCTAGTTCGCTCCGCCTGGAGTCTGGCGGTCATTCTGGCGATAGACGCGTTGTGCATTTTCCGCTGACGAGGATGTCCGGTCCGGGGACCGGTTGCCACGACAGCCATCAAGAGAGAGAGAGATTTCAATGACCGATCAAACAACTTCTTCCGTGGCCGGCCATGCCGCCTCCGGCTCTGTCGGAAAAGAGGACTTTAAAGTTATCGCCGCTTCGTCCGCCGGCACCGTTTTCGAATGGTTTGACTTCTTTCTCTATGGCTCGATGGCGGTCGTCATCAGCAAACACTTCTTCGCCGGCGTGAACGAATCCACCGCGTTCATCCTAACCTTGCTGGCCTTTGCCGCGGGCTTCGCGGTGCGTCCCTTCGGCGCGCTAGTATTCGGCGCACTCGGCGACATCTGGGGCCGCAAAAAGACTTTCATCTTCACGCTGACGCTGATGGGTGCGGCCACCTTCGCGGTTGGTCTGCTGCCCACTTACGCCCAGATCGGCGTGGCGTCTCCTTGGATCCTGGTCGCCCTGCGCATGATTCAGGGCCTGTCACTCGGCGGCGTGTACGGCGGTGCGGCGATTTACGTTGCCGAACACGCGCCTGATGACAAGCGCGGTCTTTATACGAGCTGGATTCAGACCACGGCTACGGTCGGCATGGCGCTCAGCCTCGCCTTTATCTTCGCCACCCGCACCGTCCTTGGCGAAGAAACATTCAACGCCTGGGGCTGGCGCGTACCGTTCCTGATGTCGGCCGGTTTGCTCGGCATCACGATGTGGATCCAGTTGCAGCTGAACGAAAGCCCGGTATATCTGAAAATGAAGGCTTCGGGCAAAACCGCCAAAACGCCGCTGCGCGACGCTTTCACCAACTGGGAAAACGTCAAGATCGTGTTGGTGGCGCTGTTTGGCGCCGTTATCGGCCAAGCCGTCATTTGGTATGCCGCGCAGTTCTACACGCTGTTCTTCCTCGAGCGCGTGCTGAAGGTCGACGGTCCCGTGGCCAACCTGCTCATCGCGGCCGGCCTGATCATCTCGACGCCGATGTACGTCTTCTTTGGCTGGCTGTCGGACAAGATTGGCCGCAAGACGGTTATGATGGCGGCCTGCTTCCTGGCCGTGATCACATACTTCCCGCTGTTCAGCGCGCTCACGTCTGCCGTAAACCCCGCCCTCTCCAAAGCCGTGGCGTCATCGCCAGTGACGGTCTATGCCGACAAGAGCGAGTGCTCGTTCCAGTTCGACTTGTTGGGCGGCAAGATCTTCAGCTCCTCGTGCGACATCCCGCGTTCGTTCCTGGCGCGCGCTGGCGTGACCTATGACTCGGTCGAAGCCCCGGCTGGTACGCTGGGTGAGATGCGCGTTGGCGATCAGGTTCTGCCGGCCTTCAGGGGCAACGAGTTGCCGGCGCCGGAACTCAAGGCCAAACGCGCCGAGTGGGAAAAGCAGGCAGGCGCCATGTTGTCCGCGGCCGGCTATCCGCTCAAAGCAGAAACCGACCAGATCAACATCCCGCTGACGATCTTCATCCTGGTGTGCATCATGACCTTCGCGGCGATGGTGTACGGGCCCATGGCGGCCTTGCTGGTGGAGTTGTTCCCCGCCCGCATCCGCTACACCTCGATGAGCCTGCCCTACCATATGGGTACCGGCTGGTTCGGCGGCTTCTTGCCGATGACCGCCTTCGCCATCGTGGCGGAGACAGGCAACATCTACTCGGGTCTTTGGTATCCGATTATCTTCGCAGCGCTGACGTTCGTGGTCGGGCTACTGTTCCTACCGCAGACGCATAAGCGCGTTATCCACTAAAACCGGACTGCGAATTTGCAAACGACTAGGGCGGCTGCAGACATGCAGCCGCCCTTTTTATTGCAGCGACGCCACGCGCTTAGCTTGCGTGCGCGAAGATCTTGCCGGGGTTCATGATGTTCTGGGGATCGAGCGCCTGCTTGATGGCCAGCATCACATGCATGCTGTCGCCGTGCTCTTTGTAGAGATGCTTGACCTTGCCAAGTCCTATGCCGTGCTCGCCGGTGCAGGTGCCGCCGGCGGCAAGGGCGCGGGCGATTAGACGGTCATTGAGCGCGTGCACACGCGCGAAGTAGGCCGGATCGTCGGGCTTGACCATCACCAGCATGTGGAAGTTACCATCGCCGACGTGACCGACGATGGGCGCGACCAAGCCGTTTTCGGCGGCATCCTGTTTGCTGCTCGTGACCACTTCGGCCAGCCGTGAGATCGGTATACAGACGTCGGTGGCCATGACATCCCAGCCGGGATAGGCCTGTTTATCGACCCAGGTGGCGTCATGGCGCGCCTGCCACAGCTTGGTGCGTTCCTCGGCCTGGGTCTTCCAGGTGAAGTTGCCGCCGCCGTTGTCGCTGGCGATGGCTTGCACCATCTCGACCTGTTCCTGAACACCGGCTTCCGTGCCGTGGAATTCCATGAACAAGGTATTGAGCACGGGGAAATCGAACTTGGCGTGTTTGTTGAGAATGTCGATCTGCACATCGTCCAGCAATTCGATGCGCGCGATGGGCACACCGGCCTGGATGGTGGTAATGACCGTATCGACCGCACCTTCGAGCGTCGCGAAGGAACAAACCGCCGCCGCGGTCTTCTCGGGAATGCCGTAGAGCCGCAGCGTCAGTTCGGTGATGATCCCGAGGGTGCCTTCCGAGCCGACATACACGTGCGTCAGATCATAGCCGGCGGAAGACTTGCGCGCGCGGCCACCGGTGCGGATGACGCGGCCGTCGGCGGTCACGACCTGCAGCGCCAGCGTATTTTCGCGCATGGTGCCGTAGCGCACGGCATTGGTGCCCGAGGCGCGTGTCGCCGCCATGCCGCCCAGCGACGCGTCGGCGCCAGGGTCGATGGGGAAAAACAGGCCGGTATCGCGGATATGGCTGTTGAGCATTTTGCGCGTGACGCCGGGCTCGACAACAACGTCGAGATCGTCGCTGTTGACCTTGAGCACCTTGTCCATCCGGCTAACGTCGAGCGACAGCCCGCCCAGGGGCGCTGCAATATGGCCCTCGACCGACGTGCCGGTGCCGAAGGGAATGATGGGGATGGCGTTGGCGGCGCAGATTTTGACGATCTCGACCACTTCCGCGGTCGATTGCGCGAAAGCGACGACATCGGGCGGCGCATTGGAGGACAGGAAGACGCCGGTGCTGTGCTGCGCACGCACCGCGGCGGACGTCGAGATGCGCTCGCCGAGCAGGTTGCGAAGCTGTGTGAGCGCATCATCGAGATGCGGCAAGGGCGCACGGGCTGTCACCGCTTTGATCATCGTCGTCGGTCTCCCACTGTCACGGCGGCATCAAAGGTAGCACGCGGTTCCGCCGGTCTGCCACTCACTCGACGTGAC
>CANJPG010000108.1 GCA_947476065.1 Fidelibacterota bacterium
GACCATAGATAAAATCCGCCGGGCAGGCTGGCAATCAAAAGTGCCAGCCCAAAGGCAACAGAGACCGTGACGGCGGTCTCGGCCGGGACGGCAAACAGCCCATAGCCGACCACGGCGGCGCCCTCGCGCACCCCCCAGCCGGCCAAGGCGATGGGCATCAGCGCGATCAGCATGACCGGGAGGGCGACGGCACTGACGGTTAGGGCCGGAAGGTCGATGCCGGCGGCTTCGCCCAGAATGTAGAAGGCCGCGACATTGCACAGATGCATGACGGCGCTGAGGGCGACGATGCCGAGACTTAAGGGCCAGGATGCGGCCAGATAGCGGGCGGCGGAGGTAACGTCGAGCAGACCATCAGCTATGCGGTTCTGCCGCAATCGGGGCACAAGACGTCCGATGACCTTGTCGGTAAATCCCGAGGCGACGAAGCCGACGATCCCGACGGCGCAAAGCAGCGCAAGCGCCAAAAGGCCGGTGCGCACCGCACCCGTCGCGCCGTGGTCAAGCAGGAACGGGATCGACACCACCACCATGGCCATCAGCACCGCAAAACCCAAGGCGCGCTCGAGGAAGACCGCGCCGCCGGCCAATCTGCGCCCGTAACCGCGGCGCACGATCTGCCAGATGCGCGTGGCGTCGCCGGCGATGAAGGTCACAAGCGTCTGACTCACGAGAAGGCCAATCATCCAGGTGGAGAAACCGAGACGAAAAGTAAAGGCATGGCCCATCAGCCGCATGATCCAGCGGAAGCGCAGCGCTGCCAGCGCCGCCTGGACGATCAGCGCCGCGACGCAAAACGCCATGGCGCCGATGGCCCGGCCGGATCTCAGGAAATGGCCCACGGGTGCGAAGTTGACACGGCTGAGCAGCAGCCAGGCCAGTGCGCCGGTAATCACAAGTTTGACGGCGAAGAGGAATATCTTCACGGCGGACCTGCCGGCGGCACGCGCTGGAAGATCTGGAAACGACCTGGAGAGTCCGGCGAGAGCGTGAAACGCGGATCGGCGGCCAGGGCCTCGGCAAACGGCTTGGCGATGGGATTGGCAAAGTCGGCTGGATTTTGCTTGTCGGGCGCAACCGTCAGCACGCGCTGAATCTGCGCGGCATCGAGCCAATCCAGCGCGCTCTTGACGCTGTCCTGGGGCGGCGAGGTGTAGCTGCAGTTGATTCCCGTCTGCAATCGGTATTTGGCGCCGTAAAAGCTGGTGCTGTTGGAGTTGATGAACGGATAGGACACGCCGACAGCCACGGGCGCCGCCTCGTTGCTGCGGCAGGTCAGCGCGATAGCCGGCAGCAGCTCGTTTTTATCCGCCAGCGTGCGGTCCACGATCCACAGCCACGCCGCGCCCGCGCCGACGTTATGGCCGAAGGTCAGCGCGTTGGCCGCCACGCTGTTGATGAGCGAGGCGATGATGACCGCCACCGCGAGCACACAATGGCGCAGCATCGTCAGTGACCAGCCCACCAGGCCGGCAATCGGCGGGATGATCGGCGTGAGAAAGCGCGGGTCGTGATTGATCTGCATGGCATAGGCAAGGATGCTGACCAGCAGCATGCCGGCGATATAAAAGCCGAACAGGGCATTGCTGTTCACCGCATCGCGCAGGATGTGCCGATTGAACCGCAACCGCTTGATCGCCAGCGCCAGGGCGGCGAGGGCAAAGACCGTCAGCATCGCCGGCGCGATTTTCCACAGGGACAGGGCGGAACTTATGGCATCGATCCAGAACGCGAGTTCGTCGAGGTAGGGCGTGGCCGTGCGGTAGTTCTGCACCTCGGCGCCGACGCTGGCCTGGACGAAGTGCATGGCCATGTAGCGCCAGTTCTCCCAATACCAGATGGCGGTGATGAGGACGCCGACGGCGCCGAGCCCAACCAGGATGATATCAGTGCGGCTGGCGGCGGGGCGCGGATCGCGCCAGGTGGCGAACACGGCGAGCGCCATATAGGTCAGCGCCGGCAGCACAAAAATGAAACTGGTGGATTTGGCGCTGAAGGCTAGGGCTAGCAGGATCAGGACGTAGCCAACGTTACGCAGATGCGAGCGCTTATCCGCGTGCAGGGCAACGGTCATGGACAGCGCCGCGGTGAAACCCTGCAGCGGCTCCGTGAGAAAGTGCCGAGAGAGTCCGAGGAACAGATTGGCGCTGCCGCAGACCGCAGCCGCCGCCATTCCGGCCAGCATACTGCCGCCGAGGCTGCGCGTCAGCCGGTAGAGGAGGGCCAAGGTGGCCGTCGCCGCACCGAGGTTGAGCAGCATCAGCGCGGTTTCGGCGTCGCCGGTCAGATGACGCAAAGGCACGAAAAACTGCCCCAGCCAGACCAGCAGCGGCGGCATCATCTTGAGGGCGCCCGAGGTTTCCTTGAGCCAGGCGCCTACGTGGCCTTCGGTTAGCCGCTGGAAAAGCTGCAGCGCCCAATACCCATAATAGGCCGGGTCCCAGGTCCACGCCCGGGTTTCACTAAACACCCACACGGCGCTGGGCAGCACAAGGGCAGCGATCCAGGCGGCCGGAAGCGCGCGCGCCGGTCGGATCGTCGAAAGTTGCATAAACCGCCCTCGTAAATGTCAGGTGGGGATGGGGCGTAAATCCCCGACCCCCAGGCAGGATATGGCCTTAAGGCTGCAAGTAAAAGTGCCAATTGGCACGCCAAAGGACGCGAGGCGGGTGGGCTTCAGCCGGAACAATTCGGGGCTGTTCACGCTTATAGCTTAGGAACAAGAGGTTTGCCGTTGAACATGCAAATGTGCCGCGCCGTCCACATTTACCATCCGATGATCGCCCGTGCGATCACGGCGTATCGCCGTACGGAAAATTACGGCGACAATATCTCGCGTCAATTGTCGGGCATGATTGGCGCCCTGCCGTCCACCGAGGCGCGCGAAGCCGAGCTGCGCAATATTTATGTCGCGGTGCAATTCACGGCCTTGCCGAAGAAATTCTCGCCCGCGCTGCAAGAGCTGTCGCTGCAGATCGTCCGCCTGCTGGGCTGCATCGCGCAGCTGCGCGCGATCTCCGCCCTGCGCCAAGTCTAAGCCTAAAAACATGACAGTGCTCCAGCTACATCACCGGCCAGATCCTGCCCATCATCGGCGGCTATAGCGGCGGGTGATGGGCACGGACAATGCGCGCCGCCCCTCCAAAACCTTGCAAAGCTACCGGCGCAAGCGCGATTTCAGCAAGACCGCCGAGCCGAGCGGCGCCGAAAGGCAGGCGCCCTCCACCGGTCACGCTTTTGTCGTTCAAAAACACGCCGCCAGCCACCTGCACTATGACTTCCGCCTGGAAATGGACGGCGTGCTGAAAAGCTGGGCGGTGGCGAAAGGGCCGAGCGTTGATCCTGCGGTCAAGCGGCTGGCGGTCGAAGTCGAAGATCATCCGCTGGCCTACGGCCGCTTTGAAGGAATCATTCCCAAGGGTCAGTACGGCGGCGGCACGGTGATGCTGTGGGACAGCGGCACCTGGTACACCGAGGGCGACCCGCACCGCGATTACGAGGCTGGACGTCTCAAGTTCCGTCTAGACGGCGCCGAGATGAAGGGCCTTTGGGCGCTTGTGCGTATGAAGCCGCGGCCGAAAGATCGCCATGCCAATTGGCTGCTGATCAAGGACCGCGACGGCGAGGCGGTCCCCGGCAATGCCGACAAGCTTTTGCACGACGGCAAGAGCGTCAAGACGGGCCGTGAGATGGACGACATCGCTGCTGGCAACAAGGTCTGGGAGTCGGGGGGCGCCAAGCGCAAATCAAAAGCTGCGACGCCCGCCAAAGGCAAGGGCCAACCCAAGAAACGCGGCGCAAAGATGCCGGTGTTCATCGAGCCCCAGTTGGCCACGCGCGTCGATCAGGCGCCCGGCGAGGCCACGTGGCTGCACGAAATCAAATTCGACGGCTACCGGCTTCATGTGCGCATCGAGAACGGCGCGGTCAAAGTCCTGACCAGGCACGGCGAGAACTGGACGGCGCGGTTCAAGGGCCTGGCCAAGGCGCTGGAGGCGCTGCCGGTCGATTCAGCCTATATCGACGGCGAGGCGGTGATCTTGAACGAGGCCGGCCTCAGTGATTTTTCGGCGCTGCAAAGCTGGTTCAAATCGCCGGGTCAACATCGCGTCACCTACTTTGCCTTCGATCTTCTGTTCCTGAACGGCGAAGACATGCGGGGCTTGGCCCTGACCTCGCGCAAGGAGATTTTGCGCGACCTCATCGGACGGCAAAAATCGTCCGAGATCCGCTATAGCGATCACCAGAGCGGCAGCGGGCCAGCGTTCTTCGCGGCTTCGGCCGGCCTCGGCGTGGAAGGGGTCATCTCGAAGATCGCCGAAGCGCCGTACGCCTCAGGACGCACAAAGACCTGGCTCAAGATCAAGCGCATCGAACGTCAGGAATTTGTCATCGGCGGCTACACGCTGTCGACGGCGATCAAGGACGCTATCGGCGCTCTGCTGCTCGGCGAGTATCACGGCAAGAAACTGGTCTATGTCGGCAAGGTTGGAACCGGTTTCAGCACCGCCGCCGCCAAATCGCTGTTCAAGCTTCTGTCATCGGCGGCTGCGGACAAGGCGGCCTTTGAAACAGTGCCGGTGGTTGCGCGGCGGACGGCGAAGTGGATCAAGCCCACCCATGTGGCCGAAATCGAATTTGGCGCCTGGACCAGCGATCACATTCTTAGGCACGCGGCCTTCCTCGGCTTGCGGGAGGACAAAGCGGCTGGCGAGATCACGGAGGAAGAAGAAGTGCCGGTTGCCGCCGTGATCAAGGCCAATGCAAAGCCGAAGCGCGCCCTGCGGCGCACCTCATCGGGCGCGGAGGTGCTTGGCATCACCATTACCCACCCCGAGCGCGTTATCTATCCCAAGGAGCGTTTCACCAAGCTGGAGGTGGCGCGTTACTACGAAGCCGTGGCCGACGTGATGCTGCCCCACGTGAGCAACCGCCCGCTGTCTCTGGTGCGCTGCCCCGACGGCGTGGGGCCGGCGTGCTTTTTCCAGAAACATGCCGGCGCCGGTTTGCCGGACGCGATCACGGAGCACCGGATCGGGGGTAAAAGCGAAGCGGTGTTGACGATCGACAGCGCCGAGGGCCTGGTGTCGCTGGTGCAGCGCGGCGTGTTGGAGGTGCATGTCTGGGGATCACATCTCGGCACGGTGGAGCATCCCGACCTAGTGGTCTTTGACTTCGACCCGGATGCGTCGGTGCCATGGGACAAGATCGCGCATGCTGCCTTGGATATGCGCGACGAACTCGATGACTTGGGCCTGAAGTCCTTCGTCAAGACCACCGGCGGCAAAGGCCTGCACGTGGTGGTTCCGCTGAAGCCCGCCCTCGACTGGGACGGCATCAAACTTTTCAGCAAGGCTGTGGCCGAAAAATTTGCCGCGCGTGATTCCGCGGCCTTCATCACCAACATGTCGAAGAAGCTGCGGCGTGGACGCATGTTCATCGACTACCTGCGCAATGGGCGAGGGGCCACGGCGGTGGCCCCCTATTCGACGCGCGCGAGGCCCGGCGCCACCATTGCGACGCCAATCTCCTGGGCTGAGTTGGAAGCGGGCGCTGCCCCCGGCGATTTCACCGTCACTAGCGTGCTCAAGCGCATCGGCAAGGGATTTAAAGACCCGTGGCGCGGCGTGATAAATATCCGCCAGGAGATCAGCGCCGATATGATCGAGACCTTGCTCGACCGTTAATCCAAAAGAAAACGGGGACCTTTGCGGGGTCCCCGTTCCGAACTCATGTGCCGCGCGCTAACAGCGCTCAGGCTTCCGTTCGCGTCGTCGGGCGCTGTTGGCGATGGCGCAGCTCGCGATAGGCGGCCCAAACGATGAAGGCGAGGGCCACGACGAGGGCGCTGTCGATGAGCGGCGAATACTCGAGATAGTTCATGGGTGCTTCCTCCTGAAAGCTGATCCAGTATCTCACCATTCCGCGTTAACTAATTCAGCGGTCCGGGTTGCCAATGCAACGCATGACCGCGCCGTCCCGTTGCAATGCTGGCTCATTTATTCCGCGTGCATCGCACCCGCTCCGGTTGAAGCCGGCTTGACGCGGCCCTGTAGCGCGCCACGCAGCTGTCCTTAATCCCCGTTTAAGCGTTTGCGGCCATAGTTTACCGATGCCGCAAAATATCCCGAACTTCACCCCGCCGCCGCCGTTCAAGGCGCTGATCGGCGCTATTCCGCTGATCAGTGTCACTGACATCGGCGCCAGTCCGCTGGACGGCCAGGCGCCGCCCTATGCCGCGCTGCTGAAGGCCGGCGATGTGGACCTCGTGGGCTTCGAGCCCCATGCGGAAAGTCTGGCAGCCCTCAACGCCGCCAAAGGTCCCCACGAAACCTATCTGCCCTATGCGGTGGGCGACGGCAAAATCCATACCCTCAAGATCGGGCGCGTGCCCGGCATGAGTTCATTGTTCGAGCCCAACCCGGCGGTGATGAATCTGTTTCACCTGTTCCCATACTGGAGCAAGGTTGTCTCGACGACGGACGTGAAGACCGTGCGCCTCGACGACATTCCCGAGACCATCGGCACCGATTTCATCAAGATCGATATCCAGGGCGCCGAGTTGATGGCCCTCAGCGGTGCGGTACAACGCCTGCGCAGCGTTTCGGTGATCCATGCCGAGGTCTCGTTCTTGCCTATGTACAAGGGCCAGCCGCTGTTCTCGGAAGTCGAGATGTTCCTGCGTCAGCAGGGTTTCATGTTCCACCGCTTCTTCCCGCTTAACAGCCGCACCATCAGTCCGTTCTTCGTCGACAACGACGTCTACGGCGGCTTCAGCCAGGTCCTGCAAGCCGACGCGATTTTTGTGCGCGATTTTGCCCGCATCGCGCTGTTGAACGAAGCCCAGCTGATGGCCACCGCCGTCATCCTGCACGACTGCTATCACTCGCTGGACGCCGTGCTGTTTGTGCTGCGGGAATTCGACCGCCGCTACGGCCGTGACTTGGGTCAGCGCTACATAGAGGCCCTGCAGCCCTATTTCCCGGGCCATCTCCTGTGGGCCTGGAATGGGCCGCAGAAAGCCCCGGCCTAGGCTCCCAAAATTCACACTTTCAATTGGCCCCCGGAAGTTTGCTATAAGCTCCTCCCGATCTAGGAAGGGTGGCCGAGTGGTTTAAGGCACCGGTCTTGAAAACCGGCGGGCCCGAAAGGGCCCCGTGGGTTCGAATCCCACCCCTTCCGCCAC
>CANJPG010000109.1 GCA_947476065.1 Fidelibacterota bacterium
ATGGTCATCGGTTCGGTGCTGCTGGTCCTCACGGTGGGAACTGTGGGCCTGTTCGGCAACCGTTTCATGCTTATTCCATCCACGCGGTCGGAGAACGGCATCGTCTACCGCCTCGATCGCCTGAACGGACGTGTCAGCTTCTGTTCCCCAGCCGCCTGCGTGGGCATTCCAGACAAATCTGAAGCCGCGGATTAGAGACGCGATTGTTCCGTGTCTTGTCACCTCAGCAACAAGAGAACCGCAACGATGAATAACCCCGCCGATACGGACCCGGACATCACCGACCCCACTCTCGCGGCGCATCTGGACGAGGCGCCTTCGGGCGCGTTCGCCCTCGCCGGAATTGCCGTCGCGCTTCTGCTCGTGGCGTGGGCGATTATTTACCTGTTTGTTTTCCTTCCGCGCGGACCGGTAGGCTGAACCATGGCCATTGACCCACTCTCGAACGCGCGTAGCGAAAGACGCTGGGCCTTCGCCATGGTAGGCGCCGCGATGATGATGTTGTTCGCCATCGTCTGGGCCAGTCTATCGCCGCACATGAACCCGCCCAGTAATATCGAAAACGTCGACCCCAACACCCTGCATATCGCCGGAGAGTTCACAGAAGACAATCTCGGCACCCAGGTGGACGCCAAGGGCCGCGTGACAACGCGCATAGTCACCTCGCAGTTCTCCTTCGCGCCGGAATGCGTCGTGGTGCCCCAGGACATGCAGGTGACGTTCCGCTTCGTCAGTCCCGACGTTATCCACGGTCTTTTGGTTGTCGGCACCAACATCAACACCATGGTGGTGCCGGGCTACGTCAGCCAGGTGCACACGATGTTCGACAAACCGGGCGATATGCTGATGCCCTGTCACGAATTCTGCGGCCTCGGTCACAGCCAGATGGTGGCGCACGTGCGCGTCGTGCCCATCGCCGATTTCAAGCCCGACGAGAATGGGAGAGTTGCCTGTGCCGAACACTAATCGCCTCGTCCTCGCGCACCTGTGGACGGCCTTTGCCGCGTTCGGTGTCGCGATTTTGTTGGGCCTATGGCAGATGTGGGTGCGCAGCCCGTTTGCCGCGCCGTTGTCGACGCCGGATAACTAATTCGCCTCGGTCACTGCCCACGGCTCGGCCATGGGTTACGTGCTCACGACTTTCTTCATCATGGGCTTCGGCTACTTCGTCGCCGAGAGCGCGCTGAGACAGCCTTTGCCCGCGCCGCGCTTGGCTTGGCTCGGCTTCATCCTCGGCATTGTCGGGACCGTTATGGTGGTCGCCACGGTGCTGACAGGTCATGCCAGCGTGATGTTCACGTTCTATCCGCCCCTGACCGCGAGCCCGATTTTCTATCTTGGGCTGGTGTTGGTGGTCGTCGGCTCGTGGATATGGTGCGTGTTGATGCTCGTCGCCATGATGCGCTGGAAGCGCGCCAATCCCGGTCAGCCGGTGCCTCTGGCCATGTATGCGACAGCCGCCAACGCCGTGCTATGGCTGTGGACGACCATCGGTGTCGCGGTTGAGCTGCTATTTGTTGTCATTCCCGCGGCTTTTGGCTGGACGCAGACCGTCGACGTTGGCCTTACTCGCACGCTGTTCTCGTGGACATTGCATGCCATTGTCTACTTCTGGCTAATTCCGGCTTATATCGCCTTCTACACCATTGCGCCCCAAGCGGCGGGCGGGCGGCTGTTCAGCGACCTGATGGCGCGCGCCAGCTTCATCCTATTCCTGTTGTGCGGATTGCCAGTGGGATTGCATCACTTGTTCATGGACCCCGAGCATTCCACCGGGTTCAAATCCATCCAGATGATCCTGACGGTGCTTGTGGCCGTGCCGACGTTGCTGACGGTATTCACCGTCACGGCATCAATGGAAACCGCGGGCCGCTTGCGTGGCGGGAAAGGACTCTTCGGCTGGATCGGTGCGCTGCCCTGGGAGCGGCCCATGGTGCTGGCCACGGGCCTGTCGTTCTTCATGCTGTGGTTTGGCGGCTTCGGCGGCCTCATCAACATGAGCTACGGCATGAATGCGATGGTTCACAACACGTCGTGGGTCAGCGCGCACTTCCACATGATCTTCGGCGGCAGCGTGGTGATCATGTACTTCGCCATCGCCTATCACATCTGGCCGAGCCTGGCGGGCCGCGCCGCGCCGTCGGTGGCGCTCCAGCGCATTCAGTTATGGTTATGGGCCGTGGGCATGATGGTGATGTCGATGCCGTGGCATTGGCTGGGCCTTAACGGCCAGGTCCGCCGCGTCGCGCAATTCGACTATGCCGATCCCTCGATGTCCTGGTGGACGCCGTGGATGGCGGTAAGTCTCGCGGGCGGCTTTGTGCTGGTCGTGAGCGCGGCCTTGTTTATCTGGAATCTTGTGAGTTTCCACGTGGAGCGAAGTGCTGGCGTTTATCCTGCGCCGGTTAAATATGCGACAGCCCTTCACCCGGATCAGCCGGTGCCGGCGGCCCTCAATGGCTTTGCCCTGTGGAACGTCTTCGTTCTGATCCTGATGGCGGCGGCCTATAGCTACCCCATCGCGCAGTTTTTCATCCTCAATCCTCCCCAGGCTGTGGTGCACCGTGTCGACAGATAACAAACCCGCTACCAGTACGGCTGAAGCCAGTCGGGCCTTCGCCGTCACAGTCTCGGCCGCCATCTTCGCCATCGCGGTGATGGTGGGTCTGCTGGGCTTTGTGGTCATGCCGGTGCTCGAGGGACAGACGACGGGCCTCGATTCCTTCACCGCCATCTGCCGTGCCTTTGGCATCGGCATTCCAGCCGAGCAGAACGCGCGTAGTAGTAAGCCCTCAGCCCCCGCGTCGAGCACCGCCTGGGATAGCGCAACCCGCAACGACGTGCGCCGCGGCGATGCCGCCGCCGGAGCAGCATTGGCGCAAGACACCTGTGCCGCCTGCCACATGCCTAATGGCTTATCGGCGGACCCCGCAAGCGTGCCCAGCACCACAGGGCTGTCGGCGCGTGCGATCTATAAACAGCTGCACGACATGAAACGCGGCGAGCGCGTCAACGAGGCCATGAAGGGCATGCTCGATGAGCTGACGGACCAGAACCTGACGGATTTGGCCGCCTATTACAGCAGACTGCCGCGCCGCAACCATGACATTCGCGCCTACAACGAGGTGACGCCCAATGCCGTGGTGCTGGCGACCAAGGGTGACGTGAGCCGCGCCCTTCCGGCCTGCGAGGCTTGCCACAACCCAACGGCTGGCGGTCCGCTGGAAGTGCCGGCGCTGACCGGCCAGTACCCGGCTTACATCGTTACCCAACTCCAGGCCTATGCCGCCGGCACGCGCAAGAATGATCTCTACGGCCGCATGCGCCGCATCGCCGGCAAGTTGACACCAGCCGAGATCGCCGCGTATTACGACGCGCCCCGCCCGTAGGCCTAAAGCCGCGTGACGCGCAGACGCAGAGCGTTGCCGATCACGCTGACCGACGACAGCGCCATGGCGGCCGCCGCCACCACGGGCGACAGCAGCACGCCGAACAGCGGATAGAGCGCGCCCGCCGCCACGGGAATGCCGGCCGTGTTATACACAAAGGCGAAGAACAGGTTCTGGCGGATGTTGCGCATCGTCGCCTGCGACAGGCGGCGCGCGCGCACGATGCCCATCAAGTCGCCCTTCAGCAGCGTGACCCCGGCGCTTTCCATCGCCACGTCGGCGCCCGTGCCCATGGCGATGCCGACATCGGCGGCGGCCAGGGCCGGTGCGTCGTTGACGCCGTCGCCGGCCATGGCTACGACGCGGCCCTTCTGCTTCAGCGCGAGAACCACCGCGCTCTTTTGGTCGGGCAGCACCTGGGCCTGGATGTCGGTGATGCCCAGCTTGCGCGCGACGGCCTCGGCGGTGGTGCGGTGGTCGCCGGTCAGCATCACGATCTGGATGTGTTCGGCTTGCAAGGCGCGCACGGCTTCCAGCGTCGTCGCCTTGATGGGATCGGCGATGGCGATGACGCCTGCGGGCTGGACATCGACGCCGACATAAATCACCGTCGCGCCGTCGCGGCGCAGGTCCTCGACGCGCGCCGCCAAGTCAGTGAGCGTGATGCCGAAGCCGGTCAGGAAATTCTCCTGGCCGATGACGACGCGCTTGCCCTCGACCGTGCCGACAGCGCCTTTGCCGGCAGGTGAGTCGAAGCCCTGGACCGCAGGCACCGCAAGATTCCGGGTCTTGGCGGCAGCCAGCACCGCCTGGGCGAGGGGGTGTTCGCTGGCCTGTTCCACACCGGCGGCCAGGCGCAGCAGATCGGTCTCGGAGAAGGGTGCGAGCGCCACCATGGCCGTCACCGCCGGCTTGCCTTCGGTCAGCGTGCCGGTCTTGTCGACCACCAGCGTGTTGACCTTCTCCATGCGTTCGAGGGCTTCGGCGTTCTTGATCAGCACGCCCAGCTGCGCGCCGCGCCCGACGCCGACCATGATCGACATGGGCGTGGCGAGCCCCAGGGCGCAGGGACAGGCGATGATCAGCACGGCGACGGCCGCCACCAGCCCGAAGGCGAAACGCGGCGCGGGGCCGAATGTGAACCAGGCGAAGAAGGCGAGGGCGGCAATGCCGATGACCGTAGGCACAAACCAGCCGGCCACCTGATCGGCCAGGCGCTGGATGGGCGCGTGGCTGCGCTGGGCCTCGGCCACCATCTGCACGATGCGCGCGAGCATGGTGTCGCGCCCGATGCGCAGGGCCTCCATGATCAAGGCGCCCGATTGATTGATCGTGCCCCCGATCAGCGCCGTCCCGGCCTCCTTGCTCACCGGCATGGATTCGCCGGTGATCATGCTTTCGTCCACGGCCGAGCGGCCTTCGCGCACGACGCCGTCCACGGGGATCTTGTCGCCGGGTCGCACCCGCAACCGGTCGCCGACCTGGACCTGCTCGAGGGCAATCTCCTGCTCGCTGCCGTCGCCGGCGATGCGCCGCGCGATTTTCGGCGCCAGGGTGAGCAGCGCCTTGATGGCGCCCGAAGTCTGATCGCGCGCGCGCAGCTCAAGCACCTGGCCCAGCAGCACCAGCACCGTGATCACGGCTGCCGCTTCGAAGTAAATCGCGACGGTGCCCTCCTCGGTCTGGAAAGCCGGCGGGAACACGCCCGGCAGCAGGGCGGCGAACATGCTGTAAAGCCAAGCGACGCCGGTCCCCAAGGCGATCAGCGTAAACATGTTGAACTTGCGTGTACGCAGCGAGGCCCAGCCGCGCGCAAAAAAGGGTGCACCGACCCACAGAACCACCGGCGTGGCGAGGATCATCTGAATCATGATGCTCAGGTGTGGCGCGACGAGATGGTGCAGATTGAAAAGGTGCCCGCCCATCTCGAGCGTGAAGACCGGAGCCGTGAGAAATAGCGCGATCCAAAAGCGCCGCGTCATGTCGGCGAGCTCGGGGTTGGGCCCGCTATCGGCGGTGACGGTCAAGGGCTCCAACGCCATGCCGCAGATGGGGCAGGCGCCGGGGCCGCTCTGGCGTATCTCGGGATGCATGGGGCAGGTATAGACCGCGCTGGCGTCAGCCGGCGGCGCGGGGGTTTTCTCGACGCCCAAGTATTTCGCCGGATCGGCCGCGAACTTGGCCTTGCAGCCGGCGCCGCAGAAGTAATAAGGCTGGTCCGCGTGCACGGTGTGGTGTTTGGCAGTGTGCGGATCGACATCCATGCCGCAGACCGGGTCTTTGGCCATATGGGCGCCGTGGTGGTGATGAGCGTGGGAGTCGTGATCGGCGGGCATGCGCGTTCCTTCAGGGACGGTGACTATAATACCTGCCCGGATATTGCGCCGCTGCGTTTTGTACTGATCCCCGTCATCGCACCGCAGGCCAGCGCGCCGCGTTGCCCCGCTTAGTCGGGATGATGGTCGTGCTCGCCGCCTTTTTTGGCGTCAACTGGCTTGTCGGACGCGCCCTTCATCATCGGGCAGCCCTTCATTTTGTCGCCCATCATTTTGTCGCTGGCATCGGCCTTCTGACGATCCTTCATCATCTCGCAGTTCATGCCGTCCTTGTGCATGCCCATCATCCCGTGTTGCTGGCTTGAGGCGCAGGACGCAAGGGTTAGGCCGGCGACGACGACGAGCAGTGGGGCGAATGTGAGGCGCATATGCGGGGTCCTTCCCATGATCTAGAAGAACCATACTAAGCCTGCCGAGCTATTCCGGCCTTGATAGGCATCAAGAGAGCGCCTGCTACTCCGCCGGGGCGGCCACCGGATGCGTGTCGGGAGCGGGGGCCAGGCGGCGGTCCTTGCGGCTGAAGCGGTCGGCGAGGCCGTGCAGGTACAAGTACACCACAGGCGTGGTGAACAGCGTCAGCACCTGCGACACGAGGAGCCCGCCGACAATCGCAAAACCCAATGGGCGGCGCAGTTCAGAGCCCGCGCCGGTGAACATGATTAGCGGGATGCCGCCAAGCAGGGCGCACATGGTGGTCATCATAATGGGGCGGAAGCGCACGAGGGCGGCCTGGTAGATGGCTTCTTCGGGCGGCAGCTTTTGGTGTTTCTCAGCTTCCAGCGCAAAGTCGATCATCATGATGGCGTTTTTCTTGACGATGCCGATCAGCAGCAGAATGCCGATCAGCGCGATCATGTCGAGGGGGAAGCCGAACAGCCACAGGATCAAGAGCGCGCCGACGCCGGCCGAGGGAATGGTCGAGAGGATTGTCAGCGGGTGGATGTAGCTCTCATACAGAACGCCGAGAACAATGTAGACCGCGATGATAGCGGCAGCGATCAGGTAAGGCATGGTCACCAGCGATTCCTGGAAGGCTTGCGCCGTGCCCTGGAAGGACGGCACGACGGTCTGCGGCAGGTGCACGTCGCGTTCGGCTTCCTTCACGAAGTCGATGGCCTGGCTGAGGGCCACTCCGGGGGCCAGGTTGAAGCTCAGCGTCGTCGCCGGGAACTGGCCCTGGTGACTGATGGCCAGGGCGGCGTTGGTGGGCTCGATGCTGGCGAAGGAGGCCAGCGGCACCAGTGTGCCGGGCTTCGCGCCGTTGGTGGCCTTAACATAAATCTTGTTGAGCGCATCGGGGCTGCCCTGGATGCGCGGGTCGATCTCCAGCACCACTTTGTACTGGTTCAGCTGGGTAAAGATCGTGCCCACCTGTCGCTGGCCGAAAGCGTCGTACAGGGTGTC
>CANJPG010000110.1 GCA_947476065.1 Fidelibacterota bacterium
ATGATGTTGTTCACCGCCAGCGCCGCCAGAACAATACCCAGCACACGGCCCAAGACGTTCACGCCGGTGAGTCCGAGAATTCCCATAATGGACTGCGCGGCGAAAAAACACAGCGCGGTGAAGATCAGCACGCCAATCATGATCGCCGCCGTTAACACCTGCGCCGTCGGGTCGCCCGCATTCTGAGCCTGCAGCAGGATGGTCGAAGCGATGGCGCCCGGTCCGGCAATGAGGGGGATTGCCAGCGGAAACACCGCGACATCCGGCCGGCGATTTGACGCGTCCTCTTCCTCTTTTGGCGTCGGCGCGCGAATGCCTCCCTCGCGCGCGACAACCATGTCCACCGCCAGCAGAAAAAGCAGAAGGCCGCCGGCCACGCGGAACGCCGGCAGGGTTATGCCCAGATAGTGCAGCAGCGGCTGCCCGATCAGTGTGAAGACCAGCAAAATGATGGCGGCGATCGTCACGCTCTTGAGAGCGGCTGCGCGCCGCGCGGCAGGTGTCAAGGGGGCCGTCAGGGCAATGAAAAACGGCACGACACCGATCGGGTCGATGGTAATGAAAAAATTAGCGAAGGCGCTCAGGGCAATCTCAAGCATACTTGAGTTTAGCTGATTGCAGCCGCAGAGCGAAATCTGCGTCACGCGCCGTTACATCCGCCTCAGTTTTGTCGCGATTGGCCGGGTTTTGCCGCGAGTATGCCCTAACCCGGCCATATCGGGCGCCTAGAATGCAATGAGCACATTGGTAAAGGTGGACGTAGGTATGAGACACGTTGAAGCCCTCATCGAAACACCTGTAGGCCGTCGCAAGCCGCCGCTTAGCTGGGCGCTATTGCTCATTGTCTGTATCGCCGTCTCGGCGCTGCTGACGCTTGGCGGCGCGCATTGGTTGGTTGAACAGGTTAGCGTCGCCGGCGATTTCAAATCCGAACTGATCACGGCTGTGCTGGGATTGGGACTGGTCTTGGTCGGCCCCGTGCTGGTGTTGGCGTTGGCGGTCATTCTGCCGTCGTGGTGGTTCCGGGCTATGCGGCTTCGTATTGTACGGATGATTGCGCGTGGTACCCGCCGCTAGGCCTTCCGCCACATCAGACTTGTGATGTTGCATTTGGTTTTCCTTGCCTCGCTTCAGAGGTGAAGGCACACTCATCCTCCCGGCCATCCCCTGGTGAGACATGAAATCCTCGCTGCTTATAGGCTTTCGAGCCCTAGCCTTTGCGCTCGGAGCCTTTGTTCTTCTCGCCGTGAGCGGCATCAAAATTCAGAGTTCCCGCGACGTCGCGCTGTTCGTTCTCGGGCTCGCCGCGTTCTGGGTGCTGATCGAGCGCGTCTTCCTGAACATCAAGAAAAAGAAGCCACCGCCGGGCCGCTAGGCCGCCGCGAGTGCTTCGGCTTTCTCCAACAGGTTTTCAATACGCGCGTCCTTGATGCCAAAGCTGCGTAAGTGCTCGACCAAGCTTGTGAGGTAGTCGAGGCTGCGCCCTTCGCTGCCGACACCTCGGGCAATGGCTGCTGCCTTTGCGACATCCGTCCAGCCGCCAACAAACTGGGCGTGGGCAGTATCCGAGACATAGATCCGCGCCGTGACATTCCGCCCATGTTCTAGTTTTATGACCAGGTGGCGCGGCACATAGATGTTTGTGATCAATTCCCGCGCGTCCAGATAGTCCACGGCCGCCGCGATATCGTCAGGGGCGATGCGGTATGCCCGGCCCAGGCAGGCACTGCCATTCACGGGCATGAGGCCGCAGACGAGTCCGGGAACTTCGGGCGTGCCGCGATAATGTATGGAGAGAAAGCACATATCCCTGACATAGCCGGGCAATGTGGCCGCGCAAGCTTCTATGTATTGAAAGCCTGGCCGCCACATCAACGAGGCGTATCCAAAGATCCAGAAATTGGTGTCTTCTATCGCGGGATCGCCGGGCGTGATTTGCATGTCGCGGCCGTAGCCGGCTATTTCATTTCGTATTTGGCGATGACCCAGGGCTCGCCGGCAGCCGAGATATACCATTCGCGCATTGCCGGGTGGGTGAGCACGGCGTCGGCGTAGGCCTGGCTGATCGGGTCAAGCGCAACCCCGTAGGTTTTAAAGCGCGTAACCACCGGAGCATACATCGCATCAGCATTGGTGAACGCGCCGAAGAGGAATGGCCCACCGGGGCCGAATTTCGAACGGCACTCGTTCCAAATCGCGGTGATCCGGGCGATATCCAGATCTACCAGTTCGTTGCGGCCAACGCCCGGCAAGGACTTGCGCACGTTCATCGTCATATTGGTACGCAGATTGACAAAGCCGGAGTGCATTTCCGCCGATATGGAACGGGCCACAGCGCGGGCGGCTCGGTCCGCCGGCCACCAATGTTTGCCCGGAAACGCGTCGTGAAGGTATTCAAGGATAGCCAGAGAATCCCACACCGTGACGTCGCCGTGCCGCAGAACCGGCACCCTGCCGGTCGGTGAATAGACTTTAATTTTCTCGGTGGTATCCGGTTGGTCGAGGCAAATGACGGTCTCGCGGAAGGCAAGGCCGCTGGCCTTCATGGCGATCCATGGCCGCATGGACCACGATGAATACGCTTTATTCGCAATGACGAGATGCGGTTCTGCGGTCATGTCAGGCCTGCTTTGCTTCGATGATGCCGCGGCGAATGGCGCGGGTGCGGGCGAACGATTCTTCCAGCGTCTTGCCATCGCCCTTGCGGATCGAGCGCTGCATGGCCGTCAGGTCCTCGGTGAAGCGTTGCAGGATTTCCAGCACCGCCTCCTTATTGTTGAGAAAGATATCGCGCCACATCACCGGATCTGAGGCGGCGATGCGCGTGAAATCGCGGAACCCGGAGGCGGAATATTTGATGACTTCCTGCTTCAGATCGCCGCTTAGATCGCTGGCGGTGCCGACAATGGTATAGGCGATAAGGTGCGGCAGATGCGAGGTGATCGCCAGCACCATGTCGTGGTGATCGGGCTGCATATGGGCGACATTGGCCCCGATTTTGCGCCACATCTCGGCAACTTTCGCCGTCGCCTTTGGTGAGGTGCGCGGCAAAGGCGTCAAAATTGCCCAGCGGTTCTGGAACAGCTCGGCGAAGCCGGCCTCAGGTCCTGAGTGTTCGGTGCCGGCTATGGGATGGCCAGGAACAAAGTGCGCGCCTTTCGGGATATGCGGCGCCACGGCATCGACCACTGCTTGCTTGACCGAACCGACATCGGTGACGATCGCGCCAGGCTTGAGGTGCTTTGAAATTATTTTGGCAATCGCGCCGTTGGTACCCACGGGAGTCGCAATCACGACAAGATCGGCGCCGGCTACCGCGGTCGCATAGTCTTTTGTGGCTTCATCGGCAATACCGAGGTCGAACGCCGTCTTGCGGGTCTTGGGACGCCGCGCACAGGCGATTACGGTGCCGACGAGTCCCTCGCGTCGCATCGCCAGTGCCATGGACGCGCCGATCAGGCCGATACCGATAAACGCCACGCGCTCAAACATCACCGGCTTCGATTTAGCTTTGGACGATTTCGCCTTCGATTTCGCCTTAGCCATGACGGCCCTCCATGAAGCGCGTGATGGCATCCAGCAACGCCGTCATCTCCTCATCGTTGCCGATCGACATGCGCAGGTGGTTGGGTAAGCCGTAAGCATCGACCCGGCGTACAATAATACCTTGAGATTGCAAAAAGGCATCAGCCTCGGCGGCCGTGCGTCCAGGTATCGCGGGGAACTCAGGCAGGAGGAAGTTGCCCCAGGTCTCGCGCACCTTCAGGCCGGCGCCGCGCAAACGCTGCAGGGCCACACCTTTCCACTTGTTATTGTGTGCCCTGGCTTTGGCGACATGCGCCTGATCGCGTACCGCGGCAATGCCGGCCACTTGCGCGGCTTTGGTGACGTTGAACGGCGCGCGCAGACGCTCCATGCAATCGATGATCGCCTTAGGGCCGTAGGCCCAGCCCAGCCGCAAAGCCGCCAGCCCATAAATCTTTGAGAACGTGCGCGTGACGATGGTATTGGATGTCGTGCGCGCCAGATCAAAGCCGCCGTCGTAATCCGGCGCATCGACAAACTCGGCATAGGCGCCGTCCAGCACCAGGATGATGTCCTCGCGCAAGCCATCACGCAGGCGCGCCACTTCGGATTTGGAAATGCAAGTGCCGGTCGGGTTATTGGGGTTCGCGAGAAAGACAATCCGTGTCGCCGGCGTCACCGCAGCGAGCATGGCATCGACGCTGGCCGTTAGATCGGTTTCCGGCACGACCACCGGTGTAGCTCCAACGCTTTTGGTGTAGATGCCAAAAATCGCGAAGGCATGGACGGTATGGATGGCCTCATCGCCTGGTCCGGCATAAGCCCGACACAGCAGCGCGAACATTTCGTCGGAACCCGCCCCACAGATGATGCGGCTCGCCTCGAGACCGTGAACCTCTGCGATGGCGCTCCGCAAGTCAGCGGAATCGCCGGCCGGATAGAGCTGCAGGCTGCTGGCCAGCGGCGCGTAAGCCGCCACGGCCGCGGGGCTGGGGCCCAAGGCGGCTTCATTGGAGGACAGCTTGATGACTCGGCTCATGCCCTTGATCTGGGCCTTGCCGGCTTCATATAGCGGTATGCTCAGGACCCCCGGGCGGGGTTGCGGCAGCGCCATGGTCGCGCCCATCCATTCATAGTGATCAGGTCGTGGCGGTCTGAAGGCTCGCCAAACGGGCCCGAGTCATAGTTGCCCGAAGCGCCAAAATCAAAGAAAACATTGACATAGCTGCTGCCCTTGGGTGTTTTGGCAGGGTTCGCAAGGAAGGACGTTGCACCTCATGGCGCCCGAAATCGCCCCGCAGCCGGTTCACGGCGCAGCGGTTCAAGACCTCAGGCTAACACTGGAAAACCCCCTGGTTCTCCAGTCGGGTGTGACGTTGTCTCCAGTCACCCTGGCCTATCAGACCTACGGCGCCCTCAACGCCGAACGCTCCAATTGCGTGCTCGTCTGCCATGCCCTCACCGGCGACCAGTATGTCGCGGGCACCCATCCGGTCAGCGGCAAACGTGGCTGGTGGGACGACTTGGTGGGGCCGGGCAAAGTCATCGACACCAACCGGTTTTTTGTGGTCTGCGCCAACGTCCTGGGCGGCTGCATGGGCTCAACCGGACCAAAGGAAGTCGATCCGGCCACCGGCCAGCCCTGGGGCCTGCACTTTCCGGTGATCACCATCCGCGACATGGTCCAGGCCCAAGCCAAGCTGATCGACCACTTGGGAGTCGACAAGCTGTTCTGCGTCATCGGCGGCTCCATGGGGGCCATGCAGGTGCTCGAGTGGGCCAATCGCCACCCTGAGCGCGTGTTCGCGGCGGTACCGATTGCCGGGTCCTATCGCCACTCGGCGCAGAACATCGCCTTCCATGAGGTCGGCCGCCAGGCGATCATGGCCGATCCGGAATGGGCCCACGGCAATTACCTTGAGGAGGGCCGCACGCCCAAGCGCGGCCTCGCCGTGGCGCGCATGGCGGCCCACATCACATATCTGTCGGAGGTCGCACTTCACCGCAAATTCGGCCGCCGTCTCCAGGACCGCGAAGCGCTGACCTATGGCTTTGACGCCGATTTCCAGGTCGAGAGCTACCTGCGGCATCAGGGGTATACGTTTGTCGACCGCTTCGACGCCAATTCCTACCTCTACATCACCCGCGCCATGGATTACTTCGACCTCGCCCAGGAAAATGACGGCGTGCTGTCACAGGCCTTCACCGGCACGCCGGTACGCTACTGCCTGATCTCGTTCTCCTCCGACTGGCTATTCCCGACCGAAGAGAGCCGCGCCATCGTACGCGCGCTCAACGCCGTCGCGGCTAACGTCAGCTTTGTCGAGGTCGAATCCGATAAGGGACACGACGCCTTTCTCCTGGACGAGCCCGAGTTTCATCAGACATTGCAGGGCTTCATCGACGGCACCGCCGAGATCCGCGGACTGCCCGGCCGCGCGAAGGGAGCTCGCCCGTGAACGCGCCTCGCATACGCGTAGATCTGCAACAGGTCGCCGATCTGGTCCCCGCCGGCAGCCGCGTGCTCGATGTCGGCTGCGGCGACGGCACGCTGCTGGCCTATCTGACGCGCTTTAAACAGGTCGACGGACGGGGGCTGGAACTCTCTATGGCGCGCGTGCGGGCCGCTGTGAGCCAGGGTTTGCCGGTCATCCAAGGCAACTTGGAAACCGACCTTAAAGACTATCCGGCCGGCGCCTTCGATTACGTCATCCTCAGCCAGACCCTGCAGGCGACGCACAATCCCCGCGCCGTAATGGAAGAACTCCTACGCGTGGGCCGGCGCGCGATCGTCTCATTCCCCAATTTTGGTCATTGGCGTGTACGCATGTCGGTCATGTTTGGTGGACGAATGCCAGTGACCTCAACCCTGTCGGACGCCTGGTTCGACACCCCCAATATCCACCTGTGCACGGTGCAGGATTTCATCGACCTGTGCCGGTTGATGGGCGTGCGCATCGAGGCGGGCTTTGCCCTGGATGCCATGGGCCAGCGCCTGGGCTTCGGCGCCACCAGCAAGCGGGCCAACCTGCTCAGCGAACAGGCGCTATTTGTCCTCACGCGCGCTTAGGGCCTCGCGCGAGGCCATCGGCGTAACGCTGCGTCCGGCCGGGGCGACGACGGCCTTGGCGCGGGCCGGCACAGCATCGAACGGGGCCGCATAAATCTGTTTTTCGGCTTCCACGATCAATGCGCCGGCGAAGGTCGGAAACCACCGCGCGCCGAGATCCTCGAGGGTCACCGCCCACGGCCTGAACATCCGCCACCAGACCGGCGGCACGAAGAGCGCCGTGGTTGTCTGCAGGGGAACAAACAGGTTATCGCGAAGCAAACGGCCGATCTGGCCCATGGAATAGGGGCGCCCTTGTGCAAAGGGCACGTTTTCGGCACGCGCCCAGAGCCCACGGCGATTGGTGACGACAACCGTCAACCGCCCGCCATCGGCCAGGACCCGCCAGCATTCGCGCATCAGCGGGCGCAACTGCGCGCTGCCCTCCAAGCAGTGCACAAGCAGGAGGCGATCAATCGAACGGTCGGCGAAAGGAAGCGTCTGTTCTTCTGTCAAAACGGCCAGGTTCGGTTC
>CANJPG010000111.1 GCA_947476065.1 Fidelibacterota bacterium
CGGCAGCAATGCGTCGAGGAACAAGCGTCCGGCGGTGCGGGCCCAGTCACCTGAGAATAAGTCGGCGGAGAACATGCCTAAACCTAGCGCCGCCGCCGTCTTCAAGGAAGCCGCTGAAAGTGCCATAAGGACGTATGGACAGCATGCAGATCTTCGACCGCGCCCTCGTACGCCGGCACCGCGACCGCGCGGCTAAGGGCTTCGAGCAGGGCGATTTTCTGCTGCGTGAGACGGCCAATCGTTTAACTGACCGGCTGCTGGATGTGACGCGGGATTTTCCGGCGGCCCTGGACCTCGGCTGCCATACGGGGCAGACCGCGGCGGCCCTGGCCGAAAGCGGTTTGCAAAAGAAAATTGGCGCGCTGATTCAAGCCGATATCTCGCCGGGCATGGCAGCCGCCGCGCGCGGCAACGGACGGCCCGTCATGGTCGCCGATGAAGAGTTCCTGCCGGTGGCCGATGGATCGCTGGACCTTGTGCTCAGCAATCTGTCCCTACATTGGGTCAACGACCTGCCGGGCGCGCTCGCGCAGATCCGCCGCGCCATCAAGCCGGATGGCTTGTTTCTGGCGACACTTTTCGGCGGCGAGACATTGCGCGAACTGCGCACCGCATTGCTGGAGGCCGAAGCCGAAACCACGGGCGGGGTGGCGCCGCGCGTGTCGCCGTTTACCGATGTGCGCGACGCGGGCAATCTTCTCACGCGGGCTGGCTTCGCCTTGCCGGTGGTGGATGCGGATACCATCACCGTCACCTACGGCGACATGTTCAAGCTGATGGCCGATCTGCGCGCCATGGCCGAAACCAACGCTGTCATCGAACGGCGCAAAGTGCCGACGGCGCGGCGCACATTCTTGCGCGCCGCCGAAATCTATGCCGAACACTTCACCAACGACCGCGGGCGGCTTAACGCGACGTTCCAGGTGATCACGCTGACCGCCTGGGTGCCGCATCCCTCACAGCCGAAGGCCTTGCGGCCCGGGAGTGCGACCGCGCGCCTGGCCGATGTGTTGAAGACCGAGGAAGTAGCGCTAGGCGAGACGACGCCTTTTGCGCCGGACAAGAAGACATGAAGTTCGATACGCCGCTGATCGAAGGCCGCCTGGTCAGCCGCTACAAGCGGTTCTTCGCCGATGTGCAGCTTGCCAACGGCGACATCGTGACCGCCCATTGCGCCAACTCGGGCTCGATGATGTCGGTGAAAGACACCGGCGCCCGGGTCTGGATCTCGCCGGCATCAAATCCCGAGCGCAAGCTGCGCTACACCTGGGAGATCATCGAAGTGAACGGCGGGCTGGTGGGCATAAATACCGGCCATCCCAACCGCCTGGTCGCCGAGGCCATCACCGCCGGGATGATCAAAGAATTGAACGGCTATGCCTCGCTCAAGCGCGAGCAGAAATACGGTAAAAACTCGCGCATCGATATCCTGCTCGAGGACCCCAATCGGCCCACCTGCTACGTCGAGGTGAAGAATGTCACCCTCAAGCGCGACCTGGCCGCCGACCATGCCGAATTCCCCGACGCGGTAACCGAACGGGGAGCCAAGCATTTGATAGAAATGACAGATATGGTCCGGGCCGGGCATCGGGCGGTGATGGTTTACCTGGTCCAACGCGGCGATTGCCGGCGCTTTCGCGTGGCCGCGGACATAGATCCCACATACGCAAAAGGGCTCAAAACCGCCTTAGCCGCCGGCGTGGAGGCGGTCTGTTATGGTTGTGAGGTCACCCCCGATGGTATAACCATCGCAAAGACGCCGTTGACGTTGGATTTACCCGATTGAGTCCATAAATTGGGGTCTAATCCAGGATCGAAAGAGTGACGATGAGAGAAGCAGCCTTAAAACGCCCGCGCGATGTTGAAATCCATGGCCCCGAGGCCTTTGCCGCCATGCGGAAGGCCGGCCGGCTGACGGCCGAAATGCTGGACTTCATCACGCCTTATGTGAAGCCGGGCGTCACCACGGGCGAGATCGATAACCTGTGCCATGAATTCCACGAGCGTCACCACGTCATTCCCGGCCCGCTGAACTATCGCGGTTATCCGAAATCGATCTGCACCTCGATCAACCACGTGGTCTGTCACGGCATTCCCGGCGACCGCGTGCTGAAGGACGGCGACATCGTCAATATCGACGTCTCGCCGATCGTCGAAGGCTGGTTCGGCGATTCCAGCCGCATGTACCTGGTCGGTGACGTGAAGATCAAAGCGCGCAAACTTGTCGAGGTAACCTACGAAGCGATGATGCGCGGCATTGCCGCGGTGAAGCCGGGCGCCACCCTGGGCGACGTTGGTTACGCCATCCAAAGCTTCGCCGAGGCGCAAAGATTTTCGGTAGTGCGCGACTTCTGCGGACACGGCATTGGGCGCGTCTTCCATCAGGCCCCCAACGTCATGCATTTCGGCGAACCCGGCGAAGGCATGATCCTTGAAGCCGGCATGATCTTCACCATCGAGCCAATGATCAACGCAGGCCGCTGCGAAACCAAGATCCTGGACGACGGCTGGACGGCCGTGACACGCGACAAATCGCTGTCGGCGCAGTTCGAGCACACCGTCGGCGTGACGGAAACCGGCGTGGAGATCTTCACCCTGTCGCCCAAGGGCTACACCTGCCCGCCCTACGCGGCCTAGTCCAGCATATCCGAATAAAGAAAAAGCCCGCCTGCGTTATCGCAAGCGGGCTTTCTTCTTGAGCGGTTTTTACCCCGCGCGGACTTTATTCCAGCGCGCGGTAAGTTCCTGGTACTTGGCGGTGTGCATGACCTTGTCCACCGTCTCCTGCGGCAAGCGCGGCGGCTTCGGAAACTCGCCTGTGGCCTTGAGCCCGAGGATCATGTCCTCGTACAGCTTCATCACCGGCTGGAAAACCTGCACCGCGTGCAGGCATATTTTTACCTTGGTCGCCTTCTGCGGATTGACCGGCAGGTTCAAGGTAACCACCGGAATGCCTACTTCGTCAGAGATGCGGTTGATATCCTCAACCTTCACGCCTGTCGGGAAGAAGGCATCGGCGCCGGCGGCGGCATAGGCCTTGCCGCGGCGGATCAACTCATTGAGGTCGCCCTTCTTCTCGAACAGGCCCATGCTGTCGGAACGCGCGATGATCGTGAAGTTGGGATCGGTGCGGGCTTCGCTGGCAGCCTGCACGCGCAAGACCATCTCCTCGACCGGCATCAGGCTGCTGACGCCGGCGCCTTGGTGCTTGGGGTTGCGCGTGTCTTCGACGTGGAAGGCAGCGATGCCGGCCCGCTGATATTCCTTGGTGTGGCGATAGACCGTGAGCGCAGTTTCGCCCAACTGGTCGCTATCGACCACCGCCGGGATATCGACGCCGCGGGCGATGTGGCCGCCGTATTGGATCAACTCATTTACCGTAACGATGCCGTAGTCGTCGAAGCCCAGATGCATGGCGGAAATCATGTTGCCGCCGGTGTAGATGCACTCATAACCGTTAATCTCGGCCAGGCGAGCGGCGAAGACACTGTGGGCTTCAGGCACAACCGTGAGCCCTGGGCGCTTGAGCAGCGCGCGGAATTTTTCTGTGGCCGAAAGCGGACGGGCGGCTTGGCCGGGCGCTGCGGCGGCTTCGGCGACGGCCGGAGCCACGACGGTCGCAGCTGCCGCAACCAGCGAACCAGTCACGGCTGCGCCTTTCGAGATGAAATCGCGGCGCGACGTGTTCTCGACGGTGGTGTTGTCTTTGGCATTATCCATGGTGTCCTCCAAGACGTTGTGAAGCGGATTAATTCAGTTCGACGACGATGGCGCGGGCCGCGCCGCTATCAAGGTGCTCGGTGTGCAATCGGCCTGCGTCTTGATAGCGCCAGGCGCCGACGCTATGGGGTGTGACGATTTTTTCGCCGTTGGGTGATTCCGAACGCAGCGCGCCCTCCAACAGAAATACCGGCACGACGGCCGTGGTGTGGAAGTGCGTCGGCGGCGGCATGCCGGCAATCCAGGTGTAATCCCAGACCGTGCCCTGGGCGTTTTCCATGAGCTTCTTGACGTTAGGACGCGGGAAGGCATCCGGGTAGCCTGACGTGTTGGCAAGACGCTTGCTGGGCGGGCGCTTCAATTCGATGACCACGACCTTGGCGCTAGGCGCGTTGGCCGCTTTGCCTTTGGGCAGAAATTCGGCCTTGGCATTGATGACATCGATGACAAAGGCATCGCGCCCTGCCGCAATGCCCAGCGGCTTGCCGGCAGCGTCCAGAACATCGCGCACCAGCACGTGGTCGTTATCGAGCGTCTTGGCGGTTTCCGCGGGCAGAGCCGCGCCGGCAAACAGTACACAGCCGAGCACGAGCACGGCGGGCTTCAGGCTAGTCAGCCTCATGGTGGCCTCCCTCTGCGTCTCCCTGACGCGGAGCTGACTTTAACCCAAACTCCGCCAGCTTGCGAACCGGCCGCGGTAACAGAGGCCTATAGCCCCATAGGGAAATCTCGATTTTCAAGGGCTGCACCCCCTTCGCCGGGGCCGGCCACCTGATGTAGGCTGTGCCAGGGAAAACAGTGGGGATGCCTATGAAAAAGCTGATTCTGGGGTTGGTTGCCATTGGCTTGGCCATCGGAGGCGGTGTCGCGGCCTTGGCGGCCGGAGGCGAGGGCCCACCGGCCTGGGCTTGGGGCTACACCACGCCCGCCGATCCGGCGCAGGCACCTTTGCCCCCAGCGCCCGCGGCGCCAGCAGCCGCACCCGATACCACGACGCAGATTTCAGTTCCCGGATCGAAGTTCCAGTTCTCGCCGGCCCAGATCGCCGCGCGCTTTGCGCCCGCCGACTGGTTTCCCGAAGACCATCCGCAGATGCCCGAGGTCGTGGCGCATGGCCGTCAATCCGCGACACCCGAAGTCTGGGCCTGCGGCTTCTGCCATATGCCGAACGGTAAGGGACGGCCCGAGAACGCCGATCTGACGGGTTTGCCAGCGGACTACATCGTCCAGCAGCTGATGGATTTCAAAAACGATCGCCGCAACACCTCAGACAAGCGCAAGACCAACACCGGACTAATGATCAACTTCACCAAAGGCATGACGCGCGAAGAGATGGAAGCGGCAGCGCATTATTTCAGCTCGATCGCGCCGACGCCGTGGACGAAGGTGATCGAGAGCGATACCGCACCGAAAACCATCGCGCGCGGGGGCGTGTTCCTGACAATCACCGGAAAAGATGCCGGCACGGAAGCCTTGGGCAACCGCATCGTCGAGACGCCGATCAGC
This sequence comes from Fidelibacterota bacterium, assembly GCA_947476065.1. GTDB lineage: Bacteria > Pseudomonadota > Alphaproteobacteria > Rhodospirillales > Rhodospirillaceae > SHVO01. Next base: position 5,227 of record CANJPG010000111.1, read on the forward strand.
GCCGAAGATTTCGAGGTCAAGCGCAACCCGCGCTCGGGTTTCCTCGCCTATGTACCCAAAGGCAGCCTGAAGAAGGGCGAGAAGCTGGTGCGCGACGGGGCGACCGTGGGCGGCAAGAAAGTCACCGCCTGCGTCGCGTGCCATGGCGTCGATCTGCGCGGCCTGGGCCCGGTACCGCCGCTGGCCGGGCGTTCGCCCAGCTACATCGCACGGCAGATGTACGACATGCAGCACGGCAACCGCACGGGCACCTGGAGCCCATTGATGGCGCCGGTGCTGTCTGAACTCACCAACGACGATCTGCTGGTAGCGGCGGCGTACCTGGGATCGCTGGAACGCTAACAGAAAAAGCCCGGCGCTTTGCAGCGCCGGGCTTTCGTTCTTCGTCGTCGTCAGATTGCTTAAGCAACCTTCAGGTTCGAAGCGGCGTCCTTGCCGCGTTCGTTGACGACATCGTAGGTCACCTTTTGGCCTTCGTTGACCGTGCTGAGACCAGCGCGCTCAACGGCGCTGATGTGCAGGAACACGTCCTTGCCGCCAGCCGTCGGCTCGATGAAACCAAAACCTTTTTGAGCGTTAAACCACTTAACAGTACCTTCGGCCATGTGGGCCTCCTTTAGAAAACGCATGAAATGCGCATATTTGACTTTGCGACTGCCGCAAAGCCTTTCATCAGATTCCAGCGTCGTCTTGAAGAGGGCCCGAACGGGGCATTGCACAAGGCAGGCGTAGAACGCGACCAAGGTGATATACGCTGTTTTTGGCCAGAAGCAACCAGTAACGGCTTCCCGCGCGCAAATAAGCGCGCATTGTCCTTGTAAACCGCGCATTTCGGCCTATATGAGGCTGCCAGCGCTACTGCTTGTGGTCACAAACAGTGCCGCCAAACCCCAAATCGATGCCAGACACGTCACGCGTGGAGCAAGCCCTCCGCGGTGACAAGCGTTTGGCATGACGGAGGATTTCTCATGTACGACAATGCCGCTCCGGACATCAGTGAACCCGAAGCCATCGCCAAGGAACGGCGCTGTTTGAACTGTACCGGTCAATTCACCAGCCTTTGGGCCGGTGAACGTGTGTGCAAGCGCTGCAAGCAGACGTCTTCGTGGCGTTCTGGTGTGGCGTCCAAGCCTGCGAACCGTTAACGCCGCCGCCGTAATAGTGGCCGCAATAAGGTGAGTGCGCGCACAAGTATTCTTAGGCGCGACCAAACTCTTCACAGTTCCTGGCGTTGTAGGTGTGCGAAATCCAAACAGGAGCACAGAATGAAGAAACTCACAGTCATCGCGGCAATGGTCGGCTCGCTCGCCTGCCTGTCGCTGTCCACCTCGCTGCCCGCCATGGCGCGGGACGCGTTCACGTTCAGCTTCGATACCGGCGCGGTCGCTTTTGCCTATAGCGACGGCTATTGGGATCGCGGCCATAACTGGCATTCATGGCGCAATACGCGCGAAGCCCGTGAATACCGCGCACAATATTCGAACAACTATCAACACAAGCGCCATAACCGTGAACGCAACATGGGCTGGCGTGGCGACCAGGATCATGACGGCATTCCGAACAATGTCGATCGTGACCGCGACGGCGACGGCGTTCCCAATCGCCGCGACGACGCGCCGAACAATCCGAGACGCGACTAAAATCTGAATCTTAGATCAGATACTGAATGAAGCGGGCGGCATACCTGAGGGTACGCCGCCCGTTTTTTTGGTCAGCGAAAGAGGGCCAACGCGTTGATGACGGTTTGGATC
>CANJPG010000112.1 GCA_947476065.1 Fidelibacterota bacterium
AATCGTCGCGTTCCCTTGCGACGTCACCGATCACGACGGCATGAAACAAACCTTCAAAGCGATAGAGCAGGACCTGGGCGCGCTGGATCAGGTGATCTTCAATGCCGGCACACATATTCCCAATGCGGTGACCAACTTTAGCGTGGCGCCATTCCGCACCTTGATGGAGATCAACTTTCTGGGCGTGGTCAACGGACTCGACGCCGTCGTGCATACTTTCGCCGCGCGCCGCGCCGGCCATATCGCAGTGGTGTCGTCGGTCGCGGGCTATCGCGGCTTGCCGCTGGCCTCGGCCTACGGTGCCAGCAAAGCAGCCCTTATCAATATGTGCGAAGCGCTGCGCCCTGAAATGGAAAGCGCCGGCATCACCTTCAGCGTCATCAATCCTGGCTTTGTCCGAACGCCGCTGACGGCCAAGAATAAATTCCCGATGCCTTTCCTGATCGACGCCGAAGTTGCCGCGCGCCACATTTTTGAAGGCATGGCCAAGGGCAAATTCGAAATCGCTTTTCCGCTGGCCTTCGTGATCATTCTGAAAATTCTACGCCTGGCGCCGTATTGGCTCTACTTCGCCGTGTCGCGCCGGGTCATCGGCACCAAACAAGGCCACTAAAGCGGCTGCACCAGCCGCGCCCGCAGCATGCTGCGGACATCCTCGATCACCTGTTTGCCCTCCGGGCCATCTTTCACCTGGGCCGCCACGGTGCCCTTCATCATCACATGAACCATCGTCGCCGCGCGGAGGGCCTGTTTGGGCGTGGGCTTGGGATCGGCGCGGCGCATCAGTTCGGCCATCTGCTCACGCATCGTAGGGCGGCCAGGCACCGGTGGAGTGGCGTCGGCCCGCCGGCGGTCGGAGACGATAGGCAGGGCCGGATGCGAATCTACGAAAGCGATCAACGTTATGAACAGCCGGTCGGCGATGACGTGCAGCGGGCAGGGGGTGACCGCGTCGGTTGCGTTTTGCAACTCTGCGGCCAGCGCATCCATGTCACGCAGATAAAGCGCGTCGGCCAGCAGCGGCTTGGTCGGGAAGAACTGGTAAAGCGAGCCGATGGCGGCGCCGGCCTCGGCGGCGATCTCGGTCATTGTCGCAGCCTCATAGCCCACGCGCGCAAAAACCACCGACGCGGCCTCCAGCAGTTCGGCCACGCGCTCCAGGCCGCGGCGGCGCTGCGGCACTTTGGCGGTAACGTCGGCGTCGGAGTTATGTGAGGCCATTCTCATATTTCTATTGAATATGAGGATATCCTCATATATACCCGGGGCCACGTCAACAACGGAGTACAGTCATGTCGGGCATTAAAGGCAAAGTCATCGCCATTACGGGTGCGAGCAGCGGTATTGGCGAAGCGACCGCCCTTATGCTCGCCGAGCGCGGGGCCATCGTCGTCCTAGGGGCCCGGCGTGCCGAGCGCCTGGAAACTCTGGTTGCGCGTATCACCAAGGCCGGCGGCACTGCCACCGCCGTGCGCACTGACGTGAAAAGCCGTGCGGATGTTGCAAACCTGGTCAAGGTCGCCTGCGATACCTACGGCAAGCTCGACGTCATGGTGAACAACGCCGGCATCGCGCCGATCGCGCCGTTCGATGAACTGCCGGTGGATGACTGGGACAATATGATCGACGTCAACATCAAGGGCGTTCTTTACGGCATCGCCGCGGCTTTGCCTGTTTTCCGCAAACAGGAATTCGGCCAGTTCGTCACGGTTGCGTCGGTCGCGGGTCTAAGGATCGTGCCCAATCAGGGCGTCTACGCCGCAACCAAGAATGCCGTGCGCACCATCTGCGAAGGTCTGCGCCAGGAAGCCGGCCCGAAGCTGCGGGTCAGCACTGTGTCGCCGGGCTTCACCCGCACGGAGTTGCCGGAGTCGATGAACAGCCCGACGATTAAGGCGCAGATCAAAAGCGGCATGGGGGATTTCGCCATCTCGCCCGATGCCATCGCGCGCGCCATTGCCTTCGCCATCGAGCAGCCGGCGGATGTGGATGTGAACGAAATCAACGTGCGCCCGACCGCCCAGGGCTAGGGACGGATCAGCTTGAACTGGCCGACATCGATGACGTTGGTGCGGAACCCGCCTTCGCAATAGGCCAGGTACATCTCCCACATGCGCCGGAAACGTTCATCGAAACCGAGCGGCGCGATGGTACCCCAAGCAGCCAGGAACCGGTCGCGCCATTCGCGCAATGTGTAGGCATAACTGTCGCCGAACATCACCGACTCGTCGAAGCGCAGCTTGGCCCGGTCGACTTGTGATTTCAGGCGTTCCACCGACGGCAGCATCCCGCCCGGAAAAATGTAGCGTTGGATGAAGTCCGGGTTGCGGCTGTATTGCTCGAAGCGTTCCTCGGCGATGGTGATGATCTGCAAGGCCGCCGCCCCGCCCTGGGCCAGGCGGTCGCGCAGCATGTCGAAATAGCGTGGCCAATGGGGTTCGCCGACGGCCTCGAACATTTCAATGGATGCAATACGGTCGAAAGTGCCCGCGACGTCGCGGTAGTCCTGCATGCGGAAGTCCACTTTGTCCGCAAGGCCTTGGCGCTGTAAACGCTCGCTGGCGAAGGCGTGTTGTTCTTTCGACAGCGTAAGCCCGGTAAGCCTGCAACCGTATTCCTTCACCGCAAATTCCGCGAATCCGCCCCAGCCGAAGCCGACTTCGAGAATGTGGTGCTCGGGTTTCAGATCCAGCATCTGCGCGATGCGCCGGTATTTGGCGATCTGTCCTTCAGGCAGGGACTGCCCAGGCTTGGCGAAATAGGCCGACGAATAGGTCATCGTCGGATCCAGCCACTGCTTATAGAACTCATTGCCGAGGTCGTAGTGGGCGGCGATGTTGCGTCGGCTGCCGCGCTTGCTGTTGTCGCGCCTCAGGTGGGCCAGGCGTTGCCAGATCTTGTGGAAGACGCTTTGCAGGCTGTTGGAATTCCAGCTGGAGGAATTCAGGATTCCCAGCTGGATGACGTGCGAAATCTCCGAGCTGTCCCAGTCGCCATCGAGATAGGATTCGATGAATCCGTAGTCGCCCTGGGTAAGGAACTTGGTCACCGCGCGCCAGCGGTTGATGCGGATGTCGGCGTGGGGGCCGGGCTTGCCGTGACTGGTCAGTTTGTAAGTCGAGCCGTCGGGCAGGATCAGGTCGATCTCCCCGGCATCGAGCCTGCTGACGATATTCATGAATCGCTGAACAACCGGATGGCCGAGCCGGTCGCGACTAGTGTTCGCGTTGCTAAATGCCGCATCAGTCATGTGCTCTCCCTCTCGTCTCGCCGGTGCCCTCAGTATGTTGGGGCCGCGATTTTTTCGCGTTTTATGATAGAGACCGGTTCGTCCGGCGGTCGCGGGTGGTGCACCAGCGGCACGCCTTTCAACCACAACTTTAATGCTTCCCAGTGAATTCCGCCAATGACCTTTAGCGTCAGCAGCGGAAAGCGCAGGAAGGAAAGGACCGAGGCGCGCGAGGTCAACTCCTGGCGCCGTCCGCTGAACGACGCATAGAGCAGCGTTCCGTCTTTGTCGGTTTCCTGTATGCCCAGCGCGAAGTCATCGCCCGGCGGCTGGATACGGAAATTGTAGGTCATGTCCATTGCGATGAAGGGCGATACATACAACTCTTTGGCGCAAGCGTGGGTGATCAGGCCATCGTCGCCGGCGCTGTCCACTGGAATTAGATAGCCGTGGCGTTCGTGGAACGTGTTGGTCACCTCGTAGAGTACGGCGGCCAGTGTCTCGGCGCCCGCGTTCCTGCTGTAACAGAAATAGATACTGATGGGATTGAAGACGTAACCCAGGGTGCGAGGGTAACAGAGCAAGCGGATTGGTCCGCCGTTCAAATGTATGCCCGCCTGGCCCAGGTGGTTTTCAACCCAGGCCCTGAGTGGCGCGCCTGTTCCCGGACCGTGGTCGCGGTCATAAAAGCTGAAGAGACCCGGCCGATTGTAGGTGAAACCGGCAATGTCCTTGTCTAAGTCCCGCAACTCATCGAGATCCAGCAGAAACGAGGTGACGTCATAGGTCAGCTTGTGCGGCTTCGGTCGGGTCCGCCGATGCATCACCGTGCCGCTATACATGCAGGAGATAAAGCTCACGCCGCATCCTCGAAGGCGGGCAGGCATATACGCCCAGATTCGCCCTCAACTTGCCATGGCCGACGTCCGCCGCCCAAGGCTTCGCCGACGGCAAGACCCGCCTGCAATCCATCCTCGTGGAAGCCGTGACCAAAATAGGCGCCACAGTACCAAGTGCGGTTGGCGCCCTGCAGCGTCCATAGTTTCTGTTGGGCATTGAGGGCCGCCTGGTCGAAAATCGGATGATCGTAGTCGAAGGTCGCGAAGATGGCGTCGGCGCGCGGTGCGCGGTGCGGGTTCAACGTGACGAACAGCGGAAAGCAATTGTCGATGTTCTGCAGCAGGTTCATCCAATAGGTAAGGCAAACCAGGCGGCTGTCCGTATCGGCGCCTGCCGAGATGTAGTTCCAGCTGGCCCAGGCCTTCTTGCGTTTGGGCATCAGCGTCTCATCGCGATGAAGTATGGCGACGTTGCGTTCGTAGCGAATGGCGCCGAGCAGGTTTTGCTCGTTCGCCGACGGATCGGCCAGCATCGCCAGGGCCTGATCGCTATGGGCCGCGACGACGACATGATCGAAGATTTCGACAGAGCCGTTGTCGAGCGTCAGCTCGACATGATGCGGCGTTCGCCGCAGGGACTTTACGCCGCAGTTGAGCCGGATGCGGTCGGCGAAGTCGGCGGTGAGGCGTTTGACGTAGCTGCGGCTGCCGCCGCTGACGGTGCGCCACTGCGGGCGGTTTTTCTGTTTGGCCTCCAGCAGGCCGTGATTCTTGAAAAAGCGCACGAAGGCTTCCAGCGGATAGGCGCGCATGTCCTTCAGCGACGCCGACCAGATCGAACTGCCCAGTGGCAGCAGGTAGTCGCGCAGGAAGGCTTCGCTGTAGCCGCTGGCGGACAGATACATGCCGAGCGCTAAGCCCCGGTTGCGCGGATGGGCCGCATCGACCGCCACCTCGCGGAAGAAACGCATAATGTCCCGGACCATGTTCCAGAACCGTGGCCGCACCAGGTTGCGCTTCTGCGCGATCATGGTGCGGATGCTGTAGCCGGAATATTCAAAGGCGCCGTTGTTGACCGAAGCCGAGAACGACATATCGCTGCATTCGGTCGGCACGCCCAGGTGACTGAAGAGGGCGGTGAGGTTGGGATATGTCTTCTCGTTATAGACGATGAAGCCGGTATCCACCGGGATCGCGTGCTCTGCGCCTGCGTTCTTAAAGACGGCATCGACTGTGTTACAATGTCCGCCGACCCAGGGGCCTTTTTCGAATACCGTAATATCGTGGCGTTGGTTCAGAAGCCACGCAGCCGAAATCCCGGACACTCCCGTTCCGATAACGGCGACGCGCAAACGTTCGCGGTCCAACATGCTTTTCTATGATCCCAAGTCTTTGGATATATAAGCTTCTACGCTGGCGGCTCATCCTTGGATGACTCCCATCCGCTTGCGGAGCACAGATTATGACCCGGTAAGGGGTCGGCTTGAAGCGCTAATGCCTAGAGGTTGCTGCCAAGCTTCATTCTGCAACCTATCGACGTATGCATTTCAGGGCGCTAATACAAATGCCGACAATTGACATAAAGTCGAGAAGTCATTGAATTGGGCCCAGAAGTGGTACGTCTATTGACTGGAATAGTGCCGCGCCCGCGACAAAATGCGATTTTCAAAGCCAGATGGGTAATCCAGTGGGCCGGTCTCAGCGTATGACAACTTGGGTGGAGCAACCACGGTGTTTAGCCCGTGCTCATGGCCAAGGCGTCTCAAGACAATCTGAGAACGTCCGAGCCAAGGATGCGGGCTTTGGCCTGCCAGCGGCGATCGGATACCTCCCGTGTCGCCACCGGTGACCCTGGCCTCCCAAGCTTCGCCTGCCGGCGAAATGTCGGCGCTGTTGGTCGCGATTGCGGCCACCCGCGACCGCCAGATGTTTGCCCGGCTGTTTGAATACTACGTGCCGCGCGTCAAAGCTTACGTAATGCGCCAAGGCGTGGACGGTGCTGCGGCCGAAGAACTGGCGCAGGAGGCGATGCTGATCGTTTGGCGGCGGGCGGATAGTTTCGATCCCGAGAAGGCTTCGGCCGCGACCTGGATCTATACCATCGTCCGCAACTTAAGGATCGACGCTCTGCGCAAGCTGCGCCGGCCCACGTTCGATGTAGACGATCCATGTTACGTACCTGACCCGCCGCAGCAGCCCGACGATGCTCTGCAGAGCGGCCGGATCGAGAAGAGAGCGAGGGAAGCGCTCATGCAGCTTCCCGAGGAGCAGGCGGTGGTGGTGCGGTTGTCCTTCTTCGAGGATATGGCGCACGGCGAAATTGCCACCAGCCTGTCGTTGCCGCTTGGTACCGTGAAATCGAGGCTGCGATTGGCGATGCGCCGTTTGCAGCCTCTGCTGGGAGATTAGGCGCATGGCGTTAGGAGAATCAGGGTCCGAGACGATGTATCCCAAGCACCACATCCCCAGCCACCACATCGACGACGATATGCTGCTTAGCTATGCCGCCGGCAGCTTGCGGCAGGCGGCAAGCATCGTTGTCGCCGCGCATCTATCGCTGTGCCCGCGTTGCCGCGCAGCCGTGCGAGCGGCCGAAGCCGTGGGCGGCGCGATGCTTGACGGAATTGAACCCGAAGCCGTATCGCCTGATACATCTGCCGCCTTTTTCGCGCGCTTGGAGACCGTCAAGGAACAGCCGTCAAAGCCGGCAGTCGCGCGCGTGCGCGCGTTGTTCGGCACGCCGCTGCCCCAGAATGTACTCGACTATCTGCCCGGGGATCTCGAAAAGCTACACTGGAGCTGGGTGCAGCCCGGCGTCAAATTCGCTGAAATGTTCACCG
>CANJPG010000113.1 GCA_947476065.1 Fidelibacterota bacterium
ACAACACGAAGAGACCCCATTCGGCGCTCGGCTATAGGCCACCGGCGCCGGTGGCCTATAGCCCCATTCCAATCCCACTCGAACAAAGTGAAATCATGCAGTAGACTAACATTACGACTGGTGCAGAAAATCGGTCAGGTCACTTGAGCAAGGCCAGGAGTGCGTTGGTAGAGAGAGCCTTGCCCTTCTTGCCACCCGGAAACACAAACTCACTTTCTTTGGTTCTTGCGAGTTGCTTGATGATGGCGATTGCCGGTGGCGATAACGGCACGCGATGTTCTTTGCCCGCCTTGATGCGCTCGGCAGGGATAATCCATAGGCTCTTGTCTAAGTCTAATTCATCCCACCGCGCCCCGATGGCTTCGCTGGTACGGGAGGCCGTGAGGATTAAGAACTCAAAGGCTCGTGCTGCCGTACCAGCTTGCCCCCGAAGATCGACCATAAAGGCCCCCATCTCGGCATAGGGGAGCGCTGCATGGTGCGTGACCTTTTGCACCTTGGTCCGCTTGGGGAGGGAGTGCTCCAGGTTGCCGCGCCAACGGGCCGGGTTCTCTCCCGTGCGGTATTCCCGGACCTTGGCCCAATCCAATATAGCTTCAATGCGCCCGCGTACTCTTGAGGCGGTCTCCGTCTTGCCGCTCCACAAGATCGGCTTACCCTTCAGGTCATCGCATTTCTGCTCCAGAACCTTGAGGACTGCGCCATTATCTATGTCGCGCACCGGCAGCTTACCGATTTTGGGGAAAGCATATGCTTCAAGTGTCGCGCCCCATTGCGCTGCGTGCTTGTCGTTGCGCCAGCCCTCCCGGTGGGACTCAATGTAAGCCTCAGCGCATTCCTTGAAGGTGATGGCCTTGCTGGCATCCAGCGCCGCCGTAAGTCGGGTCTGTTTCCGGGCATCGATAGGATTGATCCCAGACAATAACAGGCTGCGTTTTTCAGCCGCCTTCACACGGGCTTCGGCAAGGGACACGCTTTCCAACGATCCCAAGCCCATGTCGCGTGGGGTCTTCCCTCGCCCCCCAATCTTAAAGCGGAACAACCACACCCCCGCCGCGCCGGGCCTAATTCTGAGATATAGGCCACCGCCATCGGCATACATGCCTGGGGCCTTTAGCCGCCCCACCTGGAGAGCCGTTAGTCTTTGCAGTGTTCGTGCCATTGTTCCCAGCCCATACCCCGGCCCATACCCCGCGTTGAGATTATGGCGGACACCAGGGAACACCACAATGTACTTATGGCCTATTATATCGCTTAAACGCTGGTATCTTGGGACGGGCAGAGACAATAGGGAACGTGGTGTTGGCGGACACCCCTTCCGCCACGCTTAGCTTTCAGAGGTTCTAGCGATGCACCACTCATCACCGCCGGTCATCGGCATCATCGGCGGGTCCGGGATTTATGACCTGGACGGGCTGACGGACAAGGCGTGGCGTAAGGTCACGACACCCTTCGGCGATCCATCCGACGAGCTGCTCACCGGAGAGCTCGACGGCCAGAAGATGGTCTTCCTGCCGCGTCATGGCCGCGGGCACAAACGCTCGCCTTCGGATCTCAACTACCGCGCCAATATCTGCGCGCTCAAGATGGCAGGCGCCACCGAGATCCTATCGCTCAGTGCCTGCGGTTCGCTGAAAGAGGAGCTTGCGCCGGGCACCTTCGTCATTGTCGATCAGTTCATCGACCGCACCTTCGCCCGCGTGAAGTCATTCTTCGAGCCAGGCCTTGTGGCCCATGTCTCCATGGCCCATCCGGTCTGCGGGCGCTTGGGCGACAAGGTCGCAGCCGCTGCGGCCAGCATCGGCATCAAGCATGTGAAGGGTGGAACCTATCTCACCATGGAGGGTCCACAGTTCTCGACGCTGGCGGAATCCAACCTCTACCGCAGCTGGGGCTGCGACGTGATCGGCATGACGAATATGCCCGAGGCCAAACTGGCCCGCGAAGCCGAGCTTTGCTACGCCAGTATCGCCATGGTGACGGACTACGACTGCTGGCACGAAGGCCACGGCGCCGTAACTGTCGACGATGTGGTGCGGGTGCTGCTGGCCAATGCCGACAAGGCGCGGGAACTGGTCAGGGCGGTGACGCCGCTTTTACGCAGCCGCGATCACGTCTGCGGCCACGGCTGCCAACATGCGCTCGATTCCGCCATCATCACCGCACCCGACGCCCGCGACCCGGCCGTGGTCAAGAAGCTGCAGCCGGTCATCGGCCGGGTGATGCCGGCCTGAGGCGCAGCGGGCAGGCCATAGCCCTCTAGCGGGTGACGCTCATCAGGCGCAGCTCTTCCCGAAGACTCTACCGTTTTTAGGCTGCGCCGGCCCGCTGGATGGCCGCCTTCACCGCCTGAACGACGGCCTTCTCCTTGGCCTTCAAACGCTCGGTCGCGCCAAGCACCGAAATCACCAGGCTGCGCGATGTGCCCTTCTGGCGCACGACCCAGGCGAGGCTGCCGTAACCCGGCAATATCCCGTCGTATCCCACGCCGTATCCCTGGGTGCGGAAACGGCGGATCTGTTCCATGGCGGTCGCGAGATCCACCTGCGGCTCGTGCTTGCGGCGTTGGTGGTTAAGACGTTCGACCATTTTGACGATCTCGACGTCGCGCTTGAGGCTGAGGGCCGTCAGGCCGGCGATGGAGCGGAAGAGGGGGGCCCGTGTGCCGACGGTCGGCGTGGACTGCAAGCCCTCGGTGCCGCGTACCCGGATATAATGGACCTCGAGGTCCGATTGCCAACTGAGGTAGATACTCTCATCGGTAGAGGCTGCTATATCATTCATCAACTCTAGCAGGTGGCCATCGACGAAGAAGTCCTTCTCGAGCCAGGCGCCGACAAGGGCTAGGCGCGGGGTCGGGAAATAGGTCCGTTCGGCATTGTCGTATGTGAGGTAGGCAAGTTGAACCATGCTCTTGAGGAGAGCGACGGTACTGGAGGCCGGATACTTGAGAGTACGAGCGATACTGGTAGCGGAAAGCGCTACGCGTTCGGCGTCGAAGAGTTCCAACACTTCAAAGACACGGCCGACCGACTTCACAACGGAGTCGTTCATGAGTCACACAAGAAATTGTTACGTGGGCAAAAAAACGCTGAAACGGTAAGAACGCCTCTGAAAACGAGGCGGCGCCACTTTCCGGGCTGGCAACACAAAGTCAAACAAACTCGAAAAGAATTCATGTACATGCATAATAGACCGAGAACATCGGCAGAGACTGTACGGTCGCGTGCATCTTTAATTTTCCAATTACGTTGGTGCTCACACGGCAATGACATCACAAAATATTTCGCGTGATAGACAATCCGCGCATGGCTAAGAGCGAGAGTTAAAACAATGAAGATCGGCACACATCTGTATCGGACCATTTGGCTCGCGGACGACGGCTGGCGCGTGCAAGTCATCGACCAGACACGTTTACCCTTCGAGTTCGCAACTGTTGCGCTATCGACTGTTCAGGAAGCGGCCGAGGCCATTCGCGCCATGACCGTTCGCGGTGCGCCTCTTATCGGCGCTACGGCGGCATATGGTATGGCGTTAGCGATGCGTACAGACTCAAGCGACAAAAATTTGCACGAATCTGCATTACTATTGCGTCAGACGCGCCCGACCGCCGTCAACCTGGCCTGGGCTTTGGAAGATATGCGTGCGCATCTACATAAGTGCCCGCCAAGCGAGCGCACCGACGCAGCTTATGCGCGCGCAGCTACAATCTGCGACAACGATATCGCGCAATGTCGCGCTATCGGCGAACATGGCGCGGGCATCATCAAACGCCTGTGGGACGAGACGAAGCGCCCGAAACAATTGAACGTGCTAACCCATTGCAACGCCGGCTGGCTGGCATGTGTGGATTGGGGCACGGCGCTAGCGCCCATCTACGCCGCGTATGACGGCGGCATCCCGGTGCATGTATGGGTGGATGAAACCCGTCCGCGCAATCAAGGCGCATCGCTGACGGCCTTTGAACTTGGCGCCCACGGCGTGCCGCACACGGTGATCGCCGATAACACCGGCGGACACCTAATGCAGCATGACCAAGTCCACATGGTCATAGTTGGCAGTGACCGCACCACGGCGCACGGCGATGTGTGCAACAAGGTCGGCACCTATCTCAAGGCGCTCGCCGCCCATGACAACGGCGTGCCCTTTTACGCGGCGCTGCCGTCAACCACCATTGATTGGACCATGGGCAGCGGCAGCGAGATTCCCATCGAAGAGCGGGACCCGCGCGAGCTGACCCACATTGCGGGACGCACGGCTGCCGGCTCGATCGAGACGGTGCAGATTGTCCCGGACGGAAGTGCTGCGCTGAACATCGCCTTCGACGTCACCCCGGCACGCTATGTCACCGGCTTGATTACCGAACGCGGGGTCTGTAAAGCCAGCCGTGTAGGATTGCTCGGCCTGTATCCCGAGCGCGCAAAAGAGGCTGTCGAATGAAAGGTGCCTGGTCCGATGAAGAGGCCCAAAGATACGTCGCGCGCTATGCGCAACAGGGCGTCAACGCCGATATAGCGCTGCGCGTCTATACCTCGCGCCTGCTGGGCCGCGACCCGGCGCTGGTGCTGCACGGCGGGGGCAATACATCGGTCAAAACCACCGTGCCCGACCAGATGGGCCGTCCGGTGGATGTGCTCTGCGTCAAAGGCTCTGGTTGGGACATGGCCGAAATCGAACCGGCAGGTTTGCCTGCCGTGCGCATGTCGCCGATCGTCGAGATGCGCGCCCTGGCCAAACTCTCCGACGAGGACATGGTCAACGCCCAGCGCTGCAATCTTTTGGACTCCGGCGCGCCCAATCCGTCCGTCGAGACGCTGCTACACGCCTTCCTGCCGCACAAGTTCATCGATCACACCCATGCCGTGGCGGTCCTTTCGATCAGCGACCAGCCTGACGGCAACAAGCTGTGCCGCGAGGTTTACGGCAAGCGCATGGGCTATGTGGCCTACATCATGCCGGGCTTCCAGCTCGCCAAAAAGGCGGCCGAAGTTTACGAAGAAGATCCGAGCGTCGAAGGCCTGATCCTCGAAAAGCATGGCATCTTCACCTTCGGCGACACGGCGCGCGAAGCCTACGAGCGTATGATCACCAAGGTGAGCCTGGCCGAGGAACGCCTGCAGAAGAACAGAAAGCCGGTGGTTTTCGCGCCGGCTCCATTACCGGCACGCTGCGCATCGGCCGCCGAGATTGCGCCGATCCTGCGCGGCATTACGGCGCACGCGGACAAGCCCGGCACCTTGCATCGTATGGTTTTGGATTTCCGTACCACGCCGTCGATCATGGCTTACGTCAACGGACGCGATGTGGCGCGCTATTCGCAAGTGGGCGTGGTGACGCCCGATCACACCATCCGCACCAAGAACTGGCCGGTGGTGGTGCCGGCGCCCGATGCCGCCGACCTCGCGGCATTCCGCACGGGCGCGGCAGCGGCCTTTGAAAAGTTTGCGGCGCGCTATCACGCCTATTTTTCCAAGCACAACGCCCACCAGGACCCGATGAAGATCGAGCTCGATCCGTTGCCGCGGGTGATCCTGGTGCCGGGCGTGGGTCTGTTCGGCGTCGGTGCCAACAAATCGGCAGCCGCCATCGCCAGCGATATCGCCGAGAATACCATCCAGACCATCACCGACGCCGAAGCCATCGGCAGCTACCAATGCGTCAGCGAAGATCAATTGTTCGACATGGAATACTGGTCGCTGGAGCAAGCCAAGCTGGGTAAGGGCAAGGAAGCCCGTCTCGCGCGCAACGTCGTCGCTGTCACCGGCGGCGCGTCGGGCATCGGCCGCGCGGTGGCGCAGGCCTTCAAACGCGAAGGAGCGGAAGTGGCCATCCTCGATCTGGCCGGCGAGGGGCTGACCGCCGCCGCCAAGGCACTGAAATGCGCAGCGGTCGCCTGTGACGTCACCGATGCGGGCGCGGTGAAAGCCGCCTTCGCCAAAATCGCCGAGACCTTCGGCGGCCTCGACATTGTCGTCTCCAATGCCGGCAAGGCTTGGCAGGGCAGGATCGGCAGCGTCGACGAGCAGGTGCTGCGCGACAGCTTTGAGCTGAATTTCTACGGCCATCAGCGTGTGGCCCAAGCCGCTGTCGATGTCATGCTCAAACAAGGTTTTGGCGGCACCCTGCTGTTCAATGTCTCGAAACAGGCCATCAATCCCGGTCCGGACTTCGGCCCCTACGGATTGCCCAAAGCCGCGGCGCTCGCTTTAATGCGCCAGTATGCCGTGGATCACGGCGGCGACGGCATCCGCTCCAACGCGGTCAACGCCGACCGCATCCGCTCGGGTCTGCTGACCGACACGATGATCGCCGAACGCTCCAAGGCGCGGGGACTGTCGGAGGCCTCGTACATGGGCGGCAATCTGCTGTCCAAGGAAGTCACCGCGGACGACGTGGCGCAGGCGTTCGTCAGTCTCGCGCTTGCCGACAAGACCACCGGCGCAATCCTGACCGTCGATGGCGGCAATATTGCCGCCGCTGTCCGCTAAAGAGGCGCGCTAGGCCCGCCGCTCCGACAATCCGGCGCGCTGCAATTTGATCGAGGCGATCTGCTGGGTGATCTCGGCGCGCAGTTGCTCGCGCCGCGCCGAGACAGCCGCCATGACTTCGGCCTGCTGGCTCTTCGAGCGCAGCGGCTTGTTGGCGCGAAAATCGAATCGGTTGGCGATGAACACCGAATAGAACTGATAGAGCGTGGCATCGCTGCCCCGGTGCGACATACGCACGATGTCGAACAGCGAAAAATCCCGCGCGGCGAGGAATTGATAGAGTTCCAGGAACTGCGGGCCGGGGGCGGCCCGCACCGGGCTCTCGATCAGCAGACC
>CANJPG010000114.1 GCA_947476065.1 Fidelibacterota bacterium
GCACGAAGCGCGAGATGTAATGCCACAGCACCGCCGGCTCTTCCGCATGGCAGGCGCTTGCCAGATTCAGCAGCATGCCGAAGCTGACACTCAGCGTATCCTGCGGCGGCTTGCCGCCGTGGATGTGCCACGCGGGATTATTGAGCTTGCCATCGCCGGCTTCACCCGGGAACTTCGACAGGAAGTCCAGATACTCATCCACCGCCTTGGGGATCACGTCGAAGAACAGGCGCTTGGCCGTCTTGGGCTTCTGGAACATATAGAGCGCGAGGCTTTCCGGCGGCGCGTACTTCAGCCAATCCTCGACCGACAAGCCGTTGCCCTTGGACTTGGAGATCTTCTGGCCCTCTTCGTCGAGGAACAGCTCGTAGGTCAGATTGGTCGGCGGCGTCGCACCCAGGATGCGGCAGATGCGCCCCGAGAGCTTCACCGAGTCGATCAGGTCCTTGCCGGACATCTCATAGTCCACGTTGAGCGCATACCAGCGCATGGCCCAGTCGCACTTCCACTGAAGTTTGCAGTGGCCGCCGGTAACGGGCACGGTGATATCGCTGCCGTCGTCGTCCTTGTAGGTGACGGTGCCTGCGCCTACGTCGCGGGCAATGATCGGCACTTGCAGCACCACACCGGTCTTCTTGCACAAGGGCAGGAACGGCGAATAGGTCGCGCGGCGTTCAGGGCCCAGCGTCGGCAGCACGACGTCGATCACCTCGTCATATTTCTCGAGTACGCGCAGCAGAGCCTTGTCGAAGGCGCCGCTTTGATACATCGACGTCGCACTCTGGAACTCGTATTCGAAGCCGAAGGAATCCAGGAATGCCCGCAGCCGCGCGTTGTTGTGATGCCCGAAGCTTTCGTGGGTGCCAAAGGGATCGGGAATGCTGGTCAAAGGCTTGCCGAGGTGCGGCGCGATCAGCTCCTTGTTGGGCACGTTGTCCGGCACCTTGCGCAGGCCGTCCATGTCGTCGGAGAAGGCGAACAGGCGCGTCTTGACGCCGGGGTTCAAGGCCTCAAAGGCCTTCCTGACCATCGTCGTGCGCACCACTTCGCCAAAGGTGCCGATGTGGGGCAAGCCCGACGGCCCGTAGCCGGTCTCGAACAGCACGTAGCCTTTTTCCGGCACGGCGCCTTTCAAGCGCTCGTCCCAAAGGGCGCGGGCTTCCGCAAAGGGCCAGGCATTGCTGTGACGGGCGAGGTCGCTGAGGTCGGTCATATATATAAGGTGCGGCGGCATGAGGCTGGGAAAGAGGTGGGCAAGCTAGGTGCGGTGACGCAGCCGGTCAAGCGCCGAAACCCACACGCGAACAGTGGTTTAGCGACCATCATGCGGTGTCTCTAAAGTTTCGCGGGTTGCGGGAGCGCTCTTTGGGTAAATTCCGCGCCTGAAGGCACACGCATTTCACCCCATGAACGTTGCAGCCCCTCTCCTCACCGCGCCGCCGACTCTGGCCCCCAGGTTCCTGGAACCGGCGGGTCTGCGCTGGGGACGATTCACCGCCGCCGATGGGGTTACGCTGCGCTGGGCGCACTTAGCTGCGGCGAAGGCCACGGCCAACTGTGTTTTGCTCGGCGGCTTCACCGAGTTCATCGAGAAATATTTCGAGACCTTGCGTGATCTCTCCGACCGCGGCCTCGCGGTGTGGTGCCTCGATTGGCGCGACCAGGGAGGATCGGAGCGCAGCAAGCGTACGATCCCTCGAGACTTCGACCGCGACGCCGCCGATCTCACGGCCTTCATCGAAGCGCACGTGCCAAAGCAGCGCCGCTTGGTCGTGGCGCATTCGATGGGCGCAGCTATCGCGCTTCTCGCGCTACACGAAAATCCCAAACTGGCCGACGCCGCAGTCCTGTCGGCGCCAATGATCGAACCCACCAGCGGCGGCTTGCCGCGCGTGCTTGCCCGCGTCATTCCGCGGCTGGCTGTGGCACTGGGATTGGGCGGGCATTTCATTCC
This sequence comes from Fidelibacterota bacterium, assembly GCA_947476065.1. Lineage (GTDB taxonomy): Bacteria > Pseudomonadota > Alphaproteobacteria > Rhodospirillales > Rhodospirillaceae > SHVO01. The sequence goes on from CANJPG010000114.1 coordinate 1,955, forward strand.
CGCAGGCCCCGCTTCAGGGCCCTGGCGCTACGACGACCGCCTGTCGGGCGAAAACAGTATCGTCTCACACGACGCAGAACGTTGCCTCGTGCATCGCGATTGGTTCGAGAACCAAGCCCGCCTACGTGTCGACGGGCCGACGTTTGCCTGGGCCAAATCAGCCTTCGCGCTGAGCAGCCGTCTGCTGGCGCCGGGCTTCCTTGCCGCTATCAGCACGCCGATCCTCATTGGCAGCGCTGGCAAGGAATTCCTGGTACGCCCGGAAAGCCACCAGGTCGCCGCGGCGCGGCTGCCCCATTGCAAACTGGTGGAGTTCCCCACGGCAAAACACGAGCTGTTTCACGAGACCGACCACATCCGCAATCGCTGGCTCGGCGAAATCGATGCCTTCATCGCGGCACGGTTCACACCATGACGCCCGCGGAACTGCACAACGGCGATTTTGCCTGGTGGCAGCGCGGGGTCATCTACCAGATTTATCCGCGCTCGTTCCAGGACAGCAACGGCGACGGCATCGGCGATCTTGCCGGCATCACACAGCGCCTCGATTACCTGCGCTGGCTTGGGGTGGATGCCATCTGGCTCTCGCCCGTCAATCCGTCGCCGATGGCGGATTTCGGCTACGACGTTTCGGACTACGTCGGCATAGACCCTATTTTCGGCACCTTGGACGATTTCGACCATCTGTTGGCCGAGACGCACCGCCGCGGCATGAAGCTGATCATGGACTTTGTACCCAACCACACCTCAGATCAGCATCCGTGGTTCCTGGAAAGCCGGGCGTCCGCCGACAACCCGAAGCGCGACTGGTACGTCTGGCGTGACGCCAGGCCCAGCGGCGCTGCGCCCAACAACTGGCTGTTGGAATTTGGCGGGCCGGCCTGGACGCGCGACGAGATTACCGGCCAGTATTATTACCACGCGTATCTGCCGCAGCAGCCAGACCTCAACTGGCGCAATCCGGCGGTGCGCGAGGCCATGCACCAGGCGCTGCACTTTTGGCTCGCGCGCGGCGTCGACGGTTTCCGTCTCGATACTGTGCATCACCTGTTCGAGGATCCGGACCTCACCGACAACCCGCCCAATCCCGATTTCCGCCCCGGCATGTCGCCAACACTGACCTTCGCGCGCAAACATCAGGTCGATCTGCCCGAGGTGCAGGAGGTGCTGGCCGGTTTCCGGCGCGTCACCGACGCCTACGACGCACGTCTGCTGGTGGGCGAGGCCTACCTGCCGCTGGAAAAAGTCATGGCCTATTACGGGACACCGCACGCGCCCGGTGTGCAGCTGCCGTTCAACTTCCACCTCATCGGCGCCACCTGGAAGGCTTCGGCCATCGGCGATCTCATCACCCAATACGACGGTCTGTTGCCGCCTGGGTGCTGGCCCAACTGGGTGCTGGGCAATCACGATCGCACGCGCATTGCCTCGCGTGTCGGCGCGGACAGCGCGGCGCTCGCCACCATGCTATTGCTGACGCTGCGCGGCACGCCGACGCTGTATTACGCGGACGAGCTCGGCCTCGCCGATGTGCCCATTTCGCCCGAACAGGTCCGCGATCCGTGGGAGCTGCGCGTGCCTGGCTTTGGCTCCGGGCGCGACCCCGTGCGCACGCCGATGCCCTGGGACGGCAGTCCTCACGCGGGCTTCACCACGGCCACACCCTGGCTGCCGCTCAACGGCGACTTTGCAGTGCGCAACGTCGAAAGCCAGCGCGCCGATGCGGCGTCGCTGCTGCGGCTCACACGCGACCTCATCGCACTGTGCCAGCGCACACCGGCCCTGTGCGTGGGCGGTTATGGCATCATTGAAAGCCGCGGCGACGTGCTCACCTATGAACGGCTCTGGGGTGAACAGCGCCTGGCCATCGCGCTGAACTTCTCCGGCACCACGGTTTACACGCCGCTGCCTCACAGCCGGGTCGTGCTGTCCACCGTCGGCCCGCGCACCGCCGAGCTCCCCGGCAGCCTGTTGTGCCTGCGCCCCTTCGAAGGCGCTATCATCGAGCCGACGCAGCAACTGCACGGCGGTTTCAGCGCCTAAAGTCCCGGCGACGCCAGGACTCCTTGCCTCCAGCAGCCTCAGCCGCTACAGGTCTTGGACTCCAGCCATGACCGCCATGTCTCCCTTCGGCCATTCCCCCCGCCGCATCCTGCTGCCCGATGTGCCTGTCGTCGTGGCCGACTGGACCCAGGCCGCGGTGCTGGATCCGGGCGGCGAGATTTCCGTAAAACCTGTGCGCAGCGTCGGCCAGCGCATGAGCAGCGCGCGTCCCATCCTCTGCCATGGCCCCGCCACGGCTGCGCGGCTGAAGCAGGAGCGCTTCCCGGCCCACGACGTGCTCGAATTATTTGCCTTTGTGCGCCCAGGTGCTTTCTGCCTGCCGACCGTGGCGGGCCTCACCGAAGCCTTGAATCTGCGCCACCCCGGCGCACTCGAAGACCGTCCACTCGCCCTGTTGCAGGCGGTGAAAACACTACTCACCGATCTCACCCACCTCGACGATCTCGCCGCCAAGCCTTTGGCCGATATCGCCGGGGCCATGCAGCGCGGCGGCTGGCTGTGGGGGGCGAGTGTGTTAGCCGCCCTCGGCGGCGGTGAAGCCAACAAGGGATTTGGCCCGGCCGCGGGCCTGCGCGTCTGGATGCGCCTGCCCGAATGGGAGGAACGGGCACCGCCGCCCCCGCCCGGCAGTCAGCCCATCGACCCTGCGGAAAGCGAAGGACGCCTCGTGCAGTTGCTGGGCTCCCACGCCGAACCCCGCGACGTGCAGCGCGCCTATACCCGCACCGTCACCGCCGCCTTTCAGCCGCGCCCCGCGCCCGATCAGCCGCTGGTGGTCCTCGCCGAAGCCGGCACCGGCACCGGCAAAACACTCGGCTATGTCGCGCCCGCCAGCCTCTGGGCCGAGCGCAACCAAGGCACCGTCTGGCTGGCCACCTTCACGCGCAATCTTCAGCGCCAGTTGGATCAGGAACTGGATCGCCTGCATCCCGACCCCGAAGAGAAAAAGCGCAAGGTGGTCATCCGCAAAGGCCGCGAAAACTATATTTGCCTTCTGAATTACGAAGACGCGGTCAATCGCCTGCAGACCCAGCCCGGCGACGCCATCGCGCTCGGTCTCATCTCGCGCTGGGCGAGTGCGACGCGTAACGGCGACATGATCGGCGGCGATCTGCCCGGATGGCTGCCCGAAATCATGGGCCGCGAGCGCACGCTGGGTTTGGCTGACCGGCGCGGCGAATGCATTTACGCGGCCTGCCAGCATTATCAGAAGTGTTTCATCGAGCGCACCGTGCGCCGTGCGCGCCATGCCGACATCGTCGTCGCCAATCATGCGCTGGTGATGGTGCAGGCGGCCTTGGGCGGCATCGACGACGCCGTGCGGCCGACACGGTACGTGTTTGATGAAGGCCACCACATTTTTGATGCGGCGGATTCCGCCTTCTCGGCGCATCTGTCGGGCCTGGAAGCCGCCGACCTCCGGCGTTGGCTGCTGGGCGCCGAAGGTAATGCCATCCGCTCGCGCGCCCGCGGCCTCAAACGCCGCGCCGAAGACATGATTGCCAGCGGCGAAGGCGGCAGCCTCACCACCGACGGCGATCTGGTCATCGCCCTCAACGAAGTGCTGGACGGCGCTCGCGCGTTGCCCGGGCAAGGCTGGCGCAACCGTGTGAAGGACGGCGTGCCCCATGGCGCGACCGAAGCCTTCCTCGCGCTGATCCGCAATCAAGTGCTATCGCGCTCTGACACCGGCTCGCCCTATTCACTGGAAACCGACATCGCGCCGCTGGCCGATGGGCTGGCCGAAGCGGCCAAGACGCTCGACACCGCGCTGATGCGCCTGGAGTTGCCGCTGCGCCGCCTGATCCAGGGCTTCGCGCGCAAATTGGACGCCGAGGCCTCCACCCTCGACAGCAACAGCAAAAGCCGCATCGAGGGGCTGATGCGCACGCTGGAGCGCCGCGGTGCGATTCCGGTCGCCGCCTGGCGCTCCATGTTGGGTGCGCTGGCGGCGGAGACGCCCAAAGAATTCGTGGATTGGTTTTCGGTGGACCGCGAAGGCGGCCAGGAGGTCGATGTCGGCCTGCACCGACATTGGATCGACCCCACCCTGCCCTTCGCGAGGTCGCTCGCCGATCATACCCACGGCATGGTGGTGACCTCGGCAACACTATTGAACGGCGAAGAGGATCAGGCGGCCGACTGGAGCTATGCCGAAGCCCGCGTCGGCGCCGTGCATCTGGCGCCGCCGGTGGAACGCACCTCGCTGATCTCGCCCTTTAACTACATCGACCGCACCAAGGTCATCGTCGTCACCGATGTCAGGAAGGACGATTTGGCCCAGGTCGCCGCGGCCTACCGCGAGCTGTTCATGGCCGCCCACGGCGGCGCGCTGGGTCTGTTCACCGCTATATCCAGACTGCGTGAAGTGCACAAACAGATCGCGCCGGCCCTCGACGACGCCGGCATCCCTCTTTATGCGCAACACGTCGACGCTATGGATATCTCAACACTCGTCGATATTTTCCGCGCCGAGGAAGACGCCTGTCTTTTGGGAACCGATGCCGTGCGTGAAGGTGTGGACGTGCCGGGCCGCAGTTTGCGCCTCGTCGTGTTCGACCGCGTGCCTTGGCCGCGCCCCGACATCCTGCACAAGGCGCGGCGCACGGCCTTCGGCAAAAAAGGCTACGACGACGCTGTGACGCGTCTGCGCCTCAAACAAGCCTTTGGCCGCCTCATCCGCCGCGCCACCGACCGCGGCGTCTTCGTGCTGTTGGACCCCATGATGCCCTCGCGGCTCAGGGGCGCCTTCCCGCCCGACGTGCCTTACTTGCGCATCGGGCTGAA
>CANJPG010000115.1 GCA_947476065.1 Fidelibacterota bacterium
CGACGTCGTGAAACCGTTTCGGGAAACGTTTCTGAAACGCATCCAGGCCTGTTCCGCTGGGCATGGCCGCAGTGATGGCGATGATGTCGTTGTCGCGCTCAGCCTCTTCGATCAAGGCCTGGGCGAAGATCTTGGTGTAGGTCGGCGCGCCCGATTTCGCCTTTTGGATTTCCTTGGTCACCGGATCGAAGCGGTCGAGGGCGTGGTAGTTCTCGGCATTGGGCGCGGTGAAGGGATGGCCTTTGCCCTTCTCGGTGACGACATGCAGCACCACGGGGCCGGTCTGGTTGGTGCGCACGCTCGAGAGCACCTGCACCAGGTGCTCGACGTTGTGGCCGTCGATGGGGCCGATATAGGTGCAGCCCAACTGGTCGAACAGCGTAGCGTTTGCCTGGAGTTTGTCCGACTGCGCGCTCATGGCCGCCTGGATTTCGCCGGCGGTGAGCAGCGGGCGGGCCTTCAGCAGGTCCTTGAGGTAATCGGTCAGCGCGCCAACTGAAGCGGCGATGGACATGCCGTTGTCGTTGAGGATCACCGTCATGCGGCTGCCTAAGGCGCCGGCATTGTTCAACGCTTCGTAAGCCATGCCGGCGCTCATGGCGCCATCGCCGATCACGGCGACAACGTGATTGTCGGCATTCTTGTGATCGCGGGCGGAGGCCATGCCGAGGGCGGCGGAGATCGAGGTCGAGCTATGGGCCGTGCCAAAAGGGTCGAATTCGCTTTCGCGGCGCAGGGTGAAGCCGTAAAGGCCGCCCTTCTTGCGGATCGTGCGCATGCCTTTGCGCCGGCCGGTGAGGATCTTGTGGGGATAGGCCTGGTGGCTGACGTCCCAGATCAGGCGGTCGGCGGGTGTATTAAAAACGTAATGCAGCGCAACGGTCAGTTCGACCACGCCCAATCCGGCACCGAAGTGGCCGCCGGTGACCGATGCGGCGTCGATGGTTTCGGCGCGCAATTCATCCGACAGTTGCCGCAGCTGACCGGGAGACAGCGCGCGCAGTTTTTGGACGGAATCAACGCTGTCCAGCAGCGGTGTCGAAAGATGTGCCAAGCGTTTTGCCTTCTGTTCCCCGGGTCGGCCGTTGCCGGCTCTCGTCGCCGCCGCAGCAATCGTGGCTTTAGCAGTCGCAGCGGGCCGCGGTTTCTAGAGGCCCCACGTGCCGGTGACGACTTAAATGTCGCGCGTCAGATTGCAGGTTTGGCCTGGCTGGGCCGCCCACCCCGGACCGCCCCCCAACGACTTGTTTCCACAAGGAATTGTGACAGATAACGCGTCCGCTATGAAGGCCCATAGTGGCGGCCTTTCCACTGGCCGCCGCGGCGTTGCCAGTGGGCCACGGCCGAATCGACCGTCATGGCGGCATACAGTGCGGCGCTGAACGGTAATAACCAGCCTTCCCAAGGGCTTCGCCCATAGTCCCGCAGCGTGGGCGCATAGGCTTTTGCCATCAGCGCCCAGGCCGCCAGCCCCGCCAGGGTTGCAAGGATATGCTGATGCCAGGGTGAGCTCAGGACCACAAGCGTCGGCCCAGCAAAGACCAGCCCCAAACCCATCAAGGTCCCGAGCAGGAGCGCCCGAGAATAGTAGAGCTGGGTGAATGCTGTCCGGCGCACCATGGACCACAAGGGCCCCAGGGTGTCGGCAGCGCGCAAGGAATAGCTGGCGCCGGCTAGGCCCAGCCAGATGCGCCCACCGGAGCGTTTGATGATCGACGCCAGGGCGCAGTCGTCGATGACGCGGTCGCTGATGACCGCAAGGCCGCCCGCATTGCGCAGGGCGCCGCAGGCCAGCAACACACAGCCGCCGGCGGCTGCGGCGGTGCGCGCGCGGTCGTCGTTGGCGGCGGCGAAGGGATAGAGCATCTGGAAAAAGAAAATGAACGCGGGCACCAGGCGATGCTCCCAGAAGCTGACACAGCGCAGGCGCACCATCAGCGACACCAGATCGCGTTTGTCGTTGACGGCTTTCGAGACGAGCCGCGTAAGTGTTTCCGGCGGGTGCACGATGTCGGCGTCGGTGAACCAGATGTAGTCGTGCGGCATGGCCTCGGCATGGCGCAGGCCGCTGTTGAGCGCCCAAAGCTTGCCGGTCCATCCCGGCACCAGCGGCTGGCCTGTGATGACGTCGAGTTTGTGCGGGCTGCTCCCGGTTATGGAAGCGCGCGCGAGATCGGCGGTGCCGTCGGTGCTGGCGTCGTCGACGACAATAATGCGCAAAGCGCCCCGATAATCCTGCGCCAGCAATGCGGTGGTCATAGCGCCAATGCTGTCGGCTTCATTGCGCGCCGGCACGATGGCGACGACGGTGGGCCAGTCCCGCACCGGCTCGGGCTTTGCCGGCAGCCGCTGATCGGCGCGCCAGAATCCGGAGTGGGCGAAGTACAGGTAGAGCCAGGCGGCGAGTCCGAAGAACGCGACGAAGCCGATCATGGCGCGCGGACCTTAAAACAACAGCCGCAGCAAGCCCCGGCCCATGGCGCCGGCGTATTGCAGCGGAGTCAGTGCAACGCGTGTCGCCAGAGGGTCTTCGCGGGCAAGGCGCGCGGTGAGTTTGTCGGCAACGGCGACGATGGCCGCGGTTTCGGCGGCGAGGCGGCGGTGTTTCATCGCCCCCGGCAACCGGCGCGCTTCGATTAGCAATATTTCCGTACCGGCGACGCAACGGTCGAGCACACGGCGCAGGCCCGGCGTGGCGGAGGGGTTCCTCAGATCAGCGACGGTGGTACCTTCGCCCCGCATCCACACTTCGGGCAGATAGACCCGATCCATCTCGGCGTAATCCTTGGCACAGTCTTGCAGGTGGTTGATGACCTGCAGCGCGTTACACAGCGCGTCTGACAGCGGATAGAGCGCCTTGTCTTCGCCGTGCAGATCGCAGAGGAAGCGCCCGACCGGGGATGCAGACCGAAGGCAGTAGTCGATCAGTTCGTCCCAGGTCTCGTAGCGCGGTTTCACGGCATCCTGCTTGAAGGCCGAAATCAGGTCGAGGCCATGGGCGGCGGATATGCCGGTGGCTTGCAATGTCGCGCGCAGGGCGTGGGCTTTAGCGTAAGCGGGGCCGGGGTTGCGGCCCTCAAGGGCTCCAGCGAATCCATCAAGGCGCGCGATTTTTTCCCCGGCGGGCAGGGCGGGGTTGTCGGCGATGTCATCAATGGCGCGGGCGAAGGCGTAGTACGATGCTACATGGGGGCGTAGGTCGGCGGGGATCAGCCATGATCCGACCGGGAAATTCTCGTCAGCGGCGCCCTTGCCGGACGGAGTTTCGCCGTTAATGTCTACAGCCGTCGCCATGATTCGTGGGTCCCCGCGATGAAAGTGATCAATACGACAGGGCGGCGGACGGTTCAAACTTTGTATTATCGGCGCACGCTATTTTGGATAGATTGCGGGCCGCAGAAACACATAAGGCTGCCCCGATGTCTTCCCTCCCTCAGGTTCCCCCCACCCGCATCGACTTCTCGCCCGAAGACCGCGCCTGGATCACCGCGCGCATCTCCGAAGTGCTAGAAACGGGCCGCCTGACGCTGGGGCCCTACGGCGAGCAATTCGAGGCCGAATTATCGAAAAGCATGGCCGTCAAACATGCAGTGGTGGTCAACAGCGGCACGGCCTCGCTGGAAATCATGCTGCGCGCCATGAACATCACGGGCAAAGACGTGCTTGTGCCGGCCAATACCTTCTTCGCCACGGCGGCGGCAGTGATTTCGGCGGGCGGCACACCGGTGCTGATGGACACCGACATCGCCACGCTGTCCACCAGCCTGGTGGAAATCGAGCGCCGCATTACGCCTAACACTGTCGGTATCATGATTGTGCACATCGCTGGTTTTGTGACCGCCGAGATGCCGGCCATCGCCGCCTTTGCCAAGAAGAAAGGCATCTGGCTGATGGAAGATGCGGCCCACGCGCAGGGCTCGACGCTCGACGGCAAACACGCGGGGACGTTTGGCCTTGCTGGGTCGTTCAGTTTTTATCCGACCAAGGTCATGACCAGCGCGGAAGGCGGCGTGATCGTCACCGACGACGACCGCATGGCCGAGGAAGCGCGGCTTTACCGCGACCAGGGCAAGGCGGGATTCCTCACCAACACGCATATCCGCATGGGCTACAATTGGCGCATGTCCGAGCCGCATGCGATCATCGGGCTGCGCCATCTGCAAAACTTCCCCGCCATGATCAAGGCACGTCGGCGCATTGCCGAACGCTATGACGCGGCGCTGGGTGACGGCGCCGCCGGGCTCAAGCCATTCGCAGTTCCCAAGGGCTGCGTCTACAACGGCTATAAATATGTGGCGATGCTACCGGACGGCGTGGACCGCAAGACCGTGAAGGCGTGGCTGCGCGAAAACCACGGCGTGAACTGCAGCGGCGAAGTCTACGAAGTGCCGCTGCACAAGAATGAGGTGCTGAAGCATCTCGACCCCGGCGATCTGACGCAGTCGGAAATCGCCTGCAACCGCCAAATCTGCCTGCCGCTGTTCGCCAGCATGACCGATGCCCAGGCCGATCAAGTGATCGCCGGCGTGCGCGCCGCTAAAGCCGCGGGCGTACTCTAGGTCATGGGCGGCCGGGTCGAAATAGGCCGGGTCGCTGAAATCCACCGCTATCCCGTCAAGTCCATGCGGGGCAAACGGTAGCAGGCGTTGACGTGCGCTGGAACGGCCTCGACGGTGACCGCCAGTACGCCTTCCTGAAAACCGCCGACATGTCGCGCTTCCCCTGGGCGACTGGGCGCATCTTCGCCGGCATGATCCTCTGGCAGGCGCGCTATGAGGACGATGCTCGTCCGAAGGCCTCGCGCGTACATGTGACGATGGATGACAACAGTGTTCATGAGGTGACCGCGCCCGAGCTCACCGCCCGCCTATCGGCTGAGGCGGGCGCCGATGTCGGCCTTATCCGCCTCGCGCGCGGCACCTTCGACAGCATGCCGGTTTCGCTCGTCGGGAGGCAGACGCTGGATAATCTGGCCGACAAATCCGAAGGCGCGGTCGAGGCTCTACGCTTCCGGCCCAACATCGTCATCGATCGCGGCCTGGAACGCGATTGGATCGGCGGACGCCTGGTTTTCGAGGACAGCCCCTTGCGTCTGCGGGTCGACCGGCCTATCGAACGTTGCAGCATGATTACAATTGATCCCGCGACCGCGGACAGGAATGCCAAGCTAATGCGCACCGTGGTCGAGGATTTCAACAATGAAATCGGGGTTTATTGCACGCCCGAGGTGCCGGGAACTCTGGTCGCAGGAGCCAAGGTGTGGCTGCAGCCCGCGTAATTTAGGTTGGCCGGCGCGCCCGCGCCGCTATGCTGGATGACGGAACAACGGAAGGACATCATGAATATTTTTCGCATCGCCGCTATGACGGCCTCGCTTGGTCTGGCCGCGTCGCATGCTCATGCCGCCGCCGAGCGCGTGAAGGTGCTGGAGAACGAGCGGTTGACGATCACGCATGTCACTTATCCGCCGGGCGAGCATCAGGCAGCGCTGCATCCGCCGCCGGGCACCGGTCAGGTGTTGGTGGTGTTGAGCCCGGCCGAAGTCGAAGTGAACTTCCAGGACGGCGACAAGACATGGACCGAGAAGGGTCCGGTTCCGGAAGGTAAAGTCTGGTACATTCCGCCCACGCTGCTGCACCAGTTCACCAACATCGGCAAAACGCCGTTTGTCTTTGTCGTGACGACGTTCAAATAGCCGTTCTCATGCGCTTCATTCTCAGCGTTCTTGTTGTGCTGCTGCTCGCGGGCGTGCGTCCTGGCCACGCGCTGGCCTGGGGCTATGACGGACACCGCATCGTCTGCGCCATTGCCTGGGAGCAAATGAAGCCCGAGGTGCGCGCGAAGGTGTCGTTCATTCTCGAGGCCGAGGGCAAGGACGCCTTTGTTGAAAATTGCCTGTGGCCCGACGAGGTGCGTCCGTGGCGCAAGGAAACCGGGCCCTATCACTATGTAAATGTGCCGCGCGGTGCGACGGCTTTCGAGCCCGCGCGCGACTGCACGCCGGAGGTCAGCTGCGTCTCGGCCCAGGCGCTGATACAGGCCGGCGAGATGCGCCGCGCCTTCTCGCGCGATGCGCTGCGGTTTGCCGCGCATTTCATCGGCGACATGCACCAGCCTCTGCATGCGGGTTACGCCGACGACCTGGGCGGCAATCTCACGAAAGGCAAGTTCATGGGCCGCGACACCAACATGCACGGCCTGTGGGACTACGGCCTGCTGGAGGCCACTGGGCGTCCGTGGCGGGAGATCGCCGCCGATCTCAACAGCCGCATCACCCAAGCCGACAGGTGGGCCTGGGGCAGCGGCACGCCGACCGACTGGATGAAGGACACCTTGGCCTTGGCCCAGTCCACCTCCGTCGGTTACGGCAATCCCTATACGCCGGCTGTGCCTTTTGACCTGGGCGCCGACTATCTGCAGACCAATCTGCCGACGATCTATTTGCAACTGCAGAAGGCCGGCGTGCGCACCGCAGATATCCTGTCGAATTTTCTGCAGTAGGATTCGCGTCTCTTTTCCGGGAACTCTCGGGGCAATGTGGCGTTGAAGGTGACAACTGAATTCACCCGCCCCGCATTACTCACACTGGAAAGGTATTCCCATGGCCATTCGCAAGAAGAAACCCGCCCGCACCAGCCACGCCAAGCAGATCGCCGTCGGCATTGCCGCCATCGCGACCGCCAGCGCCCTCGGCGTGTTTAGCAACA
>CANJPG010000116.1 GCA_947476065.1 Fidelibacterota bacterium
CGCGGATGGCCGCGGCGGGCGGGCCAACCCAGATCAAGCCTGCTTGAATTACAGCCTCGGCAAAGTCGGCGTTTTCGGACAAAAAGCCGTAGCCGGGGTGGATGGCCTCAGCGCCGGCTTGGCGTGCGGCTTCAATAATGCGCTCGCCATCGAGATAGCTTTGTTTCGCCGGCGCCGGTCCAATCGGTATGGCCACATCGGCGTGTTTGACATGGAGGGCCTGGGCATCGGCCTCGGAGTAGACCGCAATCGTGCGTATTCCCATGCGCCGTGCGGTCCGTATGATACGGCACGCGATCTCGCCCCGGTTCGCGATCAGCAGGCTGGTGAACACCACCTACATCCTGAAGACGCCGAAGCGCGTCTCCGGAATAGGCGCATTGAGACTAGCGGAGATCGCCAGGCCCAAGACGTCGCGCGTGGCGGCAGGGTCGATGATGCCATCGTCCCACAGCCGGGCGGTTGCATAATACGGGTTGCCCTCGGTCTCGTATCGTTCACGGATCGGGGCCTTAAAAGTGTTTTCGTCGTCCGTCGACCATGTCTCGCCTTTAGCTTCGAGGGCGTCGCGACGAATGGTCGCCAGCACGGCGGCCGCCTGCTCGCCGCCCATCACCGAAATCCTGCTATTTGGCCAGCTGAAGAGAAAACGCGGGCTGTAGGCGCGGCCGCACATGCCGTAGTTTCCGGCGCCGAAGCTGCCGCCGATGATGACCGTGAATTTAGGCACCTCGGCGCAGGCAACCGCCGTGACCATCTTCGCGCCATCCTTGGCGATACCGCCGGCTTCGTACTTGCCGCCGACCATGAAACCCGAAATGTTCTGCAGAAACACCAGCGGCTTTTTGCGCTTGGCGGCCAGTTCAGTAAAGTGCGCGGCTTTCAGGGCGCTTTCTGAAAACAGCACGCCGTTATTGGCAAGAATAGCCACCGGCTGACCCCAGATATGCGCATCCCCGCAGACGAGCGTTGTGCCGTAGGCTGCTTTGAATTCGTCGAAGTGCGAGCAATCGACGATGCGGGCAATAATCTCGCGCACGTCATAGGGAGCGCGCACATCTTGCGGCACGATGCCATAGATATCCGCAGGATCGTACAAGGGTGCCGCTGGGGCTTTCAGAAGGACACTCGCCGGCTTGGCCGCATTCAGTTTGGCGACAATGGAGCGCACAATCGCAAGCGCATGCTCGTCGTTCTCGGCCACATGATCGACCACGCCGGACTTGCGGCTGTGAGTTTCGGCGCCGCCCAGTTCTTCGGCGGAGATGATCTCGCCGGTAGCTGCCTTAACCAGCGGCGGTCCACCTAGGAAGATGGTGCCCTGGTTGCGCACGATGACGGTTTCATCCGACATGGCGGGCACGTATGCGCCGCCGGCCGTGCAGGAGCCCATCACGCAGGCGATTTGCGGCAGCCCGGCGGCACTCATACGGGCCTGGTTGTAGAAGATCCTGCCAAAGTGCTCGCGGTCGGGAAACACCTCGGCTTGGTGCGGCAGGTTAGCGCCGCCGCTGTCTACAAGATAGATGCAGGGCAGATGGTTCTGCTCCGCGATCTCTTGCGCCCTGAGGTGTTTTTTCACCGTCATTGGAAAGTAGGCGCCGCCCTTGACCGTGGCGTCGTTGGCGATGACTAGGACCTCGCGCTTTTCCACGCGGCCGACGCCAGCGATCAAGCCCGCCGACGGAGCTTCGCCGTCGTACATGCCATAGCCCGCCAGCTGCCCCACCTCGAGAAAGGGCGACCCTGCGTCAAGCAGTTTCGCGATGCGCTCGCGCGGCAACAACTTCCCACGCCCGGCGTGGCGCTTGCGGGCAACATCGCCACCGCCAAGCGCGGCTTCGGCCGCACGGGTCGACAACTCTTCGACCAGCCGTTGCATCGCTGCCTTGTTGGCAGCAAAGGCTTCGGAGCCGCGGTCCACAGATGATGTGAGTACAGGCATGTGCAGTCCTAGGCGGTTTCAGCGAAGAGTTCGCGGCCGATCAGCATGCGGCGAATTTCGGACGTGCCCGCGCCGATCTCGTAAAGCTTAGCGTCGCGCAGCAAGCGCCCCACAGGATATTCATTGGTGTAGCCGTTACCGCCCAGGCATTGGATTGCCTCGAGCGCCATCCAGGTGGCCTTCTCGGCGGCATAGAGAATGGCGCCAGCAGAGTCCTTGCGCGTCGGCCCGCTGCGGTCGCAGGCCTTGGCGACGGCATAGACATAGGCCTTGCAGGCATTCATGGTCGTATACATATCGGCGAGCTTGGCTTGGATGAGCTGGAACTCGCCGATGGCCTTGCCGAACTGTTCGCGTTCGTGAACATAGGGCAACACTACATCCATGCAGGCCTGCATGATGCCGAGCGGCCCGGCGGCCAGAACGGCGCGCTCGTAATCGAGGCCGCTCATCAGCACGCGCACGCCGCCGTTGAGTTCACCCAGGATGTTTTCCTCGGGAACTTCGCAATCTTCAAACACCAATTCACCGGTATTCGAGCCGCGCATGCCGAGCTTGTCCAACTTCTGGGCGACGGAAAATCCCTTGAACGTTTTTTCGACAATGAAGGCCGTGATGCCACGCGAACCGGCTGCCGGATCGGTCTTGGCATAGACGACCAGCGTATCGGCATCAGGGCCGTTAGTGATCCACATCTTCGTGCCGTTGAGGACATAGCGCTGCCCCTTCTTCTCGGCACGTAGGCGCATGGAGACGACATCCGAGCCTGCTCCGGTCTCAGACATGGCCAGCGCGCCCACATGGGCGCCGCTGATCAGCTTGGACAGGTAGCGGGCGCGCTGTTCCGAGGTACCGTTGAGTTTGATCTGATTGACGCAAAGATTGGAGTGGGCGCCGTAGCTGAGCCCGACCGAGGCCGAAGCGCGGCTGATTTCTTCCATGGCCACCGCATGCTCGAGATATCCCATGCCGGCGCCACCGTACTCTTCCGGCGCCGTGATGCCGAGCACACCCAGCGTGCCGAGCTTACGCCAAAGGTCGGCGGGAAATTCGTTGCTGCGGTCGATCTCGACGGCCCGCGGGGCGATTTCCGCCGCGGCAAAGTTCGCGACCGAAAGCCGTAGCATGTCTGCGGTTTCGCCCAGATCGAAATCAAGCCCGGCGTATTGATTGGAAAGCATGGTCTCCCGTCCATACCAGGGGTGCAGCGGATCATAGAAACTATTGGTATCACAGTCAAAAAATGCGGGCGTTGAGCCGAACTAACGTTAGTGCTCAAATAACCGCCGCCGGGGAGGGCAAGACATGAAAAAGCAAATCATTTCAGCTTTGCTGGCTGCGACGTGCCTGGTGGCCATCCGGCCTGCGGGCGCTGCGTCCGCCGATGTGCCGAGTGCCGCTGACGTCATCGCCGGGGTGGTCAAAAGCACAAAGGGCCCCGAGGCCGGTGTCTGGGTCATCGCCGAGACGACCGATCTGCCCACACGCTTCATCAAGATTGTGGTGACTGATGACCAGGGCCGTTACGTGCTGCCCGAGTTGCCGAAAGCACACTACAGAATTTTTGTGCGAGGATACGGCCTTATCGAATCGACTTCCGTCACCGGCGCGCCGGGCGGGCGCGTAGATCTGACGGCTATTGTCGCGCCGGATGCAAAGGCCGCCGCCGAATACTATCCGGCGAATTATTGGTACGCGCTGATCAATCCGCCGTCGGCCGCGGCGTTTCCCGGCACGGGGGCGAACGGCAACGGCATTCCGCCCGTCATCAAAAGTCAGCAACAGTGGTTTGCGCAATTGCGCGAGGACTGCGGCCACTGCCATCAGGTGGGCGACCGGGCGACGCGGGAATTAGCCAACAATACGCTGGAAGGCTGGGCGGAGCGCATCACCATGGCGCGGCCCGCGGGCGACCAGGCCATCGGCAATCACGGCGCGCAGCAGGCCGCTGCCATGAAGAACGTGTTTACCGGCCTCGGCTATGACATCACGCTCAAAATGATGGCCGACTGGACTAAGCGGATTGCCGCCGGCGAAATCCCCAAGGAGACACCGCCCCGCCCCAGCGGCATCGAGCGCAATGTCGTGGTGAGTTTGTGGGACTGGGGCAATGGGCGCTTCGTGCATGATACGTCTTCGACGGATCGCCGCAATCCAACCCTGAATGGCTACGGTCCGGTTTACGCGTCGGGAGTATTTGCGGGCACGCTCGAGATGCTTGATCCGAAAACCCACACGCCCACGGAAATTCCTTACGGTGTTGCTGTCGATACCGCGGGCCAGATGACGGGCCTATCCGATCAGCACGATATTAATCTGCAGCCCCACAACACCATGCTGGATTCCAAGGGGCGGCTATGGGCTGCCGATATGGGCCGGTCGATCGCGACGCCGGTGACGCCGCCGGCCTTCTGTAGCAGTGAAAGCTCCAATGCCTTCGCCAAGTATTACCCCAAACGCAATCGTGGCGCGGCGCTCGCAGTGATGTATGACCCGGCGACAAAGAAGCTGACCGGCATTCCGCTGTGCTACGGCGTTCACCATCTAACGTTCGCGCGCGACAAGGACGAGACGATTTTCTTCACCGGCCCCGGCTCCGACGTCATCGGCTGGCTTTCGACGAAGATCTATGACGAGACGAAGGATGCGCAGAAGGCCCAAGGCTGGTGCCCCATGGTGCTGGACACCAAAGAAAAGAGCATGACCAAGGCCGTGGCCGATACCAAAGGGGCCACAATTACCGGTGATCGCGCGCAGTGGAACAAGCCCGGCCAGCCGAGCGATCCAAAAAGGGACACCCAAATCGTGGGCGGTCAGTATGGCGTGGATATCAGCCCGCTGGACGACAGTGTGTGGTATGCCCAGAACACCGCCTTTCCCAGCGCGATCCTGCGCTTTGAAAAAGGCAGCCGGCCGCCGGAGACGTGCAAGACGGAGATTTACCAGCCGCCGCAGTTGCCGAACGGCGACTATGTTGCCTTTGGCGGGCGCGGCGTGAGCCTCGACACGCAAGGCATTGCCTGGATCAGTTTCGCCAACGGCAAGATGGGCCGCTTCGACCGCAGCAAATGCAAAGTGCTCAGCGGTCCCACAGCCACCGGCCAGCATTGCCCCGAAGGCTGGAGTTTTCAGGACCTACCCGGACCGCGCATTCCCAATTCAGGCGGCGTCCAGGCCGACTGGAACTACCTGACCTGGGTCGACCAGTACAACACCCTGGGTCTCGGCGAGAACGTGGTGATGACGCCGGGTACGTGGTCGGACTCGATGCTGGCGGTGATGCCCGACACGGGCAAAGTCATCACCATGCGCGTGCCATATCCGATGGGCGCCTATGCCCGCGGCGTCGACGGACGGATCGACGACGCCAAGGCCGGTTGGAAAGGGCGCGGCCTATGGACGACTTATGGCATGATTCCGGTGTGGCACCAGGAGGGCGGCAATAATGGCGACGGCCCACAGCTGGTGCACTTCCAGATCCGCCCCGATCCTTTGGCGCACTAGTCGGCGCCGCCGATGGACTCCATCACCGCCATCCAACGGCCGACGGCGGGATAGCATTTGGAAAAAGGCGTCAGCCCGAGGCTCAGGTTCGAGACTTGCGGCTGCTTAAGGGCGCGCTCGAGTGCCGGAAAAAACGGATAGCTATTGATATCGGCCGCCGAAAGCAGATCGCCGGTCAGATAGGCCTGCTTTTGCAACCGCGCCTCGAGCTTATCAAATTCGCCGCGCAAAGATGTCGCCGCCGCCGACACCGCCTCTTCCAATTTTTCGACGCGCTGGCCGAACAGCAACGGCCCCAGTATCGCCTTCAACGGACCTTCGAGATAGGAAGCCTGCTCGGCGATCTCCTGCATGACTGCCGCAGCTTCCTGCGGCGTGCGGCCATAGAGCGGCGGATCAGGATAGGCGCGGTCGAGGTAAAACATGACCGCTTGGGATTCCCGCACAAGGAGATCCCCATCCTGCAGCAGCGGCAGCGCCCCGCGCGGATTGATCGCCAGCATGGCAGCCGTGCGGTGTTCTTGTTTGCCGATGTCTAGGGAGTGCGCCGTGTAATTGAGGCCTTTGGCGGCCAGCGTCAACAGGCAGCGGCGCGCAAAGGGGCCGCCCTTTGAGTAGTAAGAGTGAAGTGCCATTTTCCCTCATCCCCCAAGATAGCACCGCAGAATAATCAGCCTCGCCCCGGAAAGACAAAGCTGCGAGGGCGATGGCCGAAAAGGATTTTCTTATGGGTAGCCTCGGGCTATGGAGTTGATATCTTCCTGCCGCCAATGCGCCGCGGCGCAAAAGGATGCGGTTTTATTTTAAGCGGAAGTTTTAAGCCGGAGCTGTTCTAGGGGATCGCCAAGCGCAAGCCATCAAACTTGCCGAGCACGGTCATGTCTGTGGGTTCAACGACATTGACGCGCGCCGTCTTGGAGACATCGCCGGCGGTGATCATGCAAACCACGGTTTTGACCAGCGCCGTTTGATCCGCGAAATCCATCGCTGACCACGTATGCTTGTCCAC
>CANJPG010000117.1 GCA_947476065.1 Fidelibacterota bacterium
GCCGCCGGCCGCCAGGCTTATCAGCGCGCGACCCTCATCGGTCTCGGCCTGAATAAGATCCGCCGTACGTCGACGCTGCAGGATTCCCCCGAAGTCCGGGGCATGATCAACAAGGTGAAACACCTCGTGAAGGTGGACGAAGGCTGATCTCCTCCCTATCTCAGCGGTGCATCCTTTTAGGGGTGCGGCGCGAAGAGACGAGGGGAAGGCTCGCGTAAAGGATTTAAAGCAATGAAACTGAACGAAATTCGCAATCGCCCCGGCGCCACGCACCGCGCCAAGGAACTGGGCCGTGGTATCGGCTCGGGCCTCGGCAAGACCTCAGGCCGCGGTGTAAAGGGACAGAAGGCGCGTACCGGCGTGGCCATCAAAGGCTTCGAAGGTGGCCAGATGCCGCTGTTCCGCCGCTTGCCCAAGCGCGGGTTCACCTCCATCGGCCGCAAGAAGTACGTGCCCGTCAACATCGGCCGCATCCAGGCCGCTGTCGATGCCGGCCGCATTGACGCCAAGAACGCCGTCACCATCGAAGCTCTGGTTGAAGCCGGCATCGTGCGCCACGCGCACGACGGCATGCGTCTCCTCGGCGATGGCGAGCTGAAGGCAAAGCTGAACGTCGAAGCAATGCATGCCTCGAAGAGCGCGCTGGAAGCCATTGAAAAGGCCGGCGGTTCGGTGAAGCTCCTGAAGAAGGACATCTCCGAGCGCAGCAAGAAGCAGGCCGAAAAGACGGCCGCCAAGAGAAAGAAGCCGACGAAGGCCGCAGCTTAGGCGTCCGCCCAAGCCCATCGTACGTTCTACCCGGAGCCTAAATGGCCTCAGCTGCCGACCAAATTGCCGCTAATCTGAACCTTGGGGTCTTCTCCAAGGCGACGGAACTCAAGCGCCGCATCGTGTTCGCGATGATGGCCTTGGTGATTTACCGCATGGGCACCTTCATCACCCTGCCGGGGATCGATCCCGTCGCCATGGCCGAAGTGATCAAGGCGCAAAGCCGCGGCGTGCTCGGCCTGTTCGACGTTTTTGCCGGCGGCGCGCTCTCACGCATGAGCATCTTCGCGCTGAATATTATGCCGTACATCTCTGCCGCCATTATCATCCAGCTCTTCGCCTCGGTCAGCCCGGCGCTCGAGCAGATGAAGAAGGAAGGCGTGACCGGACGCATCAAGATGAATCAGTACACGCGCTATCTCACCGTGCTGATCACCGCGATGCAGGCCATCGGCATCGCGTCCGGTCTGGAATCCGCGACGGGCAGCAGCGGCTTGCCGGTCGTTCTTAATCCCGGCCTGTTCTTCAAATTCACCACTGTCGTCACACTTGTCGGCGGCACCATGTTCCTGGTGTGGCTGGGCGAGCAGATCAGCGAGCGCGGCATCGGGCAGGGGATCTCGCTGTTGATCTTCGCCGGCATCGTCGCCGGCTTGCCGGGCGGCATCGTCAATCTGCTCGAGCTGGGCCGCACTGGTGCCATCTCGCCGTTCATCATCGCGCTGTTGGCTGTCGGCTCCGTTGCCGTCATCGCCGGCATCGTCTTCGTCGAACAGGCGCAGCGACGAATTTTGGTGCAGTACCCAAAGCGACAGCAGGGCAACAAGGTCTACGGCGGCGAAAGCTCGCATCTGCCCTTGAAGCTCAACACCTCGGGCGTCATCCCGCCGATTTTCGCTAGCTCGCTGCTGCTGCTGCCCCTGACCATTGCCGGCTTCCAGGGCCCTGCGGGTGCTGCGCCGACTGCCGGCGGCGGCTTCCTCAATACGCTGGGCGCGTTGCTGGGCCGCGGCCAGCCGCTCTATCTGTTTTTATATTCGGTTCTCATCATATTCTTCGCCTTCTTCTACACGGCGGTGGTATTCAATCCCGCTGAGACGGCCGAGAACCTGCGCAAATACGGCGGCTTCATTCCGGGCATTCGCCCCGGCAAGAACACGGCTGACTATCTGGATTATGTTCTGACGCGCCTGACGGTTCTGGGATCGATCTATCTGATCGTGGTTTGCCTGATCCCCGAATTCCTTATCAGCCGCTTGAGTGTGCCGTTCTACTTCGGCGGCACCAGCCTGATGATCGTCGTTAACGTCACGCTCAATACCGTGCAGCAGGTTCAGGCCCATCTGTTGGCACACCAATATGAAGGGCTTTTGAAGAAATCGCGGCTGCGCGGAAAGTAAGGCGCCATGGCGGGGAAGCGTCTGATCCTGATGGGGCCACCAGGGGGTGGCAAAGGTACGCAGGCTAAACGTCTGCAGGACCGCTATGGGATCGTCCAACTTTCGACCGGCGACATGCTGCGGGCGGCGGTGAAAGCTGGTACACCCCTCGGCAAGCAGGCCAAGGCGGTGATGGATGCCGGAAAGCTGGTCTCCGACGACATTATGGTCGGGTTGATCGCGGAACGGATTACCCAGGCGGATTGTGCCCAGGGCTTTATTTTAGACGGCTTCCCCCGCACGGTACCGCAGGCGGAAGCGCTTGATAAGTTGCTGAAGGATAAGGGAATTAGCCTCGACGCCGTGATCGAGGTTGAGGTCCCGGACGCCAGGCTGATCGAACGGATTACGGGCCGGTTTACCTGCTCGAAGTGTGGTGAAGGATACCACGACAAGTTTAAGCAGCCCCGTAAGGCCGGGGTCTGCGACGTCTGCGGGTCGACCGAGTTTACCCGCCGGGCGGACGACAATGCCGAGACGGTCGGGGCTAGGCTCAAGGCCTACCACGACCAGACGGCGCCCCTGATGCCTCACTACCGGGCCCAGGGACTGCTGAAAGTAATCGACGGCGACCGCGATATGGACGTCGTCACGAAGGATTTGGAGAGCGTTTTAGGAACCTGAGCGCCATGTTGACACCCGAAGCTAACTGCCTATAATAGCGCGCTTTTCGGGTTGCGCAGGGCGCTCTCAGACAACTTTAGACATGAAAGAGGAGTACGGGCTTTGGCACGTATTGCTGGCGTCAACTTACCGACTAATAAGCGCGTCATGATCGCGTTGCGCTACATCTATGGCATTGGTCCGACCAATGCCGTGGAAATTTGCGAACGCGTGGGCATCGCGGCCAACCGCCGCGTCAACCAGCTGACGGAAGACGAGATCATTCGCATCCGTGACACCATCGACCGTGACTACACGGTGGAAGGCGATCTGCGCCGCGAAGTGGCCATGAACATCAAGCGTCTGATGGATCTGGGCTGCTACAAGGGTCTGCGTCACCGCAAAGGCCTGCCGGTTCACGGCCAGCGCACGCACACCAACGCGCGGACACGTAAAGGTCCTTCGAAGCCGATCGCCGGCAAGAAGAAAGTTACCAAGTAATTTCGCCCGGGTTGGCTTCCAACCCGCGTTTCAGGAATAGAGAAGACCGCTATGGCCAAGCAAGAAACCGCTGCTGCAGAAACCTCCGCCCCGACCGCCGGCCGCTCCAAAAAGCGCGAACGCAAGAACATCAGCTCGGGTGTGGCGCATGTGAATGCGACCTTCAACAACACCATGATCACGATCTCCGACGTGCAGGGCAACACCATCGCCTGGTCGTCGGCCGGATCGCAGGGCTTCAAGGGTTCGCGCAAATCGACCCCTTACGCGGCTCAGGTGGCGGCTGAAACATGTGGCCGTAAGGCCATGGAACACGGCATGAAAGTGCTGTCGGTCCTGGTGAAGGGCCCGGGCACGGGACGTGAGTCGGCCCTGCGCGCGCTTCAGGCCGTCGGCTTCACCATCACGTCGATCCAGGACGTGACCCCGGTGCCGCACAACGGCTGCCGCCCGCGCAAGCGCCGCCGCGTCTAATTGAATTCCGCCGCCGGGCCTCTCCCACCGGCGGCGATACTGCGGCTCAGCGCACTGACTTGCTGCTGGCCCGTCATATCGGGATCAACACCTCATAGGTGGTGGAACGAACCGTGATACAGAAAAATTGGCAGGAACTGATTAAACCAAACAAGCTCGCCATCGAAACTGGCGACGACCAGCGCCGCGTGGCGACGATCGTTGCCGAGCCGCTCGAACGCGGCTTCGGCGTGACCTTGGGCAACGCGCTGCGTCGCGTGCTGCTGTCGTCGCTGCAGGGTGCGGCTGTCACCAGCTTGCGCATCGACGGCGTCCTGCACGAGTTCTCCTCGGTGCCGGGCGTGCGCGAAGACGTCACCGACCTCATCCTTAACATTAAGCAGCTCGCCCTTACCATGCACGGTGACGGCCCGAAGCGCATGACGTTGAAGGCCAAAGGCCCGGGTGAAGTCACCGCCGGCCAGATCCAGGCCCCGGCCGACATCGAGATCATGAATTCCGACCTCGTCATCTGCCATCTCGACGAGGGCGCCGATCTTCACATCGAACTCGAAGTGAACACCGGCAAGGGCTATGTCGCCGCCCACCTGAACCGCAAGGAAGACGATCCTATCGGCCTGATCCCGATTGACTCGATCTTCTCGCCGGTCCGCCGCGTCTCCTACAAGGTCGAGAACACCCGCGTCGGTCAGCAGACCGACTACGACAAGCTCTCGATGACCGTGGAAACCAATGGCGCCGTGAAGCCGGAAGACAGCGTGGCGCTCGCCGCCCGCATCCTCCAGGACCAGCTCAAGCTGTTCATCAACTTCGAAGAGCCCCAGGCCTCGCTGGCCGAGCGCGTCGAGGAAGAACTGCCGTTCAACAAGAACCTGCTGCGCAAGGTCGACGAGCTCGAGCTGTCGGTCCGTTCGGCAAACTGCCTGAAGAACGACAACATCATCTACATCGGCGACCTGGTCCAGAAGACCGAAGCCGAAATGCTCCGTACGCCGAACTTCGGCCGCAAGTCCTTGAACGAGATCAAGGAAGTGCTGGCGCAGATGGGCCTGCACCTGGGCATGGAAATCACCAATTGGCCGCCTGAGAACATCGAAGACCTGGCCAAGAAACTCGAAGAGCCGTTCTAAATAAGGTCATTTGACCGACTTCCCGGTACCTCGCACGGCCGGGAACTCTAACAACAGGTCTCTGCCCAGCAGGACCAGGATGATGAAAGGAATACGCCATGCGCCACGGTTATAGCGGCCGTCAGTTCAGCCGTACCAAGGGCCACCGCCGTGCCCTGTTTGCCAACCTCGCCAACGCGCTTCTGAAGCACGAGCAGATCAAAACGACCCTGCCCAAAGCCAAAGACCTGCGTCCGTATGTCGAGAAACTCATCAGCCTGGGCAAGCGCGGCGACCTTCACGCCCGCCGTCAGGTTGCTGCCAAGCTGCGCGACGACAAGATCGTCCAGAAGCTGTTCAGCGTCCTCGGTGAACGTTACAAGGCCCGTCCGGGCGGCTACACCCGCATCATCAAGGCCGGCTTTCGTTATGGTGATTCCGCCCCGATGGCCGTCATCGAGCTGGTGGACCGCGATGTATCCGCTAAAGGCCTGGACTCCGGTCCGGTCGAAGTGAAGGACGAAGCCGCCGAATAGGCTGCGTCTCAACCGTTGAAGCAGGGGGCGGCCACCTTAAATGGGGCTGCCCTTTGTCTTTTTGGGCCTGCGATATCAAGTGAACTTTGATTCCTATCTCTTTGATAAACTGAGAAGATAATGTTCAACCGCCTTGTGAGATACAGCCTCGGTCTCGCGCTCGGTCTCGGCCTCGCTACGGCGGGCGCAGCCGTGCCGGCGTCGCGCGAGCAGGTTACGCTGACCTTCGCGCCGGTGGTCAAGCAGGCTGCCCCGGCTGTCGTGAACATCTATACCCGCAAGGTCGTGCATAGCGAGGCGCCGGCCCTGTTCAACGATCCCTTCTTCCGACAGTTCTTCGGCGATCAGGGTTTGGGGCGCGACCAGGTGCAGAACTCCCTGGGCTCGGGCGTCATCGTCCGGGGGACGGGTGTAGTGATCACCAACAGCCACGTGGCAGGCGACGCCGACCAGATCAACGTGGTCCTTAACGACCGCCGCGAGTTCCCGGCCAAGCTCATCGGCAAGGACCAGCGCTCGGACCTTGCGGTCCTCCAGCTCCAGGGTGTGACCGAAAACCTGCCGGCCCTCGAGCTGGCGGAATCCGACGCCCTTGAAGTTGGCGACCTAGTGCTGGCCATCGGCAATCCATTTGGGGTGGGTCAGACGGTCACCTCGGGCATCGTCTCGGCCCTGGCCCGCACCTCGGTCGGCGTGTCCGATTTCCGCTCCTTCATCCAGACCGATGCCGCCATCAACCCCGGCAATTCGGGCGGCGCGCTGATCACCTCCGATGGGCGCCTGGTCGGCATCAACACCGCGATTTATTCCGGCAACGGCGGCAACGGCGGCAGCGTCGGAATCGGATTTGCGATTCCTTCCAACATGGTACGCACCGTTCTTGCATCTATATTGAAAGAGGGCCGCGCGGTCCGCGCCTGGCTCGGGGCCAGCGGCAAAAGCATCACCGCGGACCTGGCCAAGAGCCTCTCGTTGCCCCGGCCCAGCGGCGTGGTCATCGACCGGGTGGTGGCCACTAGCCC
>CANJPG010000118.1 GCA_947476065.1 Fidelibacterota bacterium
CATCGCCGGCAGAGCGGCCTGGGCGCAGGCGAAATGCGGCAGGACCTTTTCAACGAAACCCTGATGCACGTCATCGATGGGCATGGTGGCAAAGGGCCCGACGCCTTTGCCGCTGCCAAGGGCGAGAATCAAATGGTCCAGCCCGCCGACGCGTTTGAAGACCGCCGGCACGTTTGCGGTGTCGGCGGCGTCCACGGCAAGGGCGGCGACTTCGCCGGTCAGCGAGGCCTTGGCGGCTTTCAACTTCTTCTCGTCGCGGCCGGTGATGGTCACCTTGAAGCCGCGCGCGAGCAGGGTCCGCGCCGTGGCGAGGCCGATACCCGACGATCCGCCGATGATGACGGCGTGCTGTGACGACATGAAATGCTCCTGTTGATTGAGGTGTGCCCAGCATGCCGCGCGCACGTGAATTGACAATGCAACGGGCGCGCATTTAGTGTTGCGCGCGTAGCAACAATAGGCGGCGCGAATATGCAACAGCTGACATCTCCGGCGCTGGATGAATTCGCCGCCGCCGCGCGGCACCTGAATTTTGCCAAGGCCGCCGCCGAGCTTGGCTTGCATCCCTCGGTGTTTAGCCGCCGTATCAAGGATCTCGAACGTCAACTCAACGTGCGGCTGTTCGATCGTGACACCCGCCGTGTGGCGCTTACCGATGCTGGCGCCGTGCTGCTGGAACATGCGCGCGATATCCACACGCGCCTGCACGATGCGGCCACGGCCATTGCGGCGCTGTCTTCAAAGCCCGCGGGTACGCTGCGGCTGACGGTGCCGGTCCTGTTTGGCCAACTTCATATCGCGCCCTTGATCCCCAAGTTTCTGGCTCGTCATCCCGACCTCAAGCTCGAATTGACCTTCTCGGACAAATACGAGGATCTCGCGCAATCGGGCTTCGATGCCGCCGTGCGCATCGGGGCCCTCGAGGCCGGCGGAAACCTGCGGGTGCGTAAACTGGCGCCTAACCGGCGTATTTTGTGCGCGTCACCGGCGTATCTTGCCGCCGCCGGCACACCGCGCCATCCGTCTGATCTGGCCCAGCACCGCCTGTTGTCGTTTCGCCCGATTGCCCGCCAGGTCTGGCGGCTGCGGAGCCCGGGCGGCGTCATCGACGTCGCCGTCGATCCGGTGCTGACGTCCGACAACATGGAGCCCTTGCGTCTGGCGGCTGTGGCGGGGGCCGGCATCGCCATTGTCGCGGTCTTTGGTGCGGCCCAGGACATCGCGGAAGGCCGCCTGGTGACGGTTTTGCGCGATTACCAGCCCCTGGAAAGCACCATTTCGGTGGTTTACCGCGACGCGCCCCATTTGCCCCGGCGGGTGCGGGTGCTAATCGACTTCCTGGTTGAAGCATTTCGCGGCACGCCACCGTGGGAGGTGGCCCGTCACAAAGCCGGCAAAAAACGCCGATAGTTCAAAATAAATGCGAACTAGGGCGCCCTGCCGCAGCCCATTTCCTTAGCCTTCGCCAGTCGATGCCTATTCACGCGCCTCGCGCCTGAGCTTCTTCCTGTGGAGTTCCTCGCCCGATGACCAACCGCTGGCGGCACTCTCGATATTCCATTCCGCTCGCCATGGAGCGCGGCTGGCACTAAAACGCGGCCAACAGGGCCAGGTCGGCCCTTAGCTTCTCGAATACCGCCGTCCATCCGCTGGGCTTGTCCTGGCGATACAGTTTGACGGTCGTATACCAGGGGCTGTCAGACCGCTCCAAAAGCCAGCGCCAGTCGGGATTGAAGGCCAGCAGCACCATGACCCGCTGCCCAAGGCCGCCGGCCAGATGTGCCACACTAGTATCGACGCTGACGACGACATCCATCAACGTGCACAGCGCGGCGGTCTCCGAAAAGTCGGTCAGCTGCGACGCGAAGCTGCGGATGTTGTGGCGCATTGCCAACGCGTGCTCAGCCTCGGTGATGTCCTTCTGCAGCGCCACCACCTCAAGGCCCTCGGGCAGAAACGCCAGAATATCGCTAAAGGCAATGCTGCGATTGTGATCGTTCTGATGGGCCGGATTGCCGCGCCAGGCGAGGCCCACGCGCGGTTTGGTGCGTTCGCCAATACGCTGTCGCCACGTCGCGACTTTGTCATCCGCCGCATGCAGATAACCTGCCGGCGATGGAATGGTCTCGAGCGTGGTGGCGAAGGCCCCGGGCAGGCTGCTCAGCGGACAATGCGTGTCGAAGGCGGGCAGCGCATCGCCGGTGGCAACGACGTCGCTCACGCCGGCAACGCTACGCATAAGTTCAACCAGCGGCCTGCGGACCTCAAGAATCACGCGGGCACCCAGGTCACTGACAAGCTTGGCATAGCGGCAGAACTGTATGCTGTCGCCGAGCCCGTGATCGCCGTGCAGCAGGATGGTCTGCCCGACGATGGACGCGCCGCCCATCCATACCGGCTGCGTAAAGCCGCGGGCCACAAGTTTCAGGCGGGGAATTTTCCACCGCCACTCGTGTTTTGCCCAACCCTCCGCCAGCTTGCCCATTTGCAAATACGACAGGCTCAGGTTCCATTGGGCATCGGCGTTGCCGGAGTCGTGGATGACAGCCTGTTCGAAGCTTTTGAGCGCTTCATCGCGCCGTCCCAACTCTCCCAGCGCAACGCCGCGGTTGCTCCAGGCCTCGGTCATGCGCGCATCCAAAGCCAAGGCGCGGTCGTAACTTTCAAGGGCTTCTTCATAGCGCCGCAGATAATCGAGCGCGACACCCCGATTGCTCCAGGTTTGCGCGACGTCGGGCGCCAGTCCCAAGGCCGCGTCGTGACTCGCCAATGCGGATTCAAAACGCTTCAGGTCCTGCAGCACGACGCCGCGGTTGTCCCAGGCTTCGGCCAGACCCGGGTCGGCGGCAATCGCCTTGTCATACCAGGCGAGAGCCTCGTCAGGACGGTCCAAGTCCTTGAGCGCAAGTCCGCCGCCGTTGAAAGCCTGGGCATAGTCCGGCTTCAGCGCGATGGCCGCTTCATAGCTGGCGACGGCTTCCGCCGCCCGGCCCAGGCTGCGCAGTGCATTGCCGCGATTGCCCAGGGCCGCGGCAAAGCCGGGCTTGAGTGCGGCGGCCGTCTCAAAGCTCTCCAGGGCCTGGGCAAAATCGCCCACACCCATGAAGGCCATGCCGTGATTGTTGTGGGCCGGAGCGTTGTCGGGAGTCAGCGCCAGGGCCCGGCCGATAAAATCCGCCGCGCGTTGATAAGACTTTGCATGCAGCGCCAGCACGCCCGACAGATGCAGGGCATCGAAGTGCTGGGGTGTAGACGCCAGCACCAGGGCGCAGAGCTTCTCGGCCTCGGCGAATTGCCCCAGCTTAAACAGCGCAACGGCGTCACTGAATTTTGCCAAAAGCTACCTGTTCGAAATGCCACTTGATTGTTGCGTGGGACCACCGCACTTTCAAAGCATGGCAATCACGCTCTACGGTATCAAGAACTGCGACACGGTCAAGAAAGCCCGGGCCTGGCTCGAAGCCAACGGTGTTGCTTACGCTTTTCACGACTACAAAGTCGCGGGCATCGATGAAAAGCGCTTGAAACAATGGGCGGGCGAGCTTGGATGGGAAAAGCTGCTCAACCGCGCCGGCACGACTTTTCGCAAATTGCCCGAGGCCGCCAAACAGAACCTGACGCCGGAGAAGGCGATTTTGCTGATGCGCGAGCAGCCCTCGCTGATCAAACGTCCGGTCCTGGACCTGGGAGCGCGCCGCATCCTCGGCTTCAAGCCCGAGGTTTATAAAGAACTAGTGAGCTGAGGTGTCTGCGGTTGCGATGCCGCCGGCCGTCGGCTGGAACAGCTGGCCCCGCTCCGTGATCAGTACGGCAATAAGTCCCGCCACGGCGCAGACCGTGAATCCGATCATCATCGGTTTGACCGTGCCGTCGAAATGCTGGCCGATGAAAAAGCCGACCAGCGCGCCGCCGATGGTGGTGCAGAAGCCCTGCACCGATGAGGCCGTGCCGGCGACCTGACCTAGGGGCTCCATGGCCATAGAGCCGAAGTTCGGCGCCATCATGCCGAAACAGAACATCATGCCCGACTGGAAGACGGTGAAGGTCCACAGGCTTTCAAAGCCGGCGAACACCACCACTGTATGCACGGCGCAGATCGCCGTGTAGCCGATCAGCGCGCTGTGGGAGACCTTGCGGGTTCCCAATCGGCCAACGATGCGCGAGTTCACCAGCGACGACAGCGCCATGAAGCCGGCGATGACCGCGAAGTTAAGGGTGAAATACAGCGGGTCGTTGAAGACTTCGACAAAGACCTGCTGGGCGGAGTTGATGAAGCCGAACAGCCCGCCGAAGACCAATGTCATCGCCAGCATGTAGCCAACTGCCGTGCGGTTGGTCAGTGTCAACACAAAGGCATGGGCGATGGCGCGCGGCGCCAATGGCAGGCGATCCTCGGGGTGCAGGGTCTCAGGCAGGCGCCAGCTGAGCCAGCCGAGCACGAGCGTGCCGTACAGCGCGAGGCCGCCGAAAATCCAGCGCCAGGGTGCCAACAGCAGAATCAGCTGGCCGATGGAAGGCGCCAGAATGGGGACCGCGAGGAACACGATCAAGGTCAGCGACATCACGCGGGCCATCTGGCGGCCGGCGAAGCGGTCGCGCACGATCGACACCACGAGCACGCGGCTGGCGGCGGCGCCGATACCTTGGAGGATGCGTGCGGCCAGCAACAATTCGAAAGACGTCGCCAGTGCCGAGAACACGCTGAATATGATGTATATCACCAGCGCGACCTGCAGCACCGGCTTGCGCCCGAACCGGTCGGCCAGCGGTCCGTAGACCAGCTGCGCCGCGCCGAAGCCCAGCATATAGGCGGTCATCACCCATTGCCGGTCGTTCTCGGTGGCCACTCCCAGGTCGTGGCCGATCAAGGCCAGCGCCGGCATCATGGAATCGATGGCTATCGCGTTCACCGCCATAAGGGCTGCGATCAGGCCGACGAACTGTTTGAACCCGATATTGAATGGAGCATCGGGCCGCGGCGCCGGCGCAGCGCTGGTGGTCATCGAAAAACACCTTATTTGGGTGGGGTGTTGATAGCTGGTGCGCGCACCTCATATCATGTGTAGAAGCGCATTTGCAGTATGCGTGAAAAGGAAATCCGTCATGGCCGCGACCGATAAAATGCAGCTTTGGGATCCGCGCGGCGCGCCCACATGCGCCCATCGCGAGGTCTATGAGGAAGCACTGCCGCTGGAGGGCGCCGATGTGCTCGAACTCGGCTGCGGCAACGGCGAGACCAGCCGGGCCATCGCGACGGCGCAGCCCTCGGCGACTGTGACGGCGCTTGAGGTCGATGCCGCCCAGCACGCGCTCAACCTGGCGGCGCCGCAGCTGCCCAATCTCACCTTTGCCTTAGGCGGCGCCGAGAAAATTCCCGCGGGCAATGAGGCTTTCGACGTCGTGCTGATGGTCAAGTCGCTGCATCATGTGCCGGGCGACATGCTGGACAAGGCCTTCCATGAAATTCGCCGCGTGCTGAAGCCGGACGGCCTGGCCTATATCGCCGAGCCGGTGTTTTCGGGCGCCTTCAACGAAATCATGCGGATCTTCCACGATGAAGAGCAGGTGCGCCTCAACGCCTTCGCCGCGCTCAAAAATGCGGTGGCCAAGGGCGGCATGACTCTGGTCAGCGAGAAGTTCTTCTTCACGCCCGTGAAACTCGAGAATTTTCAGGCCTTCGAGAGGCGCTTCATCAACGTGACGCACAGCAATCACAAGATCAGCCGCGCGCAGATGGAGCAGATCGAGAAAAGGTTTTCCCAGCACATGACGCCGCAAGGGGCCGTCTTCAAAACCCCGATGCGCGCCGACGTATTACGTAAGACAGCGTAGAACCCAAACGCCGGACTCGCGTGTCGAGTCCGGCGTGTTGTTTAAAGCGGTGGCTTAGAGCCAGGCGTAGAAAGAACCGGCGACGACAGCCACCATCAAACCGGAGACCAAAAAAGTAACCGTCGCCTCGATCAATTCGGCTGTGCGCGGCGTGCCGATCGCCTTGTCTAGAGTGCTCATGATCAGAGTCCTTTTTCTGACCCCTTCTTGGCACTCATTTTACGATTGCAGGTTTATACCGCAATGCACAATGCTGCACGGCGGCCCTGTGCCGGCTGCAGATCTTTTTCAGCAAGCCTTTGTTGTTAAAGGACTATCGTGAGATTTGTTAACCGGAGACCAGCTTGATCGGCCGGTCGAAAACGGCCAGCACCTCGCCCAAGGTGTGCCCCTGAATCAAGCGGTGCTGGCGGCTATGAACCACGTATTGGCCGCGTTTGCTGCGCTGGCGGCCGGGCGCCAGCTTGGAAATGATGAACAGCGGGTTTTCCTGGCTGTGGCGAAAAACCATGAAGCTGGCGGCGTCGCTGCCGAGGTGGATGGCGTAGTCGC
>CANJPG010000119.1 GCA_947476065.1 Fidelibacterota bacterium
CAGGTCGCGGAATGGGCGCGCAAGTCCGAGGACAAGGGCTCCGTGGCTCTCAACTACACTGACGACCGCACCCGCGCCATTCGTGACCGCGCCAAGATCAACGGCCAGCGCGTGAGCGCATGGGTCAATCCCCAAGCCGCGCCTGATCCTAACCTCAGCATGGTGACCGGAAAATTCGGGCTGGGCTTCAATCTCGACGGCAAGAACGGACCGAACGCCTTCGAAAATCCCGTGACCGGTGAAACCGGCGTCGATAACCAGCTGTTCCGGGCGCTGGGGTGTTTTACTTCATTCCGCGGCAACGAACGTGAGCGGCCGGGCGCTTGGTCCTACATGTGGGATATTGTCAGTGCCGCCATGCCGGCCTGGTTGGTGTCCATCACCGCCGACGATTTCAGCAAGGATGGTCCGGCGAAGGTCTCCTTTTACCGCGCCCGCGAGCACTTCGAGCGCGACGCGAATTCAAAAGTATTGCCGGACGTGACATTTAGGATGGACCCCGACCCGCGCTCGCAGGTGACTTACGCTGCGCAGATCAAGAATGGCGTGGTCACCATTACCGAGCATCAGAAGCTCCGCGCTGTGTGGGGCGAACAAGTGCTGCTCACGGACTTGCGGATCAGCAATACGCACCTGCGCATCAAGCTCAAGGACGATGGCGGCATTGAAGCCGTGCTTGGCGGCTACCAGCCCTGGAAGGAGGCCCTCAGCGACGGCTTCTTCTCGGCCATGGCCGCCGATTGGCTCGGCATCTACTACAACCTGCGTAAGACCGCCGACGCCAGTCCCGATCCCAAGACAGGAATCAATCAGGATATCTCTGTGGCCTACCGCTTCGACGCGGTGCCGGCGTTCCTGGTTGAGTCGCCAAACTAACGTATACGGAATATCTAGATGAAAATGACGCGTCATATAGGTTTGGTTGTTCGGCGGCTCGTGCTTCTCTGCGGCGTGCCTGCTTTTGCTGTGACGGCTTCGACCGCTCTCACGCCATCCATCGCTGCGACCGAGGGGGCCGCTTCCGCGCCCGGGTCCATCGTGATGCGCCGCCTGACGCCTGAGCAGTACGAGCACATCATCACTCAGACCTTCGGCGCCGATGTCAGCGCCGTCGCACGTTTTTCGGACCAGGTCCGCGAAAGCGGCCTTATTGCCATCAGCGCCAGCCGCACCACCATTACCGGGCCCGAGATGGAGCAGTTCGACGGCCTGGCGCGCGGCATCGCGGAGAAGGTGGTCGATAAGGATCACCGTGATTCGCTGGTCCCCTGTAAACCGGCCTCTCTGAAAGCCGCCGATGACGCCTGCGCCCGGCAGTTCCTTACGTCGGTTGGACGTACGTTGTATCGCCGGCCGCTGTCCGAGGCCGAGGTTGAGACGAACGTCAAAGCCGCTGGTGACGCCGCCCGCGCGACAAAGAACTTCTACGATGGCCTGTCGCTCTCATTGGCCGCCATGCTGATCTCGCCGGACTTCCTCTTTCGCGTCGAAAGCACGGATCTCAAAAGCGGCCAGGGTGTTCTTGATGCCTATTCCAAGGCTTCGCGCCTCAGTTTCTTCTTGTGGAACACTCAGCCCGATGACGTATTGCTGAAAGCCGCCGCGCGCGGCGATCTCGAGACGCCAAAGGGCCTGGCTGCGCAAGTCGACCGTATGGTCGCGTCGCGTCGCTTCGAGACCGCCATGCGCGCCTTCTTCTCCGACCTTCTGATGTTCGATGAGTTCAACGCGCTCAACAAAGACGCGATGATCTATCCGCGTTTCACGCAGAAAGTGACCCAGGACGCGCAAGAACAGACCATGCGCACCTTGATCGACCTGTTGTTGACGCGCAACGGCGACTACCGCGACATTTTCACCACGCGCAGGACCTTCCTGACGCCGTCCCTGGGCTCTCTGTACCGCGTGCCTGTCGCCAAGACGACGCCGAATATGGAGCCTGCCGATTGGGTGCCCGTGGAATATCCTGAGGGCGATGCGCGGGCCGGCATTTTAACGCAGGCGAGCTTTGTCGCCCTACATGCGCACCCTGGCCGCAGTTCGCCAACGCTGCGCGGCAAGGCCTTGCGCGAAATCCTGCTGTGCCAGCGCGTGCCCGATCCGCCGGGCAACGTGAATTTCACGGTGGTCCAGGATACGACCAACCCCAATTACAAAACCGCGCGCGAGCGGCTGACTGCCCATGCCACCGAGGCCATGTGCACCGGCTGTCACAAGATCACCGATCCTATGGGTCTTGCGCTGGACGTTTTCGACGGCGCTGGAAGTTTCCGCAGCACGGAGAACGGCGCTGCGATCGACGGTTCGGGCACCGTCGACGGCATCGCCTTCAAGAATGCCGTCGAGTTGGGCAAGGTCCTGCACGACCACCCGTCGCCGCCGAAATGCCTGGTCACGCGCCTAACCTCCTATGCTTTGGGCCGCGTGCCGCTGGCTGGTGAAAAATCATGGATCGACGGGCTGCAGGCGGGCTTTGCCGCCGACGGCTACCGCGTGCCCGACTTGTTCAAGAAAGTTGCCACAAGCCCCGAGTTCTTCAAGGTTGCGGCGGAAAAGTAAACGCGCGGCCCGTCATATCAGGCTGCAAGAAAAAGGATAAAGTCATATGCGCATGGCAGAAAAACTGAAGCGTCGTGAAGTGCTCCGCGGCATGGTCGGCGGAACCGCAGTCAGCGTCGCGCTGCCCTTTCTGGACTGCTTTCTGAACAGTAACGGTACGGCGCTGGCCGATGGCGGCAAGCTGCCGGTCGTGTTCACAAGCTGGTTCCAGGGCTTGGGCTTTACGCCGGGCTTCTGGGAGCCCAAGACCCAAGGCTTCAATTACGAAAGCAATCTCCAGCTTAAGCCGCTCGATCCGTTCAAAAAGAAAATCACCGTATTCAGCGGTTTGCGCGCCTACACCGACGGCAACGTGGTCGTTCCGCACGGCTCTGGCCCCCAGGTTTGTCAGGCCGGCGGCATCACCAAGAAAAACGAGGTCTTGCCGACCATCGACACCATTATCGCCGACGCCGTGGGCACGCGGACGCGGTTCCGCTCGCTGGATGTGCGCTGCGACGGCCGTAGTGAAACTTTCAGCCGGCGCAGTGCTAGCTCATCCAACCCGGCGGAAAGCTCGCCGCTGGCCTTGTACAATCGTGTCTTCGGCGCTGAGTTCCGCGACCCGAACAGCTCGGACTTTACGGCCGACCCGAGCGTCGTTGCGCGCAAAAGCGTGCTGTCGGGCGTCACCGAGCGCCGCACCGCTTTGATGGCGCGCCTTGGCTCCGCCGATAAGGCGCGCCTTGACGAATACTTCACATCCCTGCGTCAGCTCGAACAACAGCTCGATCTGCAGCTGCAAAGACCCGATCCGGTGCCATCTTGCCGCGTTCCGGCCGGAGCCCCCGAGGATGCAGGCCGCACCACCGACATGGCCGACGTGCGCCGCCAACACCGCCTGTTCGCCGAAGTGCTGGCCCACGCCGTGGCCTGTAACCAAACCAATGTTCTCGGCGTGAATTTGTCGGGCGGCGCCGGCGGTTCGGGCCTGCGCAAGGCCGGCAGCTCTATGACATTCCACGTCACGACCCACGAAGAGACGGTCGATCCCAAACTCGGGTATCAGCCGACGGTCGTCTGGTTCCAGCAGCAGGTGGCCGAAGCGATGTTCGACTTCCTCACCGCCTTCGACAAATTCAAGGAAGGCCCCAGCTCGCTGCTCGACCGTTCGCTCATCATGTACAGCACCGACAACGGCGACGCCAAAACCCATTCGCAGCTCAATATGCCGATGCTGCTGATGGGCGGTGCCGGTGGCCGCGTGAAGGAAGGCCAGCACATCGCCGCCGGTGGACATACCGTGGCGCGCGTCGGGCTGACCATCCAGCGCATCATGGGGATGCCGACGACCACCTGGGGTACGGAGTCCAACACGACCTCGCAGCCCTTCACCGAGATCATGGCTTAACGGACGAAGGCGCCACGATGTTCAGCTTGAAAGTCCGGCTCGCGGTTGCAGCCGCAACCGTTTTGGCCGCGGCACCGTACGCCCACGCAGCCGAAAGCCTTGCCGCGGATGCAATGCCCATCGGCATAACGCTGCAATACCTCGGCGCCCCGCAAGGCTATGGGATGCAAAGAATTAGTTTGTTTCCGCGCAGCGAGATCACCTATAGCAGCGAAAAAGGGCTGACGCTCTACACCTACGACAAGGACGCGCCGAATAAATCTACCTGCACCGGCGAATGCGCGCAAAGCTGGCTTCCACTTACGCCTCTGGCCGGGGCAAAGCCCGTGCCGCAATGGACCATCTTCAAGCGCGAGGACGGCACCAAACAGTGGGCGCATAACGGCAAGCCGCTCTATACCTACGTCAAGGACAAGGAAGGCGGCGAGATTTTGGGTCTGGGCGACGAGCCGGAACTTGATCACAAGGGCGGCAATGCCGGCAAAGCGCTCACCGCCAAGCTGCCCGACGGTTGGCACGTCGAGCGATTTTTGGTGGGCGGCAAGCCAACCATGGAATTCATGGCACCGCGCGGCTTCGGCCTGCGGGAGGTGACGGATGCGAATGGGGTTGTTGTAGTCGCGTCCGACGGGCGGGTGCTCTACACCTACGACGGCGATGTGAACAAGGACGGTCGCAGTTGCGGCACGGCCTCGGCGGTCTGCGCCGGATTCAATCCCGTCGAGGCACCGGTGTTGGCCATGCCGATTGGCGATTGGTCGCTCATCGACCGCCACGACGGAATCCGCCAATGGCAGTACAAAGGCAAGCCGCTTTACACGTTTGAAGGCGACCGTATCAGCGGCGACGTCCACGGCGAAGGCGTCGACAAGCGCTGGCGGCTGGCGGTGGCGTATTCCTATTACCTGCCGCCCGGCGTGACATACCGGGAAGATCCGGGTCGCGGGCGCCACTTGGCCACAAGCAAGGGCATGACGCTATATCGGCGCGATCATAAGGCTTTCAATAACGCCTCTTCGCAGTTTGCCCACGAAATTCCATATCGGCCGCGTGTGGGCCGCCTCATTCGCGAGGTCGCGTGCGACGCGCGCTGCCGCGAGGAATGGAAGCCTTTCCTGGCGCCTGCCGACGCCCAACCCCGCGCCTACTGGGGTGTGCACGTGCTGCCCGACGGCAGCAAACAATGGACCTACAAGGATTACGCGCTGTACACCTTTGTCGGCGACAAGGCGCCTGGCGACATGACGGGCGATAGTACATACGACGAGCGGCTCAGCGACGATCCCGCGGTCAACAATGACCTCGGTTTCCCCGCGCTCTATAAGGCCGGTTTCTTCTGGATCTTTGCGTCGCTCTAGAGGACGCTAGGCGAGCCAACGCGCTTAGTTGGGGGCTCAGCGGCGGAAGGGAGAAATGCGCCGGAAGCCCAGGTAGGTGCCTATGCCGCACACCAAGGTCACGCCGCCGAGAAGAATAATCATCAGGATGTCCCATGCCGGGCGGCTGCGTATGACCGATACAAAGTCTAGACGGTGCAATCCCTCAAAAAGCCATCTGTAGCCTTTGCGGTTGCCATCCATTTTTGCCCGCAACGCGCCCGATACCGGGTCGATGTAGTAAACTGTCCTGGCCGAATCATCGCCAATGACACGATAGACCGGCAGGTCGGCCTGGTCGACAGCGTGAGCAAAATAGTAGGTATCCTCGGTCTCAAGCAGTTCAGGTGCGGCCCGGCTACCTAATTTTTCGCCGATGAAAGATAGTTCGGCGGGCGTCAGTGGGGCCGGTTGCCCGCGGGCATCCAGGCGCCGGCGCCGACCATCGGCAGTGACTCCGATCACGAACAATTGCCCATTCAGCGGTGCCGAATTTATGGAAACCAGGGCGGGCTGAGGGCCGGAATGTGAGAGGGCGCCTAGCGCCTCAAACATGACCTTTCCTGTAAAAGGCGCTCCGCGTATCGCTTGGCGTTCGCCGTTGGCGCCGGCGCCGTCGAGAAACCCCCACGGGTTCATCGAGAAAAGGCCGCTCATGACCCAGGTCAGTGTAAATATACCAAACACCAGTCCGGGAATGTGGTGCCACAGCATGAAATTGCGATAGGGCGACCATTTGCCGCCCTTACGCACCACCCACGTCTGGCGTATGCCGATATAAAGCCCCGTCAGGGTCAGAAAACAGCCGGTCAGGGAGGTGTAAATCACCACCTGGCTCCACAGCCCGACATTTTGGCGCAGGCCCGTAAAGTACAGCCAATGCGGCACCGCGCCCAGCCAACTCCAGACCCTGCTGAACAGCGTCGTCCGCTGAACGGCGCGCCCGCTGCTATGGGAGACATATATCTCGGTCTTTGCCGCATCGTTCAAGGCGACGCGATAGAGCGGACGGTCGGCATTGAACTCGCCGCTGACTGTCCACTGATCGCG
>CANJPG010000120.1 GCA_947476065.1 Fidelibacterota bacterium
GACGTGCTGATGGATTGCTTCGGCACCTCGGGCACCACGGCCTATTTCGGCATGCGCGAATGCGGGCCCATCATGCCCCACGACAAGGTCGCCGTGGCCGGCACCACCGGCTCTGTCGGCGCCGTGGCGGCGCAAATCGCCAAGGCCAAAGGCGCCTATGTCGTCGGCTTCGGCGGCGGTCCGGAGCGCGCCAAGTGGGTCACCGATACTTTGGGCGTTGACAAGGCCTTGGACTACAGGGCTAAGGATCTGGATGAGCAGCTGAAGGCCGCCTTCCCCAATGGCATCGACGTCTATTCCGACGGCGTCGGCGGCCCCTTGACCGAGTCCATCGCCAAGCTGATGAATCCCAACAGCCGCTTCTTCTCCTACGGCAGTTCGGCGGCGGTTTACGACGACACGCCGCAGGTCGCCAGCGGCGGCGCGGCCGGGCGCCTGTTCGGCATGACGGAAGCGGTCGAGAAGATCATCAAGGAGCGCAACATCAAGCTCGAGGCCTGGATCGTGCACGTCCATTACCAGGACCGCATCGAGTGCGAGAACAGCCTCTCCCAGCTCATCAACACCGGTAAGCTCAAGGCCATCAACACCGTGGTCAAAGGCATCGAGAACGTGCCCCAGGGCGTGATTTCGCAATACGAGACCAACGTCTACGGCAAACTCCAGCTCCAGTTCGCCTAGAAGAGGCTAAACCTCGATCACCATGCCGTCGAAGCCGGGCGTCACGCCCACCGGCAGGTGCGCGATCATGCTGTCGTAGTCGAGGGCATTGCTCATGTGGGTAATGACGGTGCGCTGCGGCTTCAGCTCGGCGACCCAGGATAGCGCCTTTTCCAGGTGAACGTGCGTCGGGTACGGCGCATCGCTGAGCACGCCCAGGATCCAGACCTTGCAGCCGGCGATGTAGGGTTTGGATATCTCCGGCAACTCTACGATGTCGGTCGAATAGACCACGTCTCCAAAATTGAAGCCCATCGTGGTCGAGAA
This sequence comes from Fidelibacterota bacterium, assembly GCA_947476065.1. Lineage (GTDB taxonomy): Bacteria > Pseudomonadota > Alphaproteobacteria > Rhodospirillales > Rhodospirillaceae > SHVO01. The sequence goes on from CANJPG010000120.1 coordinate 988, forward strand.
GCCGTGATCCTGGGGGAAGGCGCGCACGTTGATGGTGCCCACGCCAAAGCGCTCGGTGGGCACTATGACGTTGGGGATCAGCCAGGGCCGGAACACCGGACTTCCGGGCGGAATGCCCTTGAACACATAGCCAAAGCGGGTTTCCAGGGTGGCCAGGGTCTCGGGAGTGGCGTAGGCCGCGAGCGGTCCCTGGGTGATGCGGCTGATCTCGCGGATTTCGTCGATGCCATGGATGTGGTCGGCGTGGGCGTGGGTGTAAAGCACGGCGTCGAGGCGGCGGATGCCGGTGCTCAACATCTGGTCGCGCAGGTCGGGCGAGGTGTCTACCAGCAGGCTCGTTGGCCCCTCCTCCACCAAAATCGAGGCGCGGCGGCGGCGGTTTTTGGGATTGGCCGGGTCACACTTGCCCCAGCCGCCCGAGACGGACGGCACACCCGCCGCTGACCCGCTGCCGAGGATGGTGACCTTCATAAGACCTACGAAGCTTTGGCCTTCGAGAACAGGCGGAAGAAGTTTTCAGTGGTGCGCCTGGCCAATTCCTCGCCGGTGACACCCTTGAGACCAGCGACCACACCGGCGGTCTGCGTTACATAGGCCGGCTCGTTGGTCTTGCCGCGGTAGGGCATGGGCGCCAGGTACGGGCTGTCGGTTTCCACCAGAATGCGGTCCATGGGGATGGTCTTGGCGACCTCGCGCAGGGCCTCGGCTTTTTTGAAAGTCACGATCCCGGAGAAGGAAACATAAAAGCCAAGTTCAAGCGCTTTTACAGCGAGTGCAGGGCCTGAGCTAAAGCAATGGATGACCCCCGTAAACGCCCCCTTGCCCATCTCGTCGGCCAGGATGGCGGCGGTCTCGGCGTCGGCGTCGCGGGTATGCACGATCACCGGCAGCCCAGCCTCGCGGGCGGCGGCGATATGGACACGGAAGCTGGCCTCCTGTTCGGCGCGCGGGCTGTGCTCGTAATAGAAGTCGAGGCCGGTCTCGCCAAAGGCCACCACCTTGGGATGGTTGGCCAGCGTCATCAGCTTCTCGACATCCATCTTCGGCTCGACGCCCGCTTCATGGGGATGGATGCCGACCGAGCATGAGACATTGGCAAAGCGCTCGGCCATGGCCAACACGCCGTCGAACTTGGTGATCTTGGTGCCGATGGTCAGCATGTGCCCGACGCCGGCATTGCGCGCCCGCGCGATCACGCCGTCCGCGTCGCCCGACAGCTCGGGGAAATCCAGATGGCAGTGGCTGTCGACGAGCATTACGGCCCCTTCCCGGCGGCCGCTTTCGGGTCGCCGTAGCGCGGGAACACGCCCTGAGGCGTGGGCAGCGTTACGCCGCCCTTCAGCGGTTCGGCGAGGTGAGCGAAAGAGCGGGCGCCTTCCGGCACCGCCAGTTGGTCGAGCATCTTGGCGGCTGAGGTCGGCACGAAGGGCTGGATGAGGATGGCCAGATGCCGCACGCATTCGGCCAGCACATACAGCACCGTGTTCATGCGCGCGGGATCGGTTTTCTTCAGGGTCCAGGGCGCCTGCACGTCCACATAGCCGTTGGCCGCGCGGACCACCACCCAGATGGCTTCCAGAGCGTCGTTCAGGGCCTGGCGGTCCATGGCGTCGCGGCATTCGTCGATCAGGCCATGGCAAGCGCCGAGCAGGTCCTTGTCCGCATCGGCCAATGGGCCGGGCTCGGGCAACACGCCGCCCAGGTTCTTGCCGATGAAGGACAGGAACCGCTGGGCCAGATTTCCAAAAGCATTCGCCAGGTCGCTGTTGATGCGGGCCGCAATTGCGGCTTCCGAGAAGTCGCCGTCGTTGCCGAACGGAATTTCGCGCATCAGGAAGAACCGCAGCTGGTCGAGGCCGTACCGCTCCACCAGCGTATTGGGGTCGATGGCATTGCCCAAGGACTTGGACATCTTCTGGCCTTCGACCGTCCACCAGCCATGGGCGTAGACGCGCTTGGGCACCGGCAGGTTGGCGGCCATCAGGAAGGCCGGCCAGTATACGCAATGAAAGCGAATGATGTCCTTGCCAACAACGTGCAGCGCGACTGGGTCGTTCTTTGGCCAGAACTTAGCCATCTCGCCGGACTCATCAGGATAGCCCAGCGAGGTGATGTAGTTGGTCAAGGCGTCGATCCAGACATACATCACATGCTTTGGATTACCCGGCACCGGCACGCCCCAGGTGAAGGCCGTGCGGGAAATGGACAGATCGTTCAGCCCGCCTTTGACGAAGCTGTAAATCTCGTTGAAGCGGCTTTTGGGGCCGATGAAGTCGGGATTGGCGTCGTAGAACGCTAGCAGCTTGTCCTGCCATTTCGAGAGCGGGAAGAAGTAGCTCTCCTCTTCCACCCAATCGACCGGCGCACCCGTGGGCGCCAGCTTTTCGCCGTTCGGGCCCTTGGTCAGTTCGCCTTCGTCATAAAAGGCTTCGTCGCGCACCGCGTACCAGCCGGCGTATTTGTCGAGATAGATTTGGCCGTTGGCCTCCAACTTTTGCCACAGGGCCTGGCAGGCCTTGATGTGGCGCGCTTCGGTCGTGCGGATGAAATCGTCGTTGGAGATACCGAGAGTCTTGGCCAGGTCCTGGAAATTTTTTGAATTCGCATCGCATAGCGCCTGGGGTTCGATGCCCTTATCGGCGGCGGCCTTGGCGACCTTCTGGCCGTGCTCGTCGGTGCCCGTCAGGAACTTCACATCGAAGCCGTCGAGCCGCTTAAAGCGCGCCAAAACATCGCAGGCTATGGTCGTGTAGGCATGACCAATATGCGGCTTGTCGTTGACGTAGTAGATGGGCGTCGTGATGTAGAACGCCTTGGACACGGGGCGGCACTCCGAAACCAGCGAAAATGGTGCCCTGATATAGACGTTTCAAAGGGTTCGCGAAAGGGCGGCCCGCCGGGAATTACGCGGCTTTACCCTGGGAAACGGCGCTTTCCACGGCCATCAGCATCAACATCAAGCTGCGCTTCTTGTCGAGGTTAACGGCATCAGTGCGCCGCGCGAGGTGGCCGATCTTGTCCCAGACATCGGCCCAGACGGCAGGCGTGGCCGCGGCCAGCAGTTTTTGCGCCAAAGCACGCTCGCCCGGGATGATCTCGGTCAGCGCATTCAGTCCGCCGCGCGCGCCCTCTGTCGCCATGCGCGCCAGCCACCAGAACAGGAGGCCGTTCAAGGTGCGGAAGGCATCGCCCTTCATGGCCTTGTCGCTCAGGGCATGGAGCTTTGAAATGCTGAGCCGCGGCGCATCGCCAAGCAGGGCCATGAGTTCGCGGAACAGCGTCACGCCGCCCTCCTCCGCCAGTTCGATGGCCCGGCCAATGGAGCCGTCGGCAAGCACGGTGAGCGCCGTAACGTCGGCAGGCTTGAGGTCCGGGCGATAGCGCCCCAGCAGCGCCGTCACCTGCCCCTGCGTCAGCGGGCGCAGATCGAGCCGCCGGCAGCGGGAGCGGATGGTCGGCAGCAGGCGGTCGGGATTGTGGGCGACGAGGAAGAGCAAGGCGCGCTTCGGCGGTTCCTCAAGAATCTTCAATACCGCGTTGGCGGCATTGGTGTTCATCTCGTCGGCGGCATCGATGATCACGGTGCGCCAGCCGCCCTCGGAGGGCGTCATGGACATGAAGGTGCCGATCTCGCGCACTTCGTCCACGCCGATCACGGTCTTGCGTTTGGTCTGCTTGCTGTCGGACCAGCCGCGCTCGACAATCCTGAAGTCGCCGTGGCCGAGGGCCGCCACGCGGCGGAACACCGGGTCCTCGGCCGACATCTGTAGCGACGGCACGGGCGCGCCGAACATATCGTTGGCCTTGTCGTCGCCGCCCTGGGCCAAAGCGAACCGCGCCATGCGGTGGGCCAGCGTCGACTTGCCGATGCCGCGCGGCCCGCAGATCAGCCAGGCGTGGGCCAGACGTCCGCTGGACCAGGCGGCCAGGTAGTCTTTCTCAGCCGCCTCGTGCCCTAGGAGATAGGGATTGAGGCGCGGCTCTGGGACCTCTGCGGGCTCTTCGTCGCGCATCTCACCCTTTCGCGGGCAATACCTTCAGGACTTCGGCGACGATGTCCGTGTGAATGGCGTCAATATCACGCGTCGCGTCGATCAGTTTGCAGCGCGCGGGCTCGGCCTTTGCGATCTCGCGAAAGCCCTGCAGCACCCTTTCATGGAACTCGGTGCCCATGCTTTCATAGCGTGTCTCCTTGCCGCCGCGGGTGGCGGCGCGCGCGAGGCCCGCGTCGACCGGCAGGTCGAGGACGAGCGTGATGTCGGGTTTGAAATCGCCGATGGCGGCTTTGTAGAGCGTCTTCAACGCCTCTCTGTCGATGCCGTAGGCGTAGCCCTGATAAGCGACGGTGGAATCCGCAAAGCGGTCCGAAATTACGATCTTGCCCGCCTCGAGTGCCGGCCAGATAACATTGATAACATGGTCGCGCCGGGCCGCCGTGTGCAGCAGCGCTTCGGTCACGCCGTCCCAGCGTCCACCGGGCCCCTCGACCAAAAGCTTGCGGATGGCCTCGGCGCCCGCGGAGCCGCCCGGCTCGCGGGTCAGCAGAACGTTGAAGCCCTTGGCCTCGAGAAACTCGCCGAGTTTACGGACCTGGCTGGACTTACCGCCGCCCTCGCCGCCCTCGAGCGTAATGAAAATGCCTTTGCCCACGTGCTGCCCCCGGTTGTCTTATCTGCCCGCAAATTGAACCGCGCGCGGCACCCTTGGCAACCGCTTAATTGCTTGGTTTTGGGGCGCTACCGGTGTCGGGAACGGTGACACTTTTGCCGGCGCCCGGCGGGCTCGGCGGTCCTAGGAAGATGTACTGCGCGGCGGCTTTGAGACGCCCGATGAACCCTAGGCGGCCCACATCCTCGCCGGCCTTCAAGGGCAGTTCTATCGGCGGGAGATCCTTGGCGGTGATGATCACCTTGGCGATGTCGGTGCCCTTCGGGATCGGCGCGGGGATCGGGCCTTGATAGACCACCTTCACATCGAGCTGCTGGGCCGAGGCCCGCGGCACCGTGATTGCCACATCCTGGGCAATGACCAATGAGACGTCCGAGACGTCGCCCAGCCAGACTTCGGCATTGGTGACCACGTCGCCGGCTTTGAACAGCTCGCGGTTGGTGAACTCGCGGAAGCCCCAGTCGAGCAGCTTGGAGGTCTCCTCGTCGCGCGCCTTAAGGCTATCCATGCCGTTGGCGACCATGATCAGACGCCGGCCGTTGCGCTGGGCCGAGGCGGTCAGGCCGTAGCCGGCGATTTCCGTGTGGCCGGTCTTCAGGCCGTCGGCGCCGCTGCC
>CANJPG010000121.1 GCA_947476065.1 Fidelibacterota bacterium
CTCCAGACCCTGCTGAACAGCGTCGTCCGCTGAACGGCGCGCCCGCTGCTATGGGAGACATATATCTCGGTCTTTGCCGCATCGTTCAAGGCGACGCGATAGAGCGGACGGTCGGCATTGAACTCGCCGCTGACTGTCCACTGATCGCGCGAGATCAGCGCTGGTTCTGCGGCGTTGCCTTGGCCAAACGCCGCGGCGACGCGGGCAGCATCAGCCGTCGAGATCGAAGATATGCCATCGCCGGTGTTGAGATCGACGGTGCGGGGCGGCGCGCTGTTGGGCCTGATGCGCAGGACAAGGCGCCCGGCAAACATTTCCGCCTCAAAGCTGCCAATGCCCTGATCCTGATGCACATCTGCCAGTTCGGCGGCGCAGCACCCGGTCCAGTCAATGGGCGCCAGCGCACCGATGCGCGCGGTCTCCGGCAGGTTCGGAAAAGGGACATACATCATCACCACGCCCGAGATGCACCAGGCCACCATGAGCAGCCCGATGCCGATGCCGACGTAGCGATGGAAGAGGATCAACCAGCGGATCGCCGCCTCCTGCGCGTGTTTGGCCGCCTATTCGAATTGATAGCTATAGGTCGCACGTAAGGTGCGCGGCCGCCCGAGGTTGTGCACAAGGTAGGACGCGCCGGTATCGGAGGTGCCGCGGGTGACGCGTGACGCATAGAAGCGCCCCAAGACGTTATCGACGTTTGCGCTGATGCGGTGGCGGCGTTCCCCGTCGAGGAAGATGCGGGCCCCCACATCGAGCACTGCGTAGCTGCCATATTCACGCCGGCCGATGCCGCCGCTCAAGGTGTCGTAAACATCGCCCAGGTAGCGAAAGGTCAGGTTGGCGCCCATCGGCAGGTCGCCAGGGTGATAGTCCAGCGAGGTCTTGAACTGCGTCTTCGGAATCCGGTTGAACTGCAGGGCCGACGTGTCGCGCTTGCTGCGCGTGTAGGTGTAGCTGCTGTTGGCGGAGAAGGAGTCGCTGAGAGCCAGAATCAGGATGCCCTCGACACCGCGCGAAATCACACGGCCGGTGACGTTGCCAAACACATCCTGATTTGTCGCGGCGTTGAATGTGTCGTAGTCGATCAGGTCCTTGGTCCGTCGATAAAATCCAATGACGTCCCAATGCAGGGATGGTCCTCCCAGGTCGAATTTACCGCTAAGGGAGGCGTTGCCGCCAAATGTCCGTTCGGGCTTCAGGTTAGGGTTGCCCAGTTCGTCATTGGGATCATCGGCAAAGAGTTCTTCAGCTGTCGGTAGCCGAAAGGCGGTGCTAACGGATCCGCGCAGGACCAGCTTGTCGTCAACGATGATGAACTGCCCGGACACGTTCCAGACCGCTGCGTCTTTTCCCACGCTGGGCGCATTGTAGCGCACGCCGGCCGACAAAAAGACATTGGGGATGAGATCCGACGTTGTGCGCACCTGCCCGAACAGCGCATGGACATTTTCCGTTTGCGGTCGAATCAAGAGCACGGCGTCGCTGCCATTGTAATTCTGGAAGTCGTAGCCGAGGAAATATTCAAAGCCGCGATTGAGGGCCAGCTTCGTCATCAGATTGGCGCCATAGTCCTTGAACCCCCAGAAGGCCTTGTCATCGATGCGGGTCAAAGTGCCGGGGCTGCCGACAACGTTGTCAAACTGTGTATGGTGCGAGGTCCAGCGGTGGTAATAGGCCTTGGCGTAGAACTTGGCCGCTTCGCTCGGCTCGAAGTCGACTTTTGCGCTCGCCAAATCCTCGTCACGCGCGTTGAAATTGACGGCACTGCGCGCGGGAGCCGCGAAATCGAGTTTGGCGGTTGTGTGCTGGTACGCCCCGGTGAGGGTCAGCGCGTCCGTGGCGCTCAAGGCATATTTGCCGCCCAGGTTCATGACGTCATAGCTGCGGCGGCGGTCGGTGCTGCTGGGTTGGAAGTCGGCATCGGGGTAAGGCTGCAGCCCGGGGGATTGGTCTTCCGACGCAAATAGCACGATCTGATGCTTGCCGAATTTATCGCGGAAATAACCGTCGGCATGTTTGCCGCCGTTGGTGTCGCCACCCAGCGTCAGGGCGCCGTCAGGGCTTTCAGAAAAAGCTTTGGTGACAATATTGATAGCGCCCGCGGCGGCCTGGGTGCCGAAAAACAAGGCCTGCCCGCCTTCCAGAACCTCGACACGTTCGATCAGGCTCGCCGGCAGGGTGTCAAGCGGCGTCGTGCCGGCGTACAGGCGGTTGTTGATACGGATGCCGTCGACCAGCCATAAGACCTCGCTGGTGCGGGATCCCTGAAAGGAAATATCGACGTAATCGAACGGGCCGTTCTTGGGGTTTATGAACAGACCTGGCGCCAGGGACTGCAACGCTTCAGTTGCATCAAGCGCGCCGAGAGTTTTGATCTGAGCCGACGTGATGGTCGTGACTCGCGTTCCGTATTTCGCGAGCTCGCCCGGCAGTCTTTCTTCCAGCTTCATGCCGGTTACAATGATCGTGTCATCTGCCGCGGGCGCCTGTGCGAGGACCGCCGCCGGCAAAGCCATCGTGATCGCCGCGCAGACGGCACTTACGGATTTCATCGCAAAGTCCCCCGGGAAAGAATCAGCCGAAACTGCGTTGAATGAACCAGAACATACCCATCGCGACCAAGACACTGGACGCCACGTCGACAACAATTGGCCGCGGCGGCGCGACCTTGAGGCGCATGGCAAGTGCAGCCAGCGCGGTAAGGCTTAATACCAGCGTGAGCTGTCCCACCTCGACGCCCAGATTGAATCCGACGAGCAGTTCAAGAAGGCGGTCGGGCGGGAGCTGCATTTCCAGCAGGTTCGCGGCAAAGCCAAACCCGTGGATCAGGCCGAAAATAAGGGTGATCAGAAGGCGCAGGCGGCCCGCTTCGGTCAAGTTGCCGGAGAGGATCAGATAGCTGCCTGAAAACAATCCGGCTCCGAGCAGAAGGAAAAGGGGCAGGTCGCCAATGCCGAGTACGCGCAGCAGAACCATCAGGCCGAGCGTGCCGCCGACGGCGGCCGCGACGATGTTCGGCTTGCGAATGGCAACGGCGATATTTTCGGCGCCGATCAGCGCGATAGTGAGGGCCACCAAGGCGTCGATATATTCGGCGTGGGGCCGCAACACGCCGGTCACGGCCAGCGCCAGTGTGGCGCTATGGCCGATGGTGAAGCCCGTCACGACAAATACCAGATCGCGCAATCTGCGCGAGATCAGCACGAGGCCGACCAGAAAGGCCATGTGGTCGACGCCGGTGAAGATATGCATCACCCCCATATGCATAAAATCGAGGAAGCCGGCTTGGCTGAGTTGCTCGCTTTCGCCGCTGACCTCGACAACCTGTACCTCGTTGGTGATTAGCTTTTCGGTGAATGCGCCGCTCGCGACGTTTTGGATTTGGGCAAAATTTACGTGCGAGGGAATGAGCTCAAAGAAAGCGGATGACTTGATTTCCAGGTCGTGGGCCGAGTCACAGCGAAAGGTGAAGTCGAATTTCCGAAATCCCGCCGTTGCGGATAGCGTTACGACGGGCGGAACAAGCGCGCAGCGTTTGCCGTCGGCCAACGAGTATATTCGCTCGGTCAAATAGGTCCTTAGGGTCTCGTCGGTCACCCGCTCGCCGCCCTTGCTCAGAAGCACGACGTCCGTTTCGGCCAGCGTGATCACTAGGTCGAGGTCGGGGCCGTCGATATCCCAGACAGAATGGGATTCGCTGCGAACATGCGCAGTCGCCGGTGCGGCGCTGAGCAACCCGAGGACGAGGGCAAAAAGGCAGAACGTGAGCGGAAGGCGCATCAGCGTAGGTCTTCGGAAATCAGGACGTTCGCGCGTTTGCGCAAAAACATCTCCATGTTGGCCTGCGCACGCGTGATGGCCTTTTTACGGTAGTCATCCAGCACCCGGACGCGGGCATCTTCGTACGTGTATTGAGTCGGCGGCGTATTCTTGACCATCTGCAGAACATGTATGCCGTCAGCCTCGATCGGCTCAGAGACGGCGCCGGTTGCCATCGCGGTGGCTGCAGTGAAGAGAGCGTCGCCGAGATGGATTTTCGCGGCAAAATAGAATTCCTCGCTGCTGACCTTTGCGCTGTCCCGGCCCCCGTTGGCCGCGAGGACCGAATCCGCTGGCTTTCCGCTGCGCAAGGCCGTGACGGCGCCGGCCGCTGCGGCAGCGTCCTTGAAGACGTAGTCGCGCACGTCCATCGTGCCGGCACTGGTAAAGAGCGTGCGGTTGGCATCGTAATGGGCGCGCAGCTTGTCTTCCGTTGGCTGGTCGGTGATCGCCGAAGTGGCCGAGACCTGCTCGACGGCAGCGACCATGGCGCCGCGCACGTCGGGATCGACGCTGGCGAGATCGAGGTCCTTGCCGCGTTGGACGTAGACTTCCTCGCGGATCATATCCTCGAGTATTTTGCGCCGTTGCTCGGGCGTGGAGTCGGCGAGGTCGACGTCATACAGGCTCTTCAGCATGCCGACGAAATCGACCCGGCTCAAAGGCTGCTGGTTGACCAGGGCAACGTCTTCAGGCGGCACCAGCAATGTCGATGTGCCGCGCGCCGTGAAAAGACCGTAGCCGGCAATTATCAGGCCGATCACCGCACCCGTAGCCGCCAGGACGAGGCTGCGTCCGGCATGGATTTGAGTTGGGTCGCGCCAAGCGGGGGTATCGCTCATTTGCTCTCTCCAGAATCTTCAGGATGCGATAGCGCATAGACATAAAGCGCCACCTGTCTGATTTCCGCGGGCGTTAGCACGTCGATCCAGGCCGGGCAGACCCCCGCATGGCCGAAGGCGATCGAGTCGAAGATCGATTGGCGGTCGCCTTTGCCATAAAGCCATATTTTGTCGGTCAGGCTGGGCACGCCCGTCGCCCGGTCTCCGCCGGCGTCGCGGGCGTGGCAGTCCCAACAGCCTGCCGAGATGTGAAAAAGCGTCTGTCCCCGCGCCGCGGCTTGTTCGTCGCCGGGCTCGCCTTGAAGCTTCATCAGGTATTCCGTGAGGTCCCGAATGTCCGAGGGCGTCAGGGGGATGATCTGGTGGGTTCCCGACGCGGTGGCCTGGATGTAGCCCGGCATCTCCGTCAGGTGCCATGAGCGGGCATGATGCGAGCGAATGCCGTAAGAGACGGTTCGTTCTATTTCCGCCGGCGTTCCATCGCCGTAAAGCCAGTCGCCGTCGTTGAGGGCCGGTGTACTAAGGGCCACGCTGCCCTGGCCGCCGGCGGCATGGCAGCTGGCGCACTGCCGGCTGTAAACCGCCTGGCCCGCCGTGACCGCGCGGTGCATGACAGGGCGGTCGGCGGGAATGGCATTGGGATCGGCCGTCAGCAGGCGTCCAGCTGCGGCATAGGCGTTAAACCATACCAAGCTAGCGATTGCGGCCGCGACACCGGCTGCGAGGGCTGTGAAAATAATCGGCCTGAAGGTCCGGTGAGCTTTAGTCATCATAACCAAATTCGAGTACGGTTCCGGCTCGCTGGCGCCCCATGTCCGGGGTGTGCATTGCCAGAGATTCTCTATGGCGATGAGTTAATTACGGTTACAGCACGCGTAACCTACGTTACGGCGTCTGTTGGGCGCCCGGATTGCCTAAAATCCGCCCATCCCCTCAGATCGCCGGCTGTAATTTAAGTCGTTGTGAAGAATGGAGTTTTTGCCATTTTCGCACGCCGCCAATGACGGCGTCCTTATGGCGCTTTCTCCACCACAAAATTCCCGACGACAAGCGCATCGAGGCCGCAGCCGAAGAAGGTCATAAGCGCGTCGCGCGGGGTCTCGACGATGGCTTGGTCTTTGACATTGAAGCTGGTGTTGATGGCCAGCGGCTGCCCATTCAACGCGCGCAGATTGTTCAGCAGCTCATGGAAGAGGGGATTGGCCGCTTTTGCCACAGTCTGAACCCGCGAGGAGCCATCCACATGCACGACCGACGGTATGCGGCTGCGCCAGGTTTCGGTGGCCTGGAAAGTCGCCGTCATGAACGGGCTCGCGTGACCGGCCATGTCAAAGACCTCATGGGCCTCTTCAGCGAGAACTGCCGGGGCAAAGGGCCTGAATTCTTCCCGAAACTTGATGCGGGCATTCAGTTTGTCCTTCATGCCTGGGTCGGCGGCGCTCGCCAGGATCGAGCGGCTTCCCAGCGCCCGGGCGCCGCACTCGGAGCGCCCCTGATGCCAACCGATAATTTTCTGATGATCGAGCAGCTTCGCCGCTGCTTCCGCAACATCGTCTACGTGCCGGAAGGCGATTCCGTTGGCGATCAA
>CANJPG010000122.1 GCA_947476065.1 Fidelibacterota bacterium
AGGTCGATGGTGAAGTCGGAGCCGCCGTTGGTCAGCGCCTGCCAGAGCAGATTGCCCCGCAGCACGGCATCGGTGGGCGAATAGATCTGGAATTCGGGCCCCACCAGCGTCGTGCGTGGCACGCGATAGAACTGCGAATAGAAGCCGAATACCGACGGCGGCGTCAGCGGCTCCTGTCCGATCCGGCTCATCTGCCACGACAGCTGGTTGGCAGGCGTGATGGTGCCGCCCAAGGCGCGCGTCAGCGCGATTAAATGCTGCGTCGGGTCGCGCAGGCGCCCCGTCGAGTCCGCATCATTGCGCGCTTCAGGATCGGTGAGGATGGCGCGCACCGTCGCTTTCAGATCGCCCTTCACACCGCTGCCGTTGTTGTTGAACACCGCGGCGACGCGGGCCACATAGGCTGGTGAAGGGTTGCTGACGACGAGATTGCGGATCAGCCGCGAGGCGATGAACGGCGCGACGTTGGGGTGGCTGAAGATGCAGTCGAGCGTCGCATTCAGGTCAGACACCGTGCTTTGGCCGGCGACAAGATTGCAGCCGAGGAAGCTCTTGGCCCGCATGTCGTGGTTGCCGTCCTTGGGGATCAGGGAGCCGTTGAAGTTTTCCCAGTTGTTGGCGCCGGTGCCCTGGTAGGTCCAGCCGGTGAAGGCCAGCGCCACCTGCTGAACGGTGGCTTGGTCGTATGTAGGAATGCTCTTGTTGTTCTGATCGAGCACGAAGGTGCCGTCTGGGTTCAGCTGCCAAAGACCGATGGTGAACAGCTGCAGGAGCTCGCGCGGATAGTTCTCGATGGCTCCGGCGCCGGGTGCCGGCTTGTTGCTGTTGGCGATGTCGAGGTACTTGCCCATCTGCGCGCTGGTGGAGATATCGCTCAGCAGCGTGCGGTAATTGCCAAAAGCATTGTGCGACAGAATTTGCAGGTAAGGCACGATTTCGTTGGGATAGATGTTCTTGTTCATCGAAATAACGATGATCTGCTGCAGTGCATAGGCCACGCGCTGGCGCAATTGATCGTCGGCGGTGGACAGCCGGCTGATGTATTGCGCCTTCACCTGCCCGCTGTTCATGGCGCCCGGATCGGGAATGGCGGTTTCCGGCGCGTTGAATTGTTCATCAAGCCAGGCGTTGACGCCCATCTGCTGGACCTTGGCGATGGCGGCTGGCGTCGGCCCGAAGGTGGCCTGTTCCAGGAACCGCGCGGCCGCGAGATTGGGTGTGCCCAGGCTGGTGCCGGCATTGGGCGGACCGCTGACGGTGACGGTGGCCTGCGCAAACACCGTCGGCGCGGCCGCACTGGTGGCGCGGATGGTCACGGTCAGCGCCGCACTGCTGGCCGCCGGGGCGGTATAGAGGCCCTCGCCGGTGATCGTGCCGACCGTTGTATTGCCGCCGGCAACGCCGTTGACGCTGTAACTCACCGAGGCATTCGTCGATCCGCTCACCGTAGCCGTGAACTGGCGCGTGCTGAAGGGCGCGAGAGATGCCGCGGCCGGCGACAGCGACAAAGTCACGGTAGGTGTCGGTGTTACGGGTGGCGTAGTGGGCGTTTTCGGCTCTGAGGGATTGGTGGGCGTTGTCGGTGCATCGGCCGTGGCCACCGCATAGGACACGCCGCCGCTGGTGGTGGTGCCGAGGCCGGGATTGGTCACCTTCACCGTCAGCTTCGTGCCGGCTTGGGCGGCAGTTGTGGTGCCGCTGACCTTAATCTTGGTCACCGAGATATAGGTCGTCGTCACCGCAACGCCCTCGATGCTGGCGACCGAACTTGGACCGAAGTTGGCACCGTTCAACGACAGCGTGAACGCGCCAACCGGGCCCGATGTGGGGGCCACGCTCCATAACTGGACCGGCACTTGCGTGACGTTGATGGTCACCGCGTCGGATTTGGTGGGATAAGCCGTGCTGGTGGCGCGCACGCTAACCGCCGGATCGGCGGGCGGGACGGCCGGGGCCCTATAAAGGCCCTTTTCCGTGATGGTGCCGACGGTTTCATTGCCGCCGGCGATGCCGTTCACCGACCAGGTAACGGTATTGGGCGACAGCGGCACATAGGCGGTCAGTTGCCGCGACTCGTTGATGGGAACTGAGCCCGCGCTATAGACGGTAATGTTCTCGGCTTGCGCGGATGTGATGCCGGCGATCGACGCAGTTATCCACAGCGCCATCGCGGCGAAGAAACGTGTTGCCGTCATTCTGAGGCCCCCTCTTCGACGTTCGCTGTACATACGTACATTGAGAGCGATTGGTTGCACGGATGTGCGCTTTATTCGCAGAGCGCCGCCGATTTCCTCTCACCAGCCCGCATATAGGCTTCAGCGAAACCCAGAGCGGGATGTCGCCTCAAGGACTTAGCCACACGCGTAGGCTCGGGCCCAAGTTCCGGCTTACGTGAGTGACAAAGCATGCCCCGGGGCCTACCATCGACCTATGGCTTGACGCGATTGACTGTTGCGGGAGGACGCAATGAACCATCGACGTGCGCGCCGAATGCCCAAAATCTACTTAGGCGTTGGTGAAAATGGCAGGCATTACGCCGCCTCCAGCTCTTCGCCGTTTTTCTACTTCGAAGCGCCTTCGGAGGAAGACCTTGTCGCCAAGGTCAAGGCGGCTGTGCGTTTCTACGACCGCTGCAGCGACCTGGAGCCGAGCCCCATCACACTCGTGGGAACGGTCGCGCTGGATGCGCTACGACCCTCAAAAGTTCTCGAGTGGGACTCGCTGGCCTAGACTCATTGGCTCAAGTAGGCGCCGATCTCAGGCTTGGTGCTTCTCAGAATGGCGCTGATATCCCCACGAATGACCGGCGTTAGCTTGGCGTAGCGCGCGTCCCGGTCCTTGCCCGTCAGAATCTCCGCGATCCGGCTGTAAATCGCCGCCCTTGCCGGCGCCGGCAGAGCCTCGAAGGCCCGGCTGTACATCAAGTAGCTACAGGGGTAGCGCAGCAGTCGCGTGCGCAAATCCAGATCGCGCAGGCTGCGGCCCTGGCCGTCCCGCAGCGCCGAGGCAGAGAAGGATTTAGCGAAGGCGGACTCCGCGACCTGGCCGGTCAATGGGGCCTCGTCGACAAATAGCATGTAGTCGGCGATCTCGCGGGCGTCGCTGGCCAAAAGGGCCGCCGTCACATCGGGCGTGGTCGCCTTGGTTTTCTCCTGAAAGTCCGCGATGCGCGCGTCCCAGCCAATGCGGATGAGCAGGTTCATCAGGTGCATTTGGTGATTGAAGACGAGCAGTGCGGCGGCGGCGCTGTGCGGCGACGGATAACCAATCAACGTCGATGGTTTCGTAACCGGTACGAAAACGCTGTCATCGGCGCCCTTCTCCGCCAGCATCAGATTGCCCATATGTTTGGCTCCGGCGATGCCGTCCACAAACCAGCCGCCCCAGCGTTCGGCCATTGGACTGCGGTGATCGGTGTTGAAGTTGGCGACCTGCTGGGCGGCAGCTCCGTTCGCCCGCACGCCGACGCTGCGGATCAAGTTGCCCGGCACGCCGACACTGGCCAGGGACGCATGACACCGCAGGCAAGCGGTCTCGCGCCGGATCGTGTCGGGGCCGGCGGCGTTTTGATCGACAACGTAATAGACCATGCCGAGGCGCGGGTCCTGGGCCGCGACTTCAATCAGCGGTGCGCCGCGGGTATGGGCCACGACCACCTCGTCGGAAAAGAAGATCGCCCGAGGCGTTTGCGGCGAGATGAACTGACGCTGCAGGCTGGTCTTCGAGAACACCAGCATTTGAGAGTCCTGGGAAACCTTCAGCGCCGCAAGCAGCGACGTGAGATAGCCGCTGGCATCATCGCGGTGCAGCGACGTTTTACTCTCGGCGATCCGGCGCATGAGCAGCGCCATGGCGTCGTCGCTGCGCCGTCCAGCGTAGTCGATGGCAGGATGTTCGTCGGACGGAAACCACACCCGCGCGCTGGGTAGCGGGCTGACATCGGCAAGCGTCAGCGCGTCTTCGCTGGCCCCAGCGAAACTCAAAGGCCCGAGACACAGCAGTAGAAGCGCTGCTGCCGTGCTGCTGCATTTGAAAGCTGATGTCCCCGATGGCATGGGGCCCAGTGTAGGGAAATTAATTGTACCAGGTACAATTATTCGCGCGGCGCGCGGCCTATTGGTTAGCCGGCGAGGTTTTCAGAGACGTGTTTCCAGAAGCGCAGCTTCACGAAATCGACGTCGCACAAAGCGTGAATCGCCAGCAGGCCGACCACGGCAAAAGGGTCAACCCCCTGCTTGGCGCTGAGTCGCGAAATGTGGGCTGACACGCGTGCGATGTTCGTCATGGCCGTGTCTCTTATGGTTAGACGTGGGTTATCGAATTATGACCGCAATATGCACGAGCCGAAAATAAATGCATTTAAAATGAGCTTTCGCACCGCTACGGTTTTGCACCGCAGCGCCACGCGCGCACGCTCTAATATGTAACCGCGACCGTGATGATATCGGTATATGTGCCGGATGGCAGTGCTTGCCCAGACGGGATGGAGCCATAGACACGCAGATTCGGCTGGCCAATGGCATAGGTGCCGCTGACGGTATTGGTCCCAATGGTATTCCCCACACCGTGTTGTAGCTGGCGTGCGAATACAGGGTGTAGTTTCAGGCGGCTGATGCCGCTGGTCATCTTGCGGGTGGCGACTGGTACACCCACTACCGCGCCTGGCCCGGCTTTGGACGCGTCGCCGCGCGCGACGATGGACGCACGGCAAATAGGCGTGCACAAGCTGAGGGCAGCACTTCGCGTGTCGCGTGCCGTTTCGCGCCGGAACCTTACCTCGGCGGCACTCGTTACTTCTACACACCGCGCGACACGTGCGCGCAACATTCAAGGAGAACATTTATGACAAAATTTTTGATGGCCGGCGCCGCGGCGTTTGTATTGCTGTCGGGCGCGGCAAATGCCCAGGGGGTCTACAAGGAGTCCACAACCAAGTCGGTGACCGCGCCGGGCTATTCTGAGTCGACGACCAAGTCAGTGACTAATCCCGTTGCCACCGACGGCGATTTCCACGCCACCGAAACCACTAAGCGCACGCGTGCCGACGGCACCCAGATCGAGCGCAGCAAGAGCTTTACCGCCGGCGCCGACGGCACCAAGGAAAGCGCGACATTCCGCGCAACGACACCCAACGGCGCGGAAGTGAAGACCGAGCAAAAACGCGAAAAAAACGTCGACGGCTCCACCACCAACAGCACAACCACCAAAACCATCGAACACTAAATCGAGCTTTAGATTGCGGGCACGCGGGCGGCTCCATCCCGAGCCGCCCACGGCGAGCCTAATTTCTGGGAAGCGCACTGGATGATGCGGCGCTATACTGCGCCGGCATGACCGCGATCTACAAAATCCTCAAACGCGATGCTTGGCTGGCAGCCAATACTGCCGGTACATTCACCGGCGCCGCCATCGATCACCGCGACGGCTACATCCATTTCTCGACCGGTGCGCAGGCCCGCGAGACAGCGCGCCTGCATTTTCACGGCCAAACCGATTTGGTTGTACTGGAGGTCGAGGCCGAAGCGCTGGGCCCCGCCCTTGTCTGGGAACCCTCGCGCGGCGGCGCGCTGTTCCCGCATCTTTACGCAACGCTTCCAGTCAATCGGGTACTTGCCGTCCACGACGCCCCGCTCGACGCGAGCGGCGTCCCGGTGTTGGCGTTTTTGAACCTGACGTAATCCCGGGCCACGGCCCTGTCAGTATGCCCGAAGTAGATTTCGCCGCCGTTTCCTGAAGAACAGCGCCAATAAAAGTATCGCGCCAGGCGCAGTGATCATCCATGGCGAAGATTGGTATCGTCAACGGGCCGACGACTGCGAGGACCCGGCGCTGAAGGCGATTCTGTTGCACAATATGCGCGAGGAGATTGAACACGCCGCCATGGCGCTGGAACGGCTGAGACGCAACAGCCCGCGCTTCGACAAGCAGCCGTGCAAATATCTCTTCACGGAAAAAGACATCGTTGCCCAAGAGCACGGCGATTAGAGGCGAATCGCGGGCACCGGGAAGCCCCATGTTGAGCTCATGATCACATATGAGGACGTAATGCCGGTGGAGGGCACTCAAAAGCAACTCGCGGTAGGATTCTTTAGCCAGGAATATAACCTTTGGGTGCGTCGCCGCCCCCTCATCGGCGCGGTCCGCACCCCTTAAGACTTTGATTACGGATGGCGGGCAAAGGTTTGGCCCGGGCCCTCCTTAATTATGAGTTTTTAC
>CANJPG010000123.1 GCA_947476065.1 Fidelibacterota bacterium
CCGAAGTGGCCGGGATCAACCATGATGGTCTTCTGCGAGCCCATGATTACGTAAGCCACGCAAGGATCGTGGGAAATCTGGCGCGCTTCCCCGCCGATATTGCCGGTGGGATAGCCGCCCGAACTGGCGCAGCCGCCGACCCAGGCGAGGTCAGGGGTAACCATGCGCGGCATGGCACCATGGACGATATAAGTTCTGTGAACGGTTTCTTTCGGAAGCTCAGACATATTGCATCCTTTCCGTATCGGGGAATTTGCTGGCGGCACGCATGGCGGCCGAGGCGAGTTTCACGTGAGCGGCGACGGCATCGCGGCCCTTGATGACGCAGCCGTGGACCGGCGCCAGAATCTGCACGTCGTATTTCTTGAAGATGCCTTCAAAGCGCGCGACGTAGGATTCCACGTCCGACTCACGCAGCCAGTTCATGCGTGCGACCAATTCCTTGGCCACCGTATCGACGCTGGGAAGATTGCGCGCGGACTCGATCACTGTCGGCGAGTCCACCGTGGCCGCATGCCGGAACCCGAAAGACTCCGAGGTGAACAGGCAGCCGGTGCTTGCTTCATAAGCCCACTGCGTCAGGATCATTTGCTTGGAGCCGGCTTCGAAGAAATCGAAGTTCAGTGTGCCGACTTTGCGCGACGATCCATTACGCGCGGACTCAATGGGGATTCGCCCGAGGAAGTCGCGCACTTCAAGCATCGACACCGCCGGATCATTGATCCATTCGAGGATGCCGCCGCCGCTGCCGAACAGCAGGGTCGGGCTGGCGCATGTGCCCAGCACATAACCCATGTTGCCGATGCAGTCGGCTTCGTTGCGGGTGAAATAGACCCAGACCTTGCGGTCACCGACCATGTCCAAGGCACTCTTCATTGCCGGCAGCATGATCGGTGCGCCCAGTTCGGAGAACACGACATTGTCTTTATCGACCATCATATAGGCGTTCAGTGGCTCATAGGCATCAAGGTCACCGGGCAGCCAGCTCAGGCGCTCGGCCCTGACCATGCAGCCGATGCGGTAAAGCCGGTCGGGAATCAGCGTAGTGACCGTCTGATTTCCGGCGAAGGCGCGCTTACCGCTCGCGTTCAGCGCCCCCGGCAAGCGCCCCGGTGCAGCGGCAAGGGCGTGTTCGCCCCGCAATATCGCCATAACCATTCCCGCAGTCGCGCCCGTGAGGACGGTCCTGCGATCGACACTATTGGACATTGATCGCCCCTCCATTTGAGTTGGTCTTCTTCAGGTCGGCACGACAAACCCGCGCGGATCGTCGACGATCTTGGCGAGGGTCTTCTCCAGGGCGAGCTTCAGGGCCGCCCTCATCTGATTGGCGGCGAACGCACGGCCCGAGGCCGAAGGCGGAGCGGGCGATGTAGCGGCGCTCTCGCCGCGCAGCAAGGCCATGATCGTAGCCGCCGTTGCGCCTTTTAGGATTTCTCTGCGGTCGATCCCGTCAGACACCTACGAACCCCTTCAACGCATTAAGCGATGCAACCCCGAATTACGGTAGCCTAACCAAGAGGTGGGACAATTGCGCTCATTAGACAGACATATGCATCACCCGCATCGGCCCAGCTACACCGACGTCGCGGTCTATTTTTTCAGGTGGCTATCAAAAAACTTCCAGATGACATTATAGGCCGCCAAGGACTCCGGCGTGCCCGGGAAGACATAAAAATGCCCATGTCCCAGGCCTTCCTGCACAAACAGCTGCGCGTCCGCCCCCGCCTTCAGCAGAGCCGCATGGGTCGTGATCGCGTTGCTCATGGCGATA
This sequence comes from Fidelibacterota bacterium, assembly GCA_947476065.1. Taxonomy (GTDB): domain Bacteria; phylum Pseudomonadota; class Alphaproteobacteria; order Rhodospirillales; family Rhodospirillaceae; genus SHVO01. Next base: position 1,775 of record CANJPG010000123.1, read on the forward strand.
TCACGCGTTCCTGTAACAAGCAGGGTCGGCGGAAATTTCGCCAGCACCTCGGGATACTGGCCGGGCGTCACCAAGGGATCGTCGAGATTGATGTCGGTAAAATAGGGTCCGATGATGCTGCCAAACGGACGGGTGCCGTTCAGCAACGGATTGACCAGCTGGGAGTCGCCGCCGAACCAGAAGGTCTTCATGGCCCCCGAGCACATAATCGAGATGGCGCCCGGGCGCGGCAGGTTCTTTTTCTGAAACCACGCCATGCTTTCGGCGACCAGCGTGCCGCCGGCGGAACAGCCGAAGATGCCAACATTGGCGGGCTTGTTGGTTTTCAAGACTTCGCGGTAGACGGCTTCCATGTCTTCGCTGGCCGCCGGGAATTTGGCCTCGGGCGCCAGGCGATAATCGACCGCGATGACTTTGATGCGCGCGCGGCCTGCCAAGGGCACCGCCTCGACCTGCGCACTGTAGGCGCGGCCCATGTTAAAGCCGCCCTGGTGGGCGCCGATCAGCACGCGGTTTTTATTGGCGGGATCGATGCCGGCCTTGGGCGTGATGACAAAAACATGCACGCCGCCGATGGTCGTATCCTCGATGGTCGACGGATAGATCTTCAGCCAGCCCTCGAGGGACTCCTTGGCCGATTGCTCGACCCTTTCGCGCGCGCCGGCGAGGCCGCTCTGCGTCATGGAGATCGGCGGCTTGGTCATGCGCTCGGCCAAGGCGGCCTTGGCTTCGGTGCTGAGGAAGTTTGAAATGGGTGCAGTGTTCAACGCGCCGTGCACGGTGCCGTCGGCATCGATTGTCGGCGCGGGCGGCGGCGCGTCCTGGGCCAGAGCGGCCAGCGGAGCGGCGGCAAGCGCCGCACCCAAGCAGAGGCCGAAGAACATCGTCCCGTTTTTCATGCTAGCCGCCCCCAGAGCTGAAATAGTGATCTGATCAATACGGAAATGCAGGACGCCAGAACGTTGGCAGTTCGCTCGCCACACGTCCGGTCCCGACAGTGACTTTGATCACCTGTCCGTTCGCGTCGCGAATGAGATAGTTATAAATATAATTGCCCTTCAAGTCGCCCGGACGCGCATCACCGGTGTAGGTATACAGCGGACTGCCACGATAGGCCCATTGGCGCTGTCCATCGACAGTCATGGTGATGGTCCAAAATCCCGTCGCCTGCGCTTCGGCCGAGGCCAGCAGTGGCCGCCAGGACTGACGGCAATCAGCCTCGCATGTTTTCACCGGCGCATAGGGGATGCGGCCCGGACCACGCCGGCGCATCGGCGCATCGCCGCCGATATTCTGCGTGTATAGCGTCATGCCGGCGCCGTCGACCCAGATGGTGCCGAAGCCGGCAACACGGCGGATGGCTACGTCCGGCGGCGTTGGGAATTCCGAAAGCGTCATAACGCTCCAGCGCGGATCGACGCCGGTGCCGGTGACATCGTCAGGTGCGCTGTCGCCTTGATAGGTGTAGAGCGCCCGGCCGCGAAAGGCCCACTGCGGCGTACCGTCGGCGCGTTTGACGATGGAGAATTGACCGCGCGCGCGCGCCAGCGCCGGCGCTACCAGCGGTGTCCAGGCGCGGTCGCAAGGTTTGGCCAAGCAGGTCTGGCCGTCGCCGGCGACGTCGCCGTCGAAGGCGTAAAGCGTCAGCCCGGCGCCATCGACCAGAGCCACGCCATTGGCATTGGCGAGATTGCGCACGGCCACGCCGTCGGGGGCCATCAACCCAGCCGACGGCGAAAACAGAGCAACGCAAAATTCCGCCGGCGCGGGTTGCGATGCATCGCGCGCCGGAACACAGGTTTTGTAGGGCAGTACGTTCGGACCGGTCGCAACCTCGCGGGGCACATACAGCGGATGGCCTTTGAACGCCCATTGGCGCTGGCCGCCCTCGCCCAGTGCGACCGTCCACGCTCCGGCCGGCTGCGCCGCAGCCGGCGCGGCAAGCGGTAGCCAGTTGGCTGCGCAGGGGCCGGTGCAGGCAGCGCGTCCGGCGTCGCTGTCCTTGTCATATATATAAGCCAGCTTGCCGTCGGGGTCGGCATAGGCGAAGGGCCCGGGGGTCACGACCCCGGCGGGACTGCGCGTGCCGCGCGTCGCCTGCAGCGTGACACCCGGCGGGGTCGCGATACTCGCGACAGGCTTTTGAGCAGCGGGCGCGGCAGCGAGGTTCTTGGGACCAGCCGTCTGGCATCCGACCAGCGCAAGAAGGGCGAGGCCTAGAAACAGCGTGGTCTTTGCCCTCTGGTTCATGTGATTCGATCAGACCATGATTTCGGTGAAGGGCTTCGAGGTCTGGTTGGACTCCGTCCCCCAGCTGCTGACCGGCATGCCCAGCGCCTGTTGGACGGTCAGACCGACACGGTTGACCGTCTGACCGGGCGCAGCCAAGTGATAGCCGGTCTTCAGGCGGCCCGCAGCGCCGCCCGCAGTGATCATGGTCATATTATTGATCGAGTGGATCTTCGCCTGGCTGACATCGCTGGAACAGAAGACCAGCGTGCGGTCAAGCAATGTGCCGGCGCCTTCGCGCACACCGTCCAGCGCACGCAGCAATTCGGCCAGGCCTTCCATCGCCTGCCCGCAGCCCCAGTCGACATCCGCCTGATAGCCCAGCTTCGGATCGCTGGGCTCTTCATGGGTCCGCTGGTGATGGCCTTCCGATGAGCCGGGGCGACGCAGGCTGGGCTGCGACGGCGTAAAGACGCTGTTGAACACACGCGTCTGGCCGCAGGCCAGGGCGTGGGCGAGGATTTGACCAAAAAGTTTCTGGGCGTCGCGCGCGGTCGCCATGCTGATATCGCGGGTATCGTCCTCGGGCGTGCCGGGTATCGAGCAGGACTCCACCGGTTCCGGCTTTTCCAGCTCAAGGGCCAGCTTGTTTTCCAGCTGGCGTAGCGAGGTAAAGTAGTCTTCCAGCCGCGCGCGGTCGGCGGCGCCAACCTTTTTCAACAGGTCGGCACGCTGTTCGGCCACCGCCGACAAGGCACTATGGCGCACCAGCAAGGCCGGATCGGGCGTGAAGTCGGCGGCATTGGGGTCGCGGAAATCGGCACCGAACACACGCGTGTACAAGGCCAGCGGTGACGGCTCGGACGGGTTCAGCACATTGCCGCCGCGGCTGCTGAAGGTATCGCTGGCTTTGCGGGTGCAGGTGACTTCCAGCGAGCGGAAACGGGTACGCGTGCCGATGTGATCAGAGACGAGCGAGTCGATGGTCGGCATGGAGCCGCCGAGAATGCCGGCGCCGTTGCCGATGGCCGGGGCCGTTCCGGTCAGCGTCGCTTCGGCGCCGGTGGTGTGGGTGTAGTTGGCTTTGCCGTCGAGCATGACATTCATGCCGCTGTAGACATTGACCTTGTCACGGAACGGCGTCAGCGGTGTCATTTCCGGGGCCATCTCGTAGCCGGGACCAGTTATCTTCGGCTCCCAGCGGCCGGGCAGCATGCCGCAGCCCCAGAACCAGGTGCCGAAACACACCGGCGGGGCCTTACCCGTCGCGGCGAGCACGACGCCGTTGGTGTCGAACATGCAGTCGAGGAACGGTAGCCCGACCGTGATGGCCGCGCCGCCCAATGTGCCGCGAAGAAACCGGCGCCGTTCTGCAAAAGACGACATCACTTGTTCTCCTTTACGGACGCCACTTGTTCGGGCGGCGCCGCGACCGCGACCATGGCATCGCTCAGCGCGATGCGCCGCATCAACTCCGGCAGGCGATAGCCGTCGCTGGCAAAGCCTTGTTGCAGCGAATTGATCCAGTCCTTTTCGCCGGCCGCCGCCGCGCGCCCCACCGCGTAGTTGTACATGCGATTGGCAAGGCAAGACGTCACGGCGGGATTGCTACGCACGGCTAGGCCGAGGCCGGCCGCATCGGCGAAGGTTTTGCCGTCCAGTTCGCCGCTGGTGTCGATGGTTTCGCCGTTTTCCTCGCCCCGCAGGCCGGCGGCGGAATCAAAGGTCTCGAGCGAAAGGCCCAAGGGGTCGACAAGCTTGTGGCAGCCCGCGCACATGGCCTCGCTGCGGTGTGCGGTGAGCCGTTTGCGGGCCGTCTTGTAGACGGGATTGACCGTGTCCTGCGCAATGGCGAAGTCGATATTATTGGGCGGGTTCGGCACTTTCTGGCAGAGCATGATCTCGCGCAGCGCCTTGCCGCGCAGCGTCGGCGAGCTGCGGCCCGGATGGGAATGCAGAGCAACAAAGCTGGCGTGGGTAAGAATACCCGTATGCGGATCGCCTTCGGGAAACTCGTGCGCGACCCACAAATCCGGCGCACCCGCGCTTGCCAGCCGCGCAACTGGGACGCCGTAGAGGGCGCC
>CANJPG010000124.1 GCA_947476065.1 Fidelibacterota bacterium
AAGCCCATGGAGGGGACTATGTGCGACGAACATTCACTCAATGACATGACCGAACATCTGCGCGAGACCGGCCGCGTGACCCGCCGCCATTTCGGCGCGATGACCGCCGGCGCTGCGCTGATCGCGACATTGCCGCGCGCGGCCAATGCTCTCGCCATCAAAGGCACCGATGTTACCATCAAGACTCCAGACGGCACAGCTGAAGCCTATTTCGTGGCGCCGACCACCGGCAAGCATCCCGGCGTGCTGGTCTGGGTCGATGCTTTCGGCCTGCGTCCCGCCTTCAAGCAGATGGCCGACCGCTTGGCTGAATCCGGCTACGCCGTGCTGGTGCCCAATCCCTACTATCGCACCGCCAAGGTTCCGGTGCTGCCCGAAGGACTCGACTTTGCCAAGCCCGATGACCGCGCCCAGATCATGAAGGTCATGAGCACGCTGTCCCCGGAAACCCATGTCACCGACGCCAAGGCCTTTGTCGCCTACATCGATACCCAGGCCCAGGTTGATACCAAGAAGAAGATCGGCACCACCGGCTATTGCATGGGCGGCCCGATGACCATGCGCACGGCAGCCTCGGTCCCCGAGCGCGTCGGCGCGGCGGGGTCGTTCCATGGCGGCGGCCTAGTGACCAAGGATGCCAACAGCCCGCATCTGTTGGTGCCCAAGATGAAGGTGCAGTATCTGTTCGCCATCGCCGAGAACGACGATAAGGGTCAGCCCGAAGCCAAGACCGAGCTGAAGGACGCCTTTGCCAAAGCCGGATTGAAGGCCGAGATCGAAGTCTACGCCGGCACCATGCATGGCTGGTGCCCGCCAGATGCCGCCGTCTACAACAAGAATCAGGCCGAGAAGGCCTGGGCCCGCCTGCTGGCGACATTCAAGACCGCGTTGGTGTAAGTCTTTTTCCGCTGGGCCGGATGTGCCGGCCCGGCGGATTCATTTCTCTCAGCAGATAAGGAGCGCGGCGATGAGCGAGCATGTCTATTGGGTTCTCGAAGGCCTTATAAATCCGGGCAAGCTCGACGCGTTCAAAGCGCTGGTTGAGGAAATGTCCGCGGCCACCAAAGCCAATGAGCCGGGCGCCGTGGCCTACGAATGGAGCCTGTCGCCCGACGGCACCAAGTTCCATATCCTCGAGCACTACAAAAATTCGGCCGCCACGGCGACTCACATCAAGAATTTTGGCGCCCATTTCGCCGCGCGCTTTCTGGGCCTCGTGACGCCAACGTACATGAACGTCTACGGTACGCCGAACCACGAAGTCCGCGAAATGCTCGCGGGCTTCGGGCCCAGCTACTATACCCACGTCGCTGGGTTTGTGCGTTAGCCGGCTTTAGCCGGCTCGTTCATCGCCCAACAGGGACCCCATGGCCTTCTCCGGAACCCGGCGCCGCCGAAGGTCGTGGTGCCGAGGCAGATTTCCGAAACCAGCAGGCTGGTACGGCCGAAGGGACGATATTTAATGAAAGAATCTTGATGCCAAATGACTGGGCCGGCAGTCTAGGAGGCTGCCTATCGCCAAGAATAGTAGAATCTGGCTATCGCTTGCGGCATCGTTCCATACAAAAGGGCCGCCGGTATGTCACCCGGCGGCCCAGTCTTTTGTATGTCCTGCGTCTACGTGCGCAGATTACATCTTGAAGCGTACGCCCGCACGGAACACGCGGCCCATAGCGTCATAGGTCGACTGGTTCGTGTTCTGCAGATAGTAGACGTTGTAGATCTTCGGCGGATCGACGTTGCCCATGTTTCTGACGTTCAGGAACACTTCGCCGGCTACGCTGTCAGTGATAGCCAGCTTGTAGGAAATCGCCGCATCGAGCCAGAAACCACCGGGGATTTGGTTGTTGTTGATCGTCGTATGGATGGTCGACGACACCGGACATCCGCTGGTGCACTCGATATAGCTGTTGTTGTAGTTGCCCGAGCTGACCGCGCGGCCCGTTAAGGAGACGTTGACGGGATCGATGTCATAACCAATGGTCACCGAATAACGCCAGTTCGGCGGCGCGCCACCCTGGTTTTCGCCCGCCGTATCCGTCGGCACCGTGATGCCGTCGTTGATAAAGTTCTTGAAGTACAGCGAGGCGTTACCGTGTAGCGAGAAGTTGCCGGCCATGCCGCCGATGACGTCGTCCAAGGCAAAGCGGTAGCTGCCTTCGATATCAAGACCGTCAGTCTTCTGAACGGCGATGTTGAAGGGCGACGTCTGCACCACTGTGATGAGGCCGTTGACGCGAGTGATATTCGGGCAGAACTGCTGATTGCCTTCGAAGCACAGGCGTACGACGTCGGAGGTGCCGATACCCCTGATAGCGCCCTTGATCCCAATCTTCCAGTAGTCAACCGAGGCGCTGAAGCCCGGCAGGAACGACGGCTGCAAAACGATACCCACGCCGGTCGTGTCGGCTTTTTCCGGCTTGAGGTTCAGGTTGCCGGTCGCGAAACCGCGCACGGTCGGGGTCGTGCTAGTGAACGGATCGAAGATTTCACCTTGGCTCGACGTGCCGGCCGCGAACAGTTCCTGCAAGTTCGGCGCACGAATGTCGCGCGACTGCGTCACACGGAACTTGACGTCCGGAATCGGCGTGTAGGTGGATCCGACTTTCCAGGTCACCACATTGCCCGAGGTGCTGTAGTGGGTGAAGCGCGCGGCGGCGTTCACGTCCCAGTTGACGGCCCAGCTTTCGCCCTTGGCCAGCGGAATGACGGTTTCAGCCGCACCTTCCGTGACGTTGAACGAACCATTGATTGGCAGGTAGTTACCGCCGAACCAGTTGATCAGCTTCGACTGCTCGTCGGTGATGTTTTTGACGCGTTCGGTGCGGTGTTCGGCGGAGAGAGCCAACGACACCGGGCCAGCCCACAGGCTGATCGGCTCGCCGGTCACCGACGCGGCCCACACGTTCTGCATGATGTTCGCATACTGATACGAGCCGATGTCGGCGCGCACGTATTTGACAGCATTCAGATCGTTCACGCCGACGCCCATGGCGTTGTACGGAATACAACCGTCCTTGGGATTGGTGAGTGTCGAACGGCAGATGATCGTGCCGACCGGGATACCCACGGTGTTCGCCGGCGCGAAGATGGCGTCGGTGGCCTGGGTGTACTTCGAACGGCTGCCGACGTTGGTGATGTTGACCGAGCTGCGGCTGTAGCCGTTCTGGAAGTAAGCGTCCCACGACCAGCCGGTATTGAAGGCATCGAACTTGCCGTTGCCGCCGATGACGTTACGCACGACGTTGCGTTCGTTGTTGGAGCCGAACGGCCCTATATCGGCGTTCATGCTGCCGGTTTGGAACGACGTCACGCCGAGGGCCACCATCTGCGCTCGCACTGTGGCCGGGATAAAGGCGTTGTCGGCTTTGATCACCGCCGCATTGCCCGGCTGGAATTGCGGGCAGCACTGGCTGAACGAGCGCGAGCCGTTCCATGACGTCTGAACGAACAGGTTCAGACTGTCGGTGATGTCGTAGTCGGCGCGGATGAAAATGCCCGAACGCTTCTGACCCGGATCGAGCGAGCCGATCTGATCACGCGGGATCAGGGTTTCCTGAACGCTGCCGCCGACCATGAACGGCGCCGCGATAATCGAGCCGTAGTTGAGCAGATGGGGCGTACCGCCCTGGCCGAAGACCACGCCTTTCAAGGGGCCGGAGACGATCATGCCGCCCGGGGTTGCGTTGCTGAAGCCGGCGTTGGGCAGGATCAAGCGCTGCGGCACGGAGGTGCTTTGTCCGAGAGCGGCGTTGGTGCCGTACAGCGGGTTGACCATGTTGACGGTCAGGGTGTCGTCCCACGCACGTCCATTGGCGCCGAGGATGATGCCCTTTTGGTAGACGTTCTCGCCCGACAGCAGGATGTGACCGCGGCCGCTGCCGAAGTCGAAGCCGGCCGCAAGGGCTACCTTGGCGTTCTTGTCGTCGCCGTAAGATGTTAAACCACCGGAGAGTTCACCCTTGACGCCGGTATAGGTGCGATCGAGCACGAAGTTCGCGACGCCGGACACGGCGTCCGAACCGTACACGGCCGAGGCGCCGCCGGTGACCACTTCAACGCTCTTGATCAGCTGTTGCGGGAAGGCGTTGATGTCGACGCTACCGGCGAGCAGCGAGCCGACCGAACGCTGGCCGTCAAGCAGCACGAGGGTGCGAGGTGCGCCAATGCCGCGCAGGTTCAGCGTATTGGCGCCGGCGGTGCCGGCGCTGATGCCGTTCTGGGTGTTGTTAGGCGTCTGGCTGCCGGCGAACACCGGCATGGTGTTGACGAATTCGGCGATGTTGGCGGCGGGCGCGCGTTCGATCGCGGCTGCGTCCACAACGGAGAGCGGGGTCGGGGCTTCGTATCCTTCGCGGATAATGCGCGAACCCGTGACGATCACCTCGTCGAGGTTGCCCTCAGCTTCCTGTGAAGCCGGAGCTGGTGCCGCGGCGCGTGCCGCATGGGGCGAGGCAATGACCGTGGCAATGGCAAATGCGCTGACGGTCGTAAGTGCGCGCGCGCTGAAAGAAACACCGTAACGACGCTGAGTACCTGAACTACCTAAAATGCTACCTAACATATCGTCCTCCCATTGTTGAGAAACTCAAGTAACGTAACCATCATCGAACGTCCCGGATGATGACGGCCTCCGATTTCGTGACGCAGCGTGGCGCCTCGCAGCGCAAAAACGCTCGTCATGCGCATCTCGCGATGCGTTGGTGGTCAGTGTGCGGCTTGCTCCCCTGAAGGGCCGCCTGTGATGGCGACTCTTAAACTCCCCGTTAGGAGAGAGGATATCCTGGGACAGCCCATTGATGCGATGCAATAATTACCGCACTTCACATTTATGTGAACGCTGTCGCATCGGTGCAGCACTCAAGTTGAGCATAATAGGTATAGCCAAAAAGTTGTACGAATATGCAACTGCAATTTATACGGACAATATCGTCCATTTGTACGGATATATAGAGTGTTGGCGCGTTCTGGGCGGGCGGGCGGCGCAGGCAGTCTTAACGGCGGCCAAGTCCCCGGCCGAAGAGATATGTGACATTGACCCGTCGATTGGCGAAGCCGTCCTTGAAGCGGATGTCGTCGGTCTCGTGAAATAACCGCGAATTGAACAAGATCGCCCTATTGCACTTATAGGGTATGCGCCGGCTCTCGGCTCCAGCCTCTTTCAGGAAGCTGTAAATGCTGCCGGAGTCGTTTTTATTGTATTCCTCGAAGCCCCAATCGAGCGGGGCCGGCACGTCATAGACCACCAGGCCGCCGGAGGCGGGGTCAAGGTTGGCCTCGTCGGGCGTTATCCAGAAGTTCAAGTTGATGCGCGCATAGTCGGCGTGCACATTGATGCCGCGGCCCAGCGTCGATGTGTATTTGAACGCCCACAGCTGCTCCAACAAATGCGCGCCGAAAATCCGCGGCATATATCGGCGCAGGTCTTCGGCGATCTGCATATGCAGGGGACCAATGAAACCGCCCTCAGCGAGCACGCCCAGATACTGATTCTTGAATTCGAGAGTCCACATTTGCGACGCGAGGCAAAATTCGCGCAGTTCGGCGAGGACCTCGGGACACAGCAGATTATCGATCACCACAATTTCCGGGCTGCTGCGGAAGTACGCGTCCTCCACCCCCGCCCAATCGGTTTCGGGATTGAGGCAGCGGGTCAGCGGTTTGGGCTGATAGCGGATGGGCTGTTGCCGTAAACCAATGATATCTGCAGCTTCCTCCTGACTCAGACTTATCTGTTTGGATGCATTGTCGTGTGCAGCGCGTGCGTAGACGCCGCGCAAGCTGGCATTGCCGGCGCGAAGGGCAGGGCCATTATGGCCGCGCGCCAGCAGGTAGTCGGTCTGTTCCAAGTCGTGTAGGACGCGGAAGTCGGCCATGGATTTGCGCGATGCGAACTGTGCCGCGTCGTTTCGGGCCTGTCCGGCGGCAATGTCGGCGCTGAGGCGCTCCAGCAAAGCCGGATCACCGAAAGTGATGAAATTCAGCCAGAAGACGTTGCGTTTGGCGTCGAGGTTGTC
>CANJPG010000125.1 GCA_947476065.1 Fidelibacterota bacterium
GCAAGGTCGACTTGCCGCAGCCCGAAGGTCCTACAAGCGCGGTGAAGCTGCCTTCCGCGATCGCAAGGTCCACCGGCGATAGCGCAACAGTGCCGTTTGGAAAGGTTTTGCCGACGCCTTTGAGCGCGACGGCGGGCGATGGCGACGGGTTCAACGCGCCTTGCCGACAAACTGCAGGGTATAGGCCTGTTTGTAGTCCATGGCCTTGGGATAGAGGCCATCGGCCGCCATCTGATCAAAGAACTCTTTCCAGCGTGCGTCGTTCATCACACCGAGGCCCTTCGTCAGCGCCTCGCCTGAGGCAATGATGCCGTAGGTTTTGAGCTTATCGCGGCCATAGGCTAGCAATTCATCGCTCATGTCCGGGTTGTCTTTCTTGATGAGCGCATTGGCCGGCGCAGGATCGCCGTTCAAATAGCTCTCCCAGCCGGCAATGGTCGCATCGACGAAGCGCTGCACGAGGGCCGGGTTCTCCGTGACCATCTTGCGCGGCACCACGATCAGCGAGGCATAACTTGTGTAGCCGGCGTCCGACAGAAGCATGACGGCGGGCTTCACGCCCGAGCGCTCGATCTGGAACGGCTCGCTGGTAACGTAGCCCTGCTGAATGGCTTTGGGATCGGCGAAGAACGGCGCAAGGTTGAAGGTATAAGGCGCGATCTGATCGTCGGTGAAACCGTATTTCGTTTTCAGAAAGCGCCAGAAGCCGATGCGGGTATCGGGCGAGATCATAATCTTCTTGCCCTTGAGCGCGCCGAGGCTGTCGTTGCCTTGGCCGGCGTGGGCGATCAGGACCGCCGGATCTTTCTGAAACATGCTGGCGACGGCCACCACCGGCACCTTCTGATCGGCGAAGTTCAGTGGGATGAAGGAATTGGGCGCGACGCTGATGTCGATCTTGCCCGCGGCCAGGAGCTGGGCGTGGTTCACCTGGGGGCCGCCCTGGCGGATGGTGACCTCAAGGCCGGCTTTGGCGTAAAGGCCGGTGGCAAGTGCCTGGTAGTAGCCGCCGTGTTCCGCCTCGGCGCGCCAGTCGGTGCCGACGGTGAGTTTATCGGCGGCCTGAGCCTGAAGGGCGAAGAGCGCGGCTAGAGCAAACGCAATAAGACCGCGGGTCATCACATCCCTTAAATCTTGAATACGCCGCCCGGAGCGCCGGCTGCTGGTGCAGCGGCGGCGGCACCTTTGCCCGCGGGGGCCGGCGCAGCCCCAGGCTTGGCAACTTTCTGCGAGGCCGATTCTTCCAGCGGGAACACCTTAAACAATTCCGGCGGGTTGGCGATATTCTTCATGGGCAGGCGTCCCATGGAGGCAAAGTGCGCCGGCACCTTGTTGCGGACGGCGTTGACGATGGCGTCGGACACCGCAATGCCGTCCGGATCGGCCTTCGGTTCGATGCGGGCGGCGATGTTCACGCCTTCGCCGAACACGTCGGTGCCGGTGTGGATGACTTCACCCATGTGCAGGCCAATGCGGATGTGGAATTGGTCGTCGGCGGGCTTGCCCTTGTTGTATTCGCCGATGCCCTTTTGGCAGTCCATGGCGCACTGGACCGCGTTCTCGGCCGAACGGAAGCGCACCATGAAGGCATCGCCGATGGTCTTGATGACCGTGCCGCGGTTGCGCACGATCTGGTTGCGCATGATTTCGTTGTGGATGTTCAGCTTCTTGACCATGGCCGCTTCGTTTGCGCCCATCTGCTTCGAATAACCGACGATGTCGGTGAACATGATGGCGGTCAGCTGGCGTTTCGGGTTTTTGGACGAGCCGTCCTCCATGCCCTCGATCTCGGCGTCGCTCTTTCTGAACTTGTTGAGCAGGCGCAGCGGATTGAGGGGTGCAATCAGGCGTCCGAGGCCGGTGGTGGCCAGCGCCATCACCAGGGACTGCAGCACCCGCGAGATGCCCCAGACCCAGATGCCGGTGAACAGCGCTGCGAACCAAAGGCTTTTGGCCGTCACCAGCCAGCCTTCGGGCGTGTAATCCAGCACGAAGCTGGAGGAGCGGAACATCGAGAAAGTCTGGATCATCGTATAGACGTAAATCAGCGCGCAGCCGCAAACCTTGATCGGGTTGTCGGTGTAGAGCCTGAGGATGACCAGCGCGAGCAGCATCGCAATGTAGACCAGTGTCAAAGTCGGCGAGTGCAGCTGGATGTCGATGGCGCCGGCGAACATGTTGAAGATCCAGTCGGTCAAAACACCGCTGCTCTCCTTGGCCGCCTGCAGGTCCTGCGCGGCCTTTGTTGCATAACCACTGAATACTTCGTCAGCCATCGCGCTTATCCCCGCTCTGCGGCAGGCCCACTGCGTGGACACCGCCGTATGTCTTCAAAATCCCCGATGCCATCCGCGCAGGCGATCTTTAAATCCCAAAAAGTGCTAGGATTAGATTGCATTAGAGTGGATGGCGCTGGCAGCAAGTTTAGCCGAAAGCACACCCCAATGCCACTCCTGCGCGTGCCTTGTCAGCGCCGCCGGATGGCCCTAGGAATAGCCCATGAAGTTTCAGGATCGCCGTCAGTTTTATGTTGTGACCGCGCGGCGCGTCGGTGTGCCTTTGCTTCTGGCCGGGATGCTGACCGCCTGCCAGGGCGGCGCAAAAACGCCGGCCAGCGCCCAGACGGTGCCTGCGGCAGCGTTCGCACCCGTCGCCGCCGTGGCGGCCCCGACACCCGCACCGGATCTGGCCTTCGCCGCTTGGCTTGAAAAAGCCCGCGAGGATGCGGCCAAGCGCGGCATCAAGAAATCCACCATCACTGCCGCGCTGAGCGACTTCGCTCCGATCCCGCGCGTGATCGAGTTGGACAGCCGCCAGCCGGAATTCAGTAACACCTTCACCCGCTATTTGAATTCCGCGGTCGGCGAAAAGCGCATCGCCAACGGCCGCGCGCTGATGCAAAAGCACGCCACATTGCTGGCCGAACTCGAACGGCAATATGGCGTGCCCGGGCGTTTCCTGGTGGCCTTCTGGGGACTGGAAAGCGACTACGGGCGCGATGCCGGCGGTTTTCCCGTGGTCGAAGCCCTGGCGACCTTGGCCTACGACGGACGCCGCGAAGCCTTTTTCCGCGACGAGATGTTCAAGGCTTTGACCATCCTTGACCGCGGGCACATCGAACTCGCCAAGTTCAAAGGGTCCTGGGCCGGCGCCATGGGCCAGACCCAGTTCATGCCCTCGACGTTTCTGAGCTACGCCGTCGACCAGGACAAAAGCGGGCACATCGACATCTGGGGCAGCGTTCCCGACACGCTGGGCTCCGGAGCCAACTATCTGAAGAGCCTAGGATGGAATGCCGAGCGCACCTGGGGCAGAGAAGTGCGCCTGCCGGCGCAGTTCGACATCAAGCAGGCCAGCCTCGACGTCGACGCCAAGGAGAACACCAAGCCCCTGTCGGAATGGGCGGCCCTCGGCGTACGGCGCGCCGACGGCCAGGCATTACCAATGCAAGACGTGCAGGCCTCGCTCGTGCTGCCCTCGGGCGCCAAGGGACCGGCGTTTCTGGTCTACGATAATTACCGCATCATTTTGAAGTGGAACCGCTCGGCCTTCTACGCCATCGCCGTCGGCCACCTAGCCGACCGCCTGGTCGGCGGTCCCGGCCTCAGCACGCCTCCCAGTGAGGGCGATCCCCTGCGGCGCGAGGACGTGATGGCGCTCCAAGAGGGCTTGGTGGCGCTGGGCTTTCTCAAGACCGCCGATGGCGTGATGGGTAGCGCGACGCGCCAGGGCATCCGGGCCTTTCAATTGGCCAACGGGCTGACCCCCGACGGCTATGCCGACCGGGGCGTAATCGCGGCCATCCGCAACCGGGCGCAAGCCGGCTAGCGCGTAAGTTGGCGGGATAGCTGGCTGGCTAACCCTCGCGTCAGGCGGGGGAATCTTGCCATTGGCCATGTCCTTCATTAGACTACAAAATCTAGTGTCGTTGCTCGCGTCGTCCCCTGGGGGTAGTACCAGCTAATGGTTCCATTTAGCCGGGTCATGAAGTTTGCCTTGGTGTGCTCGCCGCTCGCGCTGGCGGCTTGCGCCGGGCATACGCCGCCGGCGGTCGTGGCGAACCCCGCCACAGCCACGGCCGAACCCGATGCCGGCGGCGGCATCTACAAGGTCGGCACGCCCTATCAGGTGGAAGGCATCTGGTACTATCCGGCCGAGGACTACGCTTACGTCCAGGAAGGTGTAGCGTCCTGGTACGGCTCGGACTTCCACGGCAAGCGCACCGCCAACGGCGACCGCTATAATATGGACGACCTGACGGCCGCCCATCCGACCCTGCCTATGCCCAGCGTCGTGAAGGTCACCAACCTCGACAACGGCAAGATGCTGCGCGTCACCGTCAATGATCGGGGGCCGTTCCATTCCACGCGCATCATCGACGTCTCGAAAAAGGCCGCGCAGCTGCTGGGCTTTTACGAGGCCGGCACAGCCCGGGTGAGGGTCGAGATCGACGCCGAGGAGAGCATAACCCTCAAGAACATCGCGCTGAAAAAGCGCCCGCCGGAAATGCCGCAGATTGTTGCCGCTCCGCGCGGCGTGGTGACGGCGGCCAACATCGAGCCCCTGGCGCCTATCCCGGGCAACAGCTTGCCGCCCGGGGCGGTGAAGCCCGTTTCCGTACCGCCGGTTGTCGCTCCGCCGCCGCCTTCGGCCAAATCGCCGGCGCAGGTTCCGAAAGCCTCAGCGCCCGTCAAGAAGACCGCACCCGAAGCGAAGACGCCGGGCGGCATTTACGTCCAGGCCGGGGCGTTCTCCGAGGAAGCCAATGCCCGCAAGCTCGAGCAGCAGCTGGGCGAGTTGGGCAAGGTGCACATTGTTCCGACGACGGTGAACAAGAAAAAGCTTTATCGCGTGCGCTTAGGACCCGTGGCTGATGCCACAGTGGCGGCGGCGCTTTTGACCAAAATCAAATCCTTTGGTTACAACGACGCCAAAGTGGTGCGCGAGTAGTCATAGCGGCCGCAAAAACGCCCAGATGCCGGGGCAAAAAGTGCGGCCGGACAACACGACCAACCGAACCTAGGTAATGTACAAGATGCGTTTGTTCACGATTCTGCTTTGCTCCGTTTTTTTCATCGCCGCCGCCCAACCGGCGGGCGCCATCGATATCAAAGCGCGTGAATACATCCTGGTCGATTTCCAGACCGGCACCGTGCTCGACGCCAAGGACCCCGACCGCAAGATGCCGCCGTCGTCCATGAGCAAGCTGATGACGGCTTATATGGTTTTCACCGCGCTGAAGTCGGGCAAGATTTCGCTCGAGGATACCATGACCGTCAGCCGCAATGCCTGGCAGCTGGGGGGCGCCGCCACCGGCGGTTCCACCATGTTCCTCAATCCGAACGACATGGTGAAAGTCGAAGACCTGCTGCGCGGCATGATCGTGCAGTCGGGCAATGACGCCTGCATCGTGCTGGCGGAGGGATTGGCGGGCAGCGAAGAAGCCTTCGCCAAGCAGATGAACGAGAAGGCCAAGGAACTGGGGCTGACCAACAGCCATTTCGTCAATGCGACCGGCTTGCCCGACGAACAGCATTACATGACGCCGCGCGACCTCTCGATGCTGGCCAAGCGACTGATTACAGATTTCCCCGAGTTCTACACGATCTACAGCGAGACCTCGTTCACCTACAACCACATCACCCAAGGCAACCGCAACCCACTGCTGTACCGCGTCGGCAGCGGCGCCGACGGCCTGAAGACCGGCCACACGGAAATCGCCGGCTACGGCCTGACCGCCTCGGCCCAGCGCAACGGCCGGCGTCTGATCATGGTCGCCAACGGCATGGATAGCCTGAAGGCGCGCGATGAGGAGACCTCCAAGCTGCTCGACTGGGGCTTCCGCGAGTTCACCAACCGCGAGCTATTCAAAGCCGGCGACGTGGTCACCAATGCCGAAGTCTGGCTGGGCGACGTCTCGGACGTCTCATTGGTCATTGCCCAGGATGTGGCAATCACGGTGCCGCGGGCCTCGGCCCAGCAGCTCGATGTGAAGGTGGTCTATCAAGGCCCCA
>CANJPG010000126.1 GCA_947476065.1 Fidelibacterota bacterium
GGCCATGGTGGGCGGAATATCGACGTGATGCAGGATATTGACCAGCACCACGGCGTCGAAAAAATCGTCGGGATAGGTGATGCGCTCGCTGGGCATGACGTTGATGGTCACCGGCCGGGGTGCAAAGTTTTGGGCGCGGCGGCGGGCCATGTCCACGATCTCGGGCGACAGGTCGATGCCGTGCACCTCGGCGCCGCATTCGGTCAGGCGCAGCGCGTCCTCGCCAAAGCCGCAGCCCGGCACCAGCACGCGTTTGCCGCGCAGGTCGGTGGCGCGCATGAGGTCGTAGAAGGCCCAATAGGCGTTCCACGGGCGGCGGCGGGCGGAGGTCACCACGTCCAGATCCACCGGCGTGTCGACCAGGCAAGCGTGGCGCGCGGCGTAGCTGGAATGATAGTCGATTTCGCTGCGTTGGCGCGCCGTCAGCCCTTCAGGGCCGGGCGGTTCCGTGTCGAGGACGAAGGAGGATGTCTGCAAGGGCTGCGGGCCTAGGCCAAAAAAACTCTCAGCGACTCAACGTGGGATGGGCCGGCGTGTTCCTGGACGAGCCATAGATAAGATGGGCGTGGGCTTGCCGGCGATGAAACACCGGCTTCACAATTTAACCAAAAACACACCTGTGATTTCCCGCATCCGGCGAGAGGCAGCGTTGTAAGCCCCCGGCAAATCCGGTTTAATGAGAGGACCGCGCCGAAAGCGCACAGTTGTGACGAGTTTTCCGTCCCATGGCACGCTGGCACGCCCTTTGGCTGAAGCCGGACCTGACGCCCGAGATCGAGCGTGAGGTCAATATCGAGCGTCTGATGACCATGGCGCGACACCAGCCCGTCGCCGCCCCGGCCCACGCCATCAATTCCATCATCCTGGCCTTCGCCTGCTGGTCGTTCGTCGGACAACGCGCCCTGCTGATCGCTTTCGTCGCCATGTTCCAGCTTGCGGCGGTCTGGCAGCTGCGGGCGTGGTGGAAACACCGGAACGTCGCGCGGCCGTCGCGGGTCTCTGACCGCACCATCACCCGCGCCACGGTCTGGTCGTTCTATTTCGGCGGCGTCTGGGGCCTGTTCACCGCCCTGCTGCTGGCCTCGACGCCCTCGCGCGAAATCGACCTGTTGATTTTCACCATCATCGCGGGCATCTCGGCGGGCGGCGCCATGATGCTCTACGCCGTGCCCGCCGGCATGCTGGTGTTCATACTGGCCTGCATGGCGCCGCCCTGGATCGTCGTGGGCCTCTCGGGCGAACGCTTTTCAACCGCGTTGATGGCTTACACCTTCGTATACATTGCCTTCCTGCTGATCACCGCGCGCTACAGCTACTGGAGCTTTGTCGAAGGCGTGCGCCTGCGCCTGCAGAACGAGGACCTGGCGTATAAGGCCGAGGCCGCCAACCGTGCCAAGTCTCGGTTCCTGGCCAACATGAGCCACGAGCTGCGCACGCCGCTCAACGCCATCATCGGCTTCGCCGAGGTCATCCATAACCAGTTCAAGGGACCGGTGGGTAATCCGCAGTATGTGGACTTCGCGCGCTCGATCCACGAAAGCGGGCGCCACCTCGTCGGCATCATCAACGACATCCTGGACCTCTCGAAGGTCGAAGCCGGCAAGGTCAGTCTGGAGGAAGAGGCCGTCTCGGTGAAGGCCTTGGTCGATCAAGTGACCCTGTTCATGAGCCAGTCCACTGCCGCCGCCGGGTTGACGCTCGAAACCGTAACCGAACTCGACCTGCCCGATGTGATGGTAGACGTACGCAAGCTCGACCAGGCGCTGCTCAACCTGATCTCCAACGCCGTCAAGTTCACGCCCGCCGGCGGACGCATCCGCATCGACGGCAAACGCAGCGCCGACGGCGGTGTCGATATTATCGTGACCGACAGCGGCATCGGCATCGCCGCCGACGAGCTGGCCGAAGTGCTGAAACCCTTCGTGCAAAGCCGCGACGCCGAGCGCCGCCGCGTGCAGGGCACCGGATTGGGTTTGCCGCTCGCCGATCAGCTGGTGAAGCTGCACGGCGGCACCGTAACCCTGGCCAGCACACGCGGCACCAGGACGACAGTGACCGTGCACCTGCCCGCCGCGCGCGTTCTGCCTCGCGTGAGTGCAGCGATCAAGGCGGTGGGTTAGATGTCCGCCATCACCCAGATCATCGCTCCGCGCCGGCGCGACCTGGGCGGCTTCGAGGTCGCCCGTGTGCTGCCCTATATGAAGCAGCGCAGCGTCGGCCCCTTTGTGTTCTTCGACCACCTGGGCCCCGCCGTTTTTGCGCCCGGCCAGGGCATCGACGTGCGCCCGCACCCGCATATCGGCCTCGCCACAGTCACCTATCTGTTCGAGGGCGACTTCATGCACCGCGACAGTCTGGGCTCGATCCAGCTGATCCGGCCAGGCGATATGAACTGGATGACCGCCGGCCGCGGTATCGTTCACTCCGAGCGCACGACACCCGAAGCCCGCGCCGCCGGCCACCGCATCCACGGCATCCAGTCCTGGGTGGCGTTGCCCAAGAGCGCCGAGATGGCCGAGCCCAAGTTCACCCATCACCCCGCGTCCATCCTGCCGACGGTCAACAAGCCCGGCGTGCGTCTGCGTGTCATCGCCGGCTCGGCATTCGGTGTCACCTCGCCGGTCGAGGTCTTGGCCCCGACGATCTACCTCGACGTGGCGCTGGAGGCCGGCGGCGAACTCGCGATCCCAGCCGAGCACAAAGAGCGCGCGATTTACACCGTCGACAGCCCCATCAAGATCGACGGCGAGGACTTGCCGGCCCTGCAGATGGCCGTGCTGGCCGAGGGCAAGGCGGTCACCCTCTCTGCCGCCGCGCCGGCGCGCGTGATGGTGCTGGGTGGTGACCCCTTGGATGCGCCGCGCCAGATGTGGTGGAACTTCGTCTCCAGCTCCGACGCCGAGATGGAGCGCGCCAAAGCCGATTGGGCTCGCGCGCCGGAAGAAGGCTGGACCGGACGCTTCAAGATGCCGCCGGGCGAGCAGGAGCTCATCCCGCTGCCGGAGTTATAAGGCCGCGACAGCCGCCTTCACCGCCGTCTCCAGCGCGTCGAGATCCACCGTGAAATCGGCATAGAGGATGTCGTCGTTGGCGTCATTGAGCACGGCGTCAGCGACAATGCAGGCGTAGTTCAAGCCTGCAGCACCTGCCACCTCGTGATAGGTCCAGACCACGCGCTTGTCGTGGGTAAGCTCGATCAGCGCACCGCCCGGCGCCATGAACACACAGTTGGTAAGTCCGGCCCCATGGGCGCCGACGACCATCTCGGCCTCGGCGAACAACGCCACCTGGTCGGGGAACGACATGGCGCCCGGATTGACCGACGTGAACCCGTGCCCCGCCAGCAGCTTCTCCACCGCCGCCTCGTTGAGCACACGCCGGCGCGGTGCATTGCCGCGGGCGACATAGATGCGCTTGCGGGCCGCGAAGTCGCTGGGCTGCTTGGCTTCGACGCCATAGGCACGGCGCAAATAGGCCGCTTTCCACGGACTCATGCCGGTGTCGCGCTTAGGGAAGATGACCTTGCGGCAGAACAACAGCGTGCCGTCGTGGGCTTGCGTGTTTGAAACGCCGGCCATGGTCATGGCCGCGCCCATGAAGGGCATCATCGCTTCGGCTTGCGCCGGATAACCGCTGACGATGATCTTGGCTTTGCTGATGGCCGGCGCTCGCTCGCGCCAATGCAGTTGCGCGAGGGAGTCCGTCAGGAAATGGAAATAGTTGTTGCTGGAATAGCTGTTGGCGGCGAACACCGTGTCATCGGCCGAAGCCCAGGGAATATGCGAGCCCGGCAACTGACCCTTGAAGTGGCCGAGGCTGTACTCCAGCGACGCGCCGTCCAGGTTCACTGCCGACTGGCGGATCAACAATCCGTGGGGCAGTACGACAAAACCGAAAGGGCCCATGAGAAAACAATTCTCGGCCGCGCAAATCATCTGCGGATAGCGCGCGACCTTGCCGCCCGGAAAGACCTTGGCGAACTGGGGCCGGTTCAGGAGCAGCGGCGTGGGCAGGTCCAAGGGCGGGCTGTCCACCCGCGCATAGGTGAACGGTGAATCGTGGGTGCCAATCTCAGCCAAGGGCACTTCCCGCCCGCCGGCGGTTATGTCGAAGATATGTAAGACTTTTTCGGCGCACATGGGGCCATCTTGCACAACCTGGGCTCGATTTGTCATGCCGTAATTGGCGCGCTAAACTGGTTCATCAGCTGAATGCTGGTTGTTCCGGATCACCTGCCCCTCAAGAAAGAGGCGCTGCCGATGTTTGAAATTTCCCCCGCTCTCAGCTCGTCCACTTTGGCTGACGCACGCAAAGCCATGCACACGCTCGATGCGGCGCTGACAGCCTATAACGCCGGCGTCAAAGCCGAGCGCGCGGCAAAAGAGGCCGCCAAGAAACAGAAAGACCCCTTCGACGCATTGGAAGAAAAACTGATGCAGGCGACCGCCATCGTCGCGGCGGCCTCCGGCACGCCGGACCAGGCCAAGGACATGCTGGCTAAGGCGCGTGCGAAGGCCCTGCGCGCCGCCGCAGACGGCGCCGATACCGGGGCGCTCGAGGCCATGGTGCGCCAGATGGAGCACCTGGCCAAAGTCGCCGAGGAACACCGCCGCGTCAAAAACGCTCCACCCGGCTATAAGCCCGACACCAACGTCGGCGTTGTGCCCACGCTCACCGCCCTCGCCGCTTCTTGAGACCCGGGAACTAGAGATTGCGTCACCGGTCAAGGAGGCGTCCTTGGGCCGCAATATCTAGTAGCGCCTTCTGCGCGCGACAGGTGAAAATCCGCTTCGCGCCCTCGTGTAAAAGAGCCCATAAACAAAGGCTTTCTTACGATTTTCAAATATTCAAACACCCCGGAAAGCCTTGACTCGTCAAGGCGCGCGAGGGTTCAATTATGAGCAATCGAGTTTTGGCCTGACCAGCCAGTTACGCCAACCGGCTTCGCTTAAAAGACCGCGGGAGGGGCGCTCTGATGTCACCGCACAAACTACAGGTTGCCGGACGCCGCGCGACGCTTGCGCGGCATTTCGCGCACTTGAGCGCATCGACGGAGACGAAGAATGGCGAGCGGAACAGTGAAGTGGTTCAACAAGGTTAAAGGCTACGGCTTCATCCAACCGGGCGACGGCGGCAAAGACGTATTCGTGCACATCACGGCGGTCGAGCGCGCCGGTATGGACACCCTGGTCGAAGGCCAGAAGGTCAACTTCGACCTGGTCAGCGAACGCGGCAAGACGGCGGCGGCCAATCTCAAGGCCGGCTGATCAAAGCGATCCGACGGGGCAGCGGTTTCGGTAAGCCCCGCTCAACAAAATGCGACCAGCGGCGTCCTTGGGGGACGGCGCATCGGCGGTGATGCCCTTGAGGGCACACCGCTTTTTCTTTGCCGCTTGGCGCGCCTTAGAACGCCAGCGACAGACCGGCCTGCACGATGTGGCTGGTGCGTTCCTTCAAGCCCAGCTGCGCGGAATAGCCCACCCGCCAGCCGATATGGCCCACGCGTCCGGCAATTCCGGCGCCGGCTTCAACCGCGTCTTCATTGACCGTCGGGACCACCATCGTCGCGGTGCCCATGGCGTTCTGCGCGCTGGCCAGCCGCAAGGCGACGTTGCGCGGATCGGTCTCCATTTCCGCGTTGTAGGTGACACGCACATAAGGCGTCAGCGCGCCGTCGCCGCGCGGCAGGTCGACGAAGGCCTCGCCGCCCACGACCACCACCGACGATTTCAGCGTATTGCGCGGCACCACGATGTTGCCACCGGCCGCACCCGTTTCGGTATAGCCGTTGAGGCGCGTGCGGGCGCCGGTATAACCCACCACCGGACCGGCCTTCAGCATGCCGTCGCCGACGGGCCCGACCTCGAAGTTGTAGCCGCCTTCGACAAAGTAGCTGTTGGTCATGCCGCCGGTATTGCCAAGTCCGGTCAGGCCATAGGCGCCGGCGCGGGCAATGCGGTTGATATCCACGTGGCCGATGCTGTAGCCGGCCTCGGCA
>CANJPG010000127.1 GCA_947476065.1 Fidelibacterota bacterium
CATTCATGACGATCTTGCGCGCCTTGGCGGGATCGGCGTCGCTGTGGATATAGGTATGGCAGAGGCCGGTGAGGTGCTGGAACGTCGGCACGCGGCTATCGCGCATGACGCGTTCCACCAGCGACTGGCCGCCGCGCGGGATGATCACGTCGATGTACTTCGTCATGGTCAGCATCTCACCGACGGCGGCGCGGTCGGTCGTGGGCACCATCTGGATGCAGGCTTCCGGAAGGCGCGCGGCGCGCAGGCCCAGCTGCAGACACTCGAAGATCGCGCGCGAGGAATGAAAGCTCTCGGAGCCGCCGCGAAGAATACAGGCATTGCCGGCTTTCAGGCACAGCCCGCCGGCGTCGGCGGTCACGTTGGGGCGCGATTCATAAATGATGCCGATAACACCTAACGGTGTTCTCACGCGCTGGATCTCAAGACCGTTGGGGCGGTTCCATTCGTTGATCACTTCGCCGACAGGATCGGGCAGGGAGGCGATCTCCACCAGGCCCTTGGCCATGGCGGCGATGCGGTTGTCGGTCAGCTCCAGACGATCGAGCAGCGCGCCCGACAATCCCTTTTCGCGGGCGGCCGCCATGTCCTTGCTGTTGGCAAGCTTGATCGCCATGCCCTGGGTGCCGATGGACTCGGCGGCGGCCATGAGGGCGGCGTTCTTGGTCATGGTCCGGGTCTTGGCGAGCAGGCGCGCGGCGTCGCGGGCTTTCGCGCCCATCTCGGCCATCAACGCGGCGATATCGCCGGTTTTTGTGTCTGCGCCGTCCATTACATCACTACCCTAACACGCCCACTTCAACTTCCGACCACGAGATCGTCGCGGTGGATGGCCTCGCTGCGGCCGCGATAGCCCAGGATATTTTCAATATCGTCCGACTTGCGGCCTTTGATGGCGCGCATGTCATCCGCGCCATAGGCCGACAGGCCTTTGGCGATGACGCGCCCGTCCTGGCCGCGGACTTCGACCGCGTCGCCGCGCTCGAAGTCGCCGGAGACATCGACGACGCCGGCGGGCAGCAAACTTTTGCCGCTGGCCAGGGCATTGACCGCGCCCTCGTCGACAATCAGGGCGCCCAAGGTCTGCACGCTGCCGGCGATCCAGCGCTTGCGCGCGGCGCGGGGCTCAGCCGTGGGCAGAAACCATGTGCTGCGTCCGCCGTCCTCCAGGGACTTCAACGGATGTAAAGGCTTGCCCGGTGCAATGGCCATGCGGCAGCCCGCGCCGACGCAGATCTTCGCCGCCATGATTTTTGTCACCATGCCGCCCGAGCCGAAGGAGGAGCCGCTGACGCCGGCCATAGCTTCGATCTCAGGTGTCACTTCACGCACTTCGGCCACCAGTGTGGCGCGCGGATTGTTGCGCGGATCGGCGGTGTAAAGGCCGTCGATATCCGAAAACAGCACGCAGGTATCGGCGCTGATCATTTGCGTGACGCGCGCGGCCAAGCGGTCGTTGTCGCCGAAGCGGATTTCGGCCGTGGCGACGGAATCGTTTTCGTTGATGACGGGAATGGCGCGCAGCTTCAGCAGCGTATCGAGGGTATTGCGGGCATTGAGATAACGGCGGCGGTCTTCGGTGTCGTCCAGCGTCACCAGCACCTGGGCGACGGTGATGCCGTGGCGGTCCAGCGACGTCTGATAGGCCTGCGTCAGCCGCATCTGGCCGGCGGCGGCGGCGGCTTGTTTTTCTTCGAGGCGCAGCTTTCGTCCCGTCATTCCTAAAGGGCCCCGGCCGATGGCCACGGCGCCCGAGGTGACGATCAAGACTTCCTGACCGCGCCCGTGAACCGCAGCCACGTCGTCGCACAGGGCGTCGAGCCAATCCTGGCGCAGCTTGCCGCTGTCTTCATCGACCAGCAACGACGAGCCGATTTTGACGACCAGGCGCTTGGCGTTTCTTAAATGCGCCGCGGCGTTCATGGCGTCCAGTCGCCTCGGGGTGCTTCGTCCTCCGCGTCGTCTTTGGACTCGTCGACAGGCTCGCCCACGCGGGCGGCGGAGACGATCTTGGCCAATGTGCGCAAGGCTTCGGTCCGGCCTTCGCCTGAAACGCCGGACAACATCATAACTTTCCTGCGGCTGGCCTTGGTCAGTGCGGCCAGTTTCTCAGCCTTCAAGTCGTCGGTGAGCGCGTCGCACTTGTTCAGGGCTACGATCTCCTTTTTCATGGAGAGCTTGCCGCCATAGGCCTTCAACTCGCGGCGCACAGTTTTATAGGACGCCGCCACGTCTTCTTCGGTGCCGTCGACCAGGTGCAGTAGCACGGCGCAGCGCTCGACGTGACCGAGGAAACGGTCGCCCAGTCCCGCACCTTCGTGCGCACCTTCGATCAGGCCGGGAATGTCGGCGATGACGAACTCGAGTTCGCCGACCTGGGCCACACCCAAGTTGGGGTGCAGGGTGGTGAAGGGATAGTCGGCGATCTTGGGGCGTGCGCGCGTAACTGTCGACAGGAAGGTCGATTTGCCGGCGTTAGGCAAACCCACGAGGCCGACGTCGGCGATGAGTTTCAGGCGCAGCCACACCCAGGTCTCATCGGCGATCTGGCCGGGGTTGGCGTATTCGGGCGCCTGGTTGGCCGGGCCTTTGAAATGCGTGTTGCCGAAGCCGCCGTTACCGCCCCGCAGCAGCACGACCCGTTGACCGTCACGCGACAGGTCGGCCAGCACTTCTTCTTTGTCTTCCGAAAGAATTTCGGTGCCGACCGGCACTTTGATAATGAGGTCCTTGCCGTCGCGGCCGGTGCAATTGCTGCCGCCGCCGTCATGGCCGCGTTCGGCTTTAAAGTGCTGGGCATAACGGAAATCGATCAGCGTGTTCAGGTTGCGCGCCGCTTCAAAAACGACGTCGCCGCCCCGCCCGCCGTCGCCGCCGTCGGGGCCGCCGAACTCAATGAATTTTTCGCGCCGGAAACCGACGCAGCCGTTGCCGCCGTCGCCCGCACGTAAGTAGATTTTGGCCTGATCGAGGAATTTCATGCTGCGTTATATACCTGTTTCGCGGACGATTCGCCTCCCACGAATGCATCGCGGACCAGCACTAAATGCACCATATCGACCTCGGTCCGGCGCACGATATGCAGCTTGCGGCTGCGTCCCGTCGTCAGAAAGCCGGCTTTCGCCAATACGCGGGCGGATGCATGGTTATCGGCGATATAGCGCGCCCTGACGTAAGGCAGGCCCAGCCGCCCAAAGCCGAAGGCCAGAATGCCGTGCGCGGCCTCACCGCCGAAGCCCTTGTTCCAATACGGCTCGCCGAGCCAGTATCCCAGCTCGTATTCACCGGTTTCGCTCTGCTCGAGCCCGATGCTACCCAACAGGTCACCGCCGTGTTCAATGGCAAACGGATAGCCGGTGCCGCTGGCGCGCAAGGCTTCGTGCGTGCCGATCCAACGCTCGGCTTCGCCGGCCGGATAGGGATGCGGCAGGCGCGCGAGTTTGCTGGCGACCGCATAACTATCCGCGAGCTCTCGCAGGCGCGGCGCGTCGCTCAGCTGGTAGGGTCTTAAGATCAGGCGCTCGGTGGTGATGGTTGGGTTCAACATGGTCGTGGCCAATAAAAAAGGAGACGGCGATCCGTCTCCTTTTTCAACCACGGGATCGCCAGCGTGGATGCCGGCGACCAAAAAACCGCCGTTATTTATTCTGCTGCCTGAGCCACCGGCTTCGGGTCTACGGAGACGTAAACGCGGCCCTTGGTCGAGGTCTGGAAGCTGACTTTGCCTTCTTCGAGGGCGAAGATGGTGTAGTCACGGCCCATGCCGACGTTCTTGCCGGGGTGCCACTTCGTGCCGCGCTGGCGGACGATGATGTTGCCGGGAATCACGTGCTGACCGCCGAATTTTTTGATGCCAAGGCGTTTGCCAATGGTATCGCGGCCGTTCGAGGACGAGCCGCCGGATTTCTTATGTGCCATCGTAAAGTCTCCTTACGCGCCGAGCTTAAGCTTCGGCAGTCTTTTTAGCTGCCGTCTTCTTGGCAGCGGTTTTTTTCACGGCGCCGTCGGCCTTGGGCGCGGCAGCGGCCTTCGCCGGCTTCGCAGCGACGGCAGCCAGACCAACGCCCATGTTGGTGATCTTCACCAGAGTGAGGTGCTGACGGTGGCCGTTGCGGCGGCGATAGTGTTTGCGGCGGCGCTTCTTGAAGATGATCTTCTTGTCGTCGCGGAACTGGCGCACGACTTCGGCAGTCACCTGCGCGCCTTCGACGCGCGGCGCGCCGACTTGGTCGTCCAGCATCAACACTTCATCGAACACGATGGTGGCGCCGGCGTCGCCGTCGAGCTTTTCCACGGCAATGACGTCGTCTTTGCTGACGCGATACTGTTTGCCGCCCGTCTTGATTACTGCGAACATGGTCTTACGAATCCTGAAGAAAACGGCGCGTGCCCCCGACCGGATGGTCCGAATTGCTTCTGGGACCCGCGCGAAGCGGCGTGAATATACTGGCATGGGTCATGAGTCAATGCGGCAGAACGCCCCCAGGGGTTCGGATGCCGCCCCCAGCGCGGTCCCATTAAGGA
Organism: Fidelibacterota bacterium; assembly: GCA_947476065.1. Classification (GTDB taxonomy): domain Bacteria; phylum Pseudomonadota; class Alphaproteobacteria; order Rhodospirillales; family Rhodospirillaceae; genus SHVO01. The sequence continues at coordinate 4,525 of CANJPG010000127.1, forward strand.
TTGTTTTACAAAGACTTAGCCCAATGGACCAAAGCAGGAACATCAACCTCGGCCGCCGGGCTTTTCGGCTTTTGCCGGGAAAAGGGTGCTAAAGCGCGATGGAGGGCTCCGCCGACCCCGATTTATCGTCTTCGACCCCCTCCGGGGAGGTCGACAAGCTCTCGCCGGAGGTCATTGCGCGCCTCAAAACCGCGGCGGTTCTGCTGCGCAAGGCTGAAAAGCCCGTCCGAGTCCTCAGGGCCGTCGCCTGGGGACCTGAGGTGGCCGAGGCCTTCTTCGCCTCGGGCGAAAAAGAGCTGCCCAAAGTCACCTACACGCCCCTGGATGCGGGGCCAGTCCATGAAACCCTGAAGGCCGCCCGGGCGATGATCGACCCGGGGCCCGAGGGTGGGCGTGGGCCCGTCCAGGCCTGGCTGCTGCGTATCGCCGATTTCATCGGCACAGGCGCCGACATGTTGGCAGCCATCGGCACCAAGGAATTCCACCGCCAGTCGTTGAAACTCTACGGCTCGCCGCAGGCCGATCTGCTCAACTGCGATGTGCGCCCGCTCGATCTTGCGCGCATGCTCGACTACGTCCTGGGCTCCTTCAACAATCTCGAAATCAATCTTGATAAAACCGAGGTGGTCACCTCGGCCGAAGATCTGGCCGAGCGCATGACAAAAGTGCTGTCCCGCCATTTCGGCGACTCAGCGCCCAAGATCGAGATTGTCGATCACTTGTCGTCGAATGCGCTGGCAGGCGCACGCTATATCCGCCTGAAACGCAGCGCGCAGTTCTCCGATCGTGACCTCGCACAACTCGTTCAGCACGAAGCCTTTGTGCATATCGCAACGTCGTTAAATGGCAGCGCGCAAAGCGCGTTTCCCATCTTGGCAGCAGGCCATCCCGGCACCACACGTACGCAGGAAGGCCTTGCTGTATTCGCCGAATTGATCTCGGGTGCGATGGATCCCTCGCGGCTGATGCGCCTTGCGGATCGTGTGCTCGCCATACAAATGTCGATGGACGGCGCCGACTTCCTCGAGCTCTACCGCTTTTTCAGCGAGCGCACACATAACAAGGTCTCGGCCTTCGAGAATGCGCGGCGCATCATCCGCGGCGGCCTGGTGACCGGCGGCGCGCCCTTCACCAAGGATTCGGTTTATCTGGAAGGCTTGGTGCGCGTGCACAACTTCCTGCGCATCGCGGTGCAGGAGGCCAGGGTCGATACCATCCGCCTGCTGTTCGCGGGCAAGATGGACATCGAAGACATGCCGGCCATCACCACGCTCGCGGCCCACGGCCTCTGTGCCTTCCCGAAATTTATGCCGCCCTGGGCCCGCGACCTGCGCTTCGTGCTGTCCTATATCGCCTACTCGTCGTTCCTCAACCGCATGAACTTGGAACGGGTGCGCGACCACTATAAGGACATGCTCAACAGCTGCGCCCCGCCGATGC
>CANJPG010000128.1 GCA_947476065.1 Fidelibacterota bacterium
CGAAACCTGTCACGCACAAAAAAAGAGACGACTTTCGTCGCCTCTTTGATTTTGCAGTAGAAAGTGAAAGTCGTTTTAACGCTTCGAGAACTGGAAGCTGCGGCGCGCCTTCTTGCGGCCGTACTTCTTACGCTCGACCACACGCGGATCGCGCGTCAGGAAGCCGGCGGCCTTCAGGGCCGGGCGCAGCGACGGTTCGTAATAGGTCAAAGCCTTCGAGATGCCGTGACGCACAGCACCCGCCTGACCCGACATGCCGCCGCCCGAGACGGTGCAAATGACGTCGAATTCGGCGGCGCGGTTGGTGACGGTGAACGGCTGGTTGATCATCATGCGCAGAACCGGGCGCACGAAGTAGCCTTCAAAGGTGCGCTCGTTGACCGTGATCTTGCCTTTGCCCGGCTTGATCCAGACGCGGGCGACGGCGTTCTTGCGCTTGCCGGTCGCGTACGAGCGGCCCTGTTTGTCGCGCTTGGGTTCAACCTTCGGCGCGGCTGCGGTGGTTGCCGTCTTGAGATCCGCGAGGGTCTGCTTCTGTTCAGACATGTTTCTAAATCCTACGGCTTGTTCTTGCGGTTGCGGCTGGCGAGATCCATCGTCACGGGCGTCTGCGCTTCATGCGGATGCGCAGCACCGGCGTAGATCTTCAAATTCTTCATCTGGCCGCGGGCCAAGGGGCTGTCCTTGGGCATCATGCGTTCGACGGCGCGCTCAACCACGCGCTCGGGGAACTTGCCGGCCAAGGTGCGCTTGGGCGTATGTTCCTTGATGCCGCCGGCGTAGCCGGAGTGCCAGTAGAATACGCGCTGCTCGGCCTTGCGGCCTGTCAGCTTGATCTTCTCGGCATTGATGATGATCACGTAGTCGCCGGTATCGATGTGCGGCGTGTACATGGTCTTGTGCTTGCCGCGCAGAAGTCCGGCCACGACCGCTGCCATACGTCCGAGCACAATGCCCTCGGCGTCGATCAGGTGCCATTTCTTCTGCACTTCGGTCGGTTTTGTGGAGTGCGTATAGTTGCGCATGTTTCTTCTTCCGCTGTGCGTTCTAAATCTACTGGTCTCAAGGAGCGCGCATTATCTTCAGGGACGCTGCGAAGTCAACGTCAAAACATAAGGAAATCAGAGGCTTCGCATAACGGTATTATAATACCGTTGTCCAAACCCAGGCCGGGCTATGTCTTTGATTTTGTTGGCGCGCCCAACCGGCGCCGCGCGTTAACCTAGCGACTTTAAGCGGGAAAGCCGCACAAAAGCACGCGCCCTCGGCGCCTACTTCTTCTTCGGATCTTCAATCTGCACGCCGGGTGTACCCGGCGGATTGCAGGCAGCACCGGGTCCGGTCCGCAATACAGACGGAACACGTCGACCCAGTCGCGCTGGAAAATCGCCTGCCCGTCGGCAAGTTTCATGCGGCCGGCGCAAACCTCGGTCTGCACATACGTCTCCAGCTTGTTTTTGACGAGCGCGTTCCACTGGATATTCAGAGGCTGCAGCCACAGGTTTTTCGGATCGCGCGCATCGCCGCCAACTTCGATGGGAATGCGGTGGTCCACATCAAAGTTTTTGGCAACATCGGCGCCATACCTTGCGTGCTTCACCAGCCGGCTTTTCTGGCTGGCGAGCGTGCGCGCCGACGGCTGCGCCGATTTCACCCAGCTCGGCCGGCAGATGGTTTGTTTGATGGTGCCAGCCTTGACCTTGTGATTGACCACGCCCGGTGTCGCCGCGTTGTTCGGCAGATACGACTCCTCGGCTCCTGAAGCCGCGGTCGCGAAAAGCACTGCACATGCCGTGAAAACCAACCTGCGCATGACCAACTCCCAAGGTGTTACGCCCCCATGCCTAACGCTGGCGGCGCCGAAATGACCACAGCAAGGAGGTATGGGGAAAATATGGCGCCGAGGCGCCGTTACGGGCGCGCCTTATAAGAAGTGGCTTCCGTGTCTCGGAAAATGGGGCGAGTGACGGGACTCGAACCCGCGACCCTCTGGACCACAACCAGATGCTCTAACCAACTGAGCTACACCCGCCATAACACCGAACCCGCGTAGCAAGTCCTTGTATTAACAGGCCTTTGGCAAAACCGCCAAAGCCTGTGCGCGCGCCATTTACGTAGAGGCCGGTTGGTAGCCCCTTTCGCGGCCATACGTCAAGCAACCTCGGCGACGCAACCGGTGTCGATAAAAATCGGCGGAATTCCGCCAAAAACCTATCTGGGACGCCACGACCCGCAGGGCGTAGCGGGCGTGCGCTGGGCGTATACCCGGTTGCCCGGATTATTTTTTCTCACGGTGCGCGTCGGGTGGGGGCGCCCCGGTGGAGCGCCCCCCCGTTTTTATTGCGGCGCCGGCACGGTCTTGCCCTTGCGGTCGGCGTTGAGCACCGCCTTGCTGGTGCCCTTGTACTTGCCGGTCAGCAGCCACTCCTTCGACGCCTCGTGCAGGATCTTGTAGACGTTCTCATACACGACGTAATGCGAGCCGCATTCGACGTTGATCAACACCTTGTCGGTCGAACTGATGTCGTCATAGAACGTGCGCACGGTCTCGGGCTTGACCTCGATATCGAGTTCGCCGACCACGATCAGCACCGGAACGTTGAACTTGCTCGCCAGTTTTGCGTTCCAGCCCGACGAGCTGATGCGCGGGTGGCGCACCACGCCGGGGCCCCACTTCGCGCCGACGGGATCGAAGTCGATATTGGTGTTCCAGATCACGTCGCGGATTTTGGGGTCATACTGCTCCTTGCAGCTGACCGCCTTGTCCCAGCGCGCCATGGCCATCTCGCGCGTGGCGACCTGGGTCGGCGCTGCCTGCTCTGGTTTCACGGGTGCGGGCGTATCGGGGCCAGCGCGGTTGTAGCCGGGGGCCAGGAACACCACACGCGACACCTTGTCGCCGTGCAGCGCCGTATAGCCGCCGACGCGCGGGCCGCCGCCCGACCAGCCAATCAGGTTGATCTTGGCCGCACCGGTTTGCTTGCGCACAAAATCAACCGCGGCATCGACATCGGCCCAGTCTGATTCGGTGCTGGTCTCGGCCTGGGGGAATTTCACCGCGCAAGGCTTCTGCCCCGCCAGCGCCTGCTGCTCGGGCATGATGTTGCACGGGTCATCCATGTTCGGACGCGAGGATTTGCCGTAGCCGGTCATATCGACCGAATAGACGTCAAAGCCGGCTTCGGCGAGATAGGCCATCCAGGAATAATCCTGATAGCCGAGATCAAAATCGGGCACCGACGGATAGGTGCCCCCGTGCACGAACAGCACGGCCTTGCCGCCGACACTGTCCCGCCCGGCTTTCAGCACCTTCTCCTGGATGCGCTCGCGCACGAACAGTTTGATGGGCGCGCCCTTGAGCGTCGGCGAGGCCGACACACTGTCGACGTAATGATCGAAGCTAAGGATATCGGCAAAGGGCTGCGCGGCGTTGGCCGTCCCAAAAATGAGATGTGCAGACAATACGGCCAGGCCCAGCGCTATCGCGGTCCCCAACCGGCCTCCATGGCGGCGATACATGTAGTCCTCCCTGATATGCACAGCTGGCGGACAACCCCCGTCCGCGGGCGTGACGATAGCGTGACGATTTGTAATCGACTGAAAACGGAACGGAGCTGGGTGTCGCCTTCTGGCGCCGGGGCGCAGGGCCCGCATTGCGTGGGGCCTTGGACATGATCCGCAACTCTATGCCCTGGCGCCGGACAGGGTCAATTCGCGCGTCGGTTGGAGCGTCCCTTTGCCCAAGAAATATACAGCTCGCCCCCTTCTTGGGCACCCGGCTTGCAGCCATCCGCCATTTGTTTCGTAAAGCCCTGATTCCAGCACCACGCAGCTCTCACAAAGTTGGCACGGCTTTTGAAAGTGGGTGGGGGCCAAGGACAGGGGAGCCGCAGCGGTGTCCCCTATGCCCTTGCGTATCGGGAAGGCGCGTACAGGCATGAAAAAAATCGAAGCGATCATAAAGCCCTTTAAGCTCGACGAGGTAAAAGAGGCTTTGCACGAGGTCGGTCTGCAGGGCATCACCGTCACCGAAGCCAAGGGTTTCGGCCGGCAGAAGGGCCACACGGAACTCTACCGGGGTGCTGAATACGTTGTCGATTTTCTCCCCAAGGTGAAGATTGAGATCGTCATGGACGACAACATGCTCGACCGCGCCATCGAAGCCATTCAAAAGGCCGCCCACACCGGGCGGATCGGCGACGGCAAGATTTTCGTCTACAGCATCGAGGACGCCATCCGCATCAGAACCGGCGAACGCGGTATCGACGCGGTCTAAGGACTTTATCCACAGCTATTCTCGCAATTGCCGGATTGAATAAGCCGGCCAACAATAATAATCACCTACGAGAAACCGGACGCAGGCTTAAACCGTGTCCGCCTCCGGGGACCAAGTTAAACAACAACGGCAACAACCGATAACGGCAGGAAAGAGACATCATGTCCGACGTCAAAAAAGTCCAAGAGCTTATGAAGGAAAAGGAAGTTAAGTACGTCGACTTCCGCTTCACCAACCCCGCCGGCAAGTGGCAGCACACCGCGCAGTACATCGATACCGTCGACGAAGAGATGCTGACCGAAGGCATCATGTTCGACGGCTCGAGCATCTCCGGCTGGAAAGATATTTCCGAGTCCGACATGCAGCTGAAGCCGGACCTCTCCACCGCGGTCATCGATCCGTTCATCGCCCAGCCCACTCTGGTGCTGTTCTGCGACACCTACGAGCCCGCCACCGGCCAGCTCTATAACCGCTGCCCGCGCGCCATCGCCAAGAAGGCCCTGGCCTACATGGAATCCGCCGGCGTGGGCGATACCGCCTACTTCGGTCCGGAAGCCGAATTCTTCGTGTTCGACGACGTGCGCTACTCGTCGGCCCCGAACAACATGTTCTTCTCGATCGACAGCGAAGAAATGCCGATCAACGACGGCCGCAAGTACGATGAAGGCAACCCGGGCCACCGTCCGCGCACCAAAGGCGGCTACTTCCCAGTCGCGCCGGTCGATCAGTGCCAGGACCTGCGCGGCGAGATGGTCTCGGTTCTCGCCGACATGGGCGTGAACATGGAAAAGCACCATCATGAAGTGGCGCCGGCCCAGCACGAACTCGGCATCAAGTTCGACACGCTCGTCAAGACTGCCGACAACATGCAACTCTACAAGTATGTCGTGCACATGGTCGCGCACTCCTACGGCAAGACGGCCACCTTCATGCCGAAGCCAATGTTCGCCGACAACGGCTCGGGCATGCACGTGCACCAGTCCATCTGGAAGAAGGGCAAGAACACCTTCGCCGGTTCGGGCTATGCCGACCTGTCTGAAACCTGCCTCTACTACATCGGCGGCATCATCAAGCACGCCAAGGCCCTGAACGCCTTCACCAACCCGCTCACCAACAGCTACAAGCGTCTGGTGCCGGGCTACGAAGCCCCCGTTCTGCTGGCTTACTCGTCGCGCAACCGCTCGGCCTCGTGCCGCATTCCCTACGTCGCAAGCCCCAAGGGCAAGCGCGTCGAAGTGCGTTTCCCCGATCCGGGCGCCAACCCCTACCTCGCCTACGCCGCCATGCTGATGGCCGGCCTCGACGGCATCAAGAACAAGATCCATCCCGGCGATCCGATGGACAAGAACCTCTACGAACTGCCGCCCGAAGAACTCGCTCAGGTTCCGACGGTGTGCGGTAGCTTGCGTGAAGCCCTCGAAAGCCTCGAAGCCGACCATGAATTCCTCATGGCTGGCGACGTGTTCAACAAGGACTTCATCCAGTCCTGGATCGATCTGAAGATGCCGGAAGTGATGCGTATCGAAACCACCCCGCATCCGATCGAATATGAAATGTATTACAGCGTCTAAGCCTTTTTTC
>CANJPG010000129.1 GCA_947476065.1 Fidelibacterota bacterium
ACGGTAAGCGTCGCCAACGCCGGCACGCGGAGGGTATTGGCGCGGTTGGCATTTTGCGAACCTTCAACGTCGAACTGCGTTTCCACCGTAAAGCCCCGCCAAGCCGGCGCGCCGTATTGCAGATTGAGTCGGAACTGGCGCGGAGCTGTTCCCGGCGGGATTTTGCCAACCAATCCGCGATCGACCGACAAGCCCGAGGCGCGCGCTTGTAGGAACACGGCCCCGCCGACCATGGTCAATCCCTCGAAGGGCCGACCGGTCAGCGAGAGTTCGATGCCCCGGTGCCGCAAATTTCCGACGTCGGTGTAGATGTTGACGGTATTGCGGTCGAAGTAGGGCTTGCTGACTTCAAACAAGCCAGCGACAAAGCTGAGGCCCGGGATGATGCGGTAGCGGACGCCGGCATCCACCTGTTTCGTCAGACTCGCCGGCACCGGCGCGCCGGCGTTGGCAGCGTTGTCGGGCGCGGTACCGAATTCTTCGAGCCCGCGCGTGTAGCCGGCGTAGAAGGTCAGATCTTTCGTGGCATAGATCGCCAGCGTGCCGTTGTAGAGCCAGGGCTGACTGCTGGTCGAAGCCGTCGCCAGGCCGATCTTGCCGTATGTGCGGTGGTAGAAGCCTTTCTGCAAGCCGACGCTGAACTCGCCCACATTGGCCCATTGGCCGACGTAGGAAACCCCGGGCGTAACCTGGTGGACGACGTCCTGATCGCGGGGCGTGGTGAAGACATAGTTCGGCTGGGCAATCGGCCGGTAGACGCCGATCGTCGCCTGACCGAACGAGAGCGAGGAGCCGCCGCCGAAAATACGCGTTGTATCGCGGCCGCGGACCGCAAAATGCACCGTGTGACGAAACGCCCCTTCGGTGAAGACGCCCGAAGCCCGCACTTCGCCCGAATAAGAATTGGAATCGTTCAGCGGAAACTTTGTGATGTCGAGATTCGCCATGCCATTGGGTTGGGTATTGCGATAGATAACCGAATAGTTCAGCGGCCGCTCGGAATCCGATCGGAACACCGCCGCCTGAAGGCGCCAGTTTGCCCACGGTGTCGCGCGGATAAGGCCGCCGTAGGTGAGATCGTTGGTCCTGCGGTCCGCCCACGTTTGCGTGAAGAACACCGTGCGATCGAAGCGCGGCGGAAGGTAGGCGCCGCCCGTGAGGATCAGCGGCTGCTGCTCGGCGTCGTGATTTTCCGCGTAGTGGATGAACGGGATGACTTCAACCGTATCGGTGGGCGTCCAGCGCCACAAGGTCGCGGCGTTCCACGATGGCGCTCGGCCGTGCCCTTCGGAAATCAGCTCGTACAATGAGCCGCCGATCGTAAATCCAAGCTTACCGGCGATGAGCGGCACCTTGAGATCCGTGGACGTGACGTTCAAGCCCGTGGGCCGGCGGAATTGCGTGTCATTGCTAACCCCGAACTTGTCATCGGGCAGGACGAGCCCCGTATCGGCGATGCCGGTCGGCGCCGGAAAGGGATAGGACTGCGCCGCGAGGCCGATGCGCATGGTTGTGCTGCGGGCAATCCGCGACCCGAGGAATCCCTGCTGATCGAAATAGAGGCCCTCGATCCGCACGTTGCCGGCTTGCATGGGGTTGAACCCGCGCGCGCTGTTCTGGCTGTAGAGGCCGATATTGTCGGTGCCGATCTTGGTGCCGAAGGCGTCTTCCGCCGAGGATACCGCGTTCTCGCCGGCCCGTTGCGCATACGCGGCGCCGCCGGTCGTGGTGAGGGTCAAGAGCGCGACCGCGCCCCAGGCCCGATGGTGATTTTTCAAATTAGCCCCCAATATCCGATTTACCGTTTAAAACGATGGCTTACGGCTTAAATTCTGGCGGCCAAATCCGGCGAACTACGATCCCTTGGCGCCCGGTTCGATTGCGTTCTTCGTATAGGCGCAGACCGGAGCCGTATCAAGCGTCGGATTCGGAAGCAACTCAGCCGGATACCCGCGCGATCAGGCTTTGCGCCGCCGCCGGCGCGAGAACTTTGGGGCCGGAAATAAAGTAGATGAAGACGTCGCCGCATTTTTCTGAATTCCCCAGTTCAGAGACTTCCGCAAATGAATGACGGCACTTTTGGTCCCGTCGCTACAATTTGTCGGACGGTCGGGTTTATTACCTTGGCGCTTCTTGGCGTCGGTGTTTTCGCGCTGTTCGCCATGGGCCGTTACCCTTCGCACCGCCGTGCATCCTGCACCGCTTCCTGCCCTTCACCCGCGGCGATTGACAAGGAGTCCCCCTGCCTCGTTTTGGCTAGGCATCGGGATACCCGGTGAATATTCGACTTGAGCATGTATGCCGGTGGGAGCGTGAAGTCCGCTTCACACCCTTTGGCTGGAATGCGCCGAATCTCACAGCTTTGCGCGCGTCGCGACGATATTCGTCAACGTTTCTCCCAATAAGCGGCTTGGCCCGACGCTTGCATTGATTGGTCCGACAGCTCCGTGCGCGCACCGCGCATCGACAGCCCAAGGATTCGGACATGATTTCCCAAATCGCAAACTCTCTCAAGAAAGCCGCCGTTGCAGGGGGCCTGCTGACAGGCCTGATGTTGACCGCTCCGATGCTCGCCTCCAATGCAAGTGCAGCTCCCATCGGCAACGCCTCTTTCGGCATCGGCGGCGCCTTCACGCTGCCCTCGGGCGCCGACCTTAGCAACACCAACTCGATCTTCATCAGCAACGGCGGCATGATCGTCGTATCTGCACCGGCCTTCCTGGATCTCGCCGGGCTCGCCACCTTAGGCATGACCGGCACCTTGCAGGATCTCCCTAACATCTCGGGCTTCACGCCGATTAACGGCTTCATCACCTTGAGCAGCGGCGTCTCGGTTGATTTGGCGACCCTCGCCATCAACGGCCAGGCCGGCCCCATCCCCGGCTTCATCAATCTGTCCGGCAACGCCATCATCAATGCGCCGGGCTTCGACGCTACGGCGGCTCAGCTAACCTTCACCGGCACTTCGTCGGACAACCGCTCCTTCACGCTCGCTGTCACCACGTCGATCACCTCGGAACCGCCGGCGGAAGGCGTTCCTGAGCCGATGTCCTTGGCGCTTCTTGGCGTCGGTGTTTTCGCGCTGTTCGCCATGGGCCGTTATCGCCGTCCGTTGTCGATGACATCCAAGCTCTAATACCTGAGCACGCACCACCCGCCGCCGGCCCGATCCCTGCGGCGGGTGATAAAGCCCCTGTTTTCCTGAGCAGGGGCTTTATTGCGTGCTTATGCCACCTCTTTAGCGAGCTGACGCCCTGCCCGAAACAAGGCGAATAGGTACTTTCGGCGCTTAATCGCCACGGACGTAAAGCGACCATCCTTAAGGGCGTTCGTATTTCCTTTAGGCGCCCCGCTATCGGCCGTGCCGGCAGTAAAGCGCAGCACGGCCGGGCGTAGCGTGTTAGTCGGTTACGATCTCGCTTGTAATCCAGATCGCACAGATCGCACCGATCAGAATTAACGAAATCAGGTAGAGTTCAAACATGACGTCTTCCCTGGTGAAGGTTGTGATTCGATACTCGGCTTATCAGGAACATCACGCGCTCTGTGCGCTGGCTCCTTCGCATGCCGGGACTTGGACGCGCTGTGCCCGCTGCCGCAGGTAGCCCGCAATCCGGTCTAGGACCGAAAAGCGGATCTTTTCGAGATTAAGCCGACGGAAGCGATTGGGTTTTTCCTCCATCCGCTCAACTTCGATTCGATGGCCCAGTATTCGAGCCTGGAGAACCAGCGAGCGGAATTCGCGATAGTCGTAATAATCCATAAGCCACACTCCTTTGAGGTTTCATGGCTCGGATTCGACTCGATGTGTCTATGAAAAGAAATCAGACCTGCACCGAGTAAACCCGATGCGGTCCGACATCGCGGATGTTCTTGAATACATCCGCCAGAGGGGCCCGGCCCGCACCAGGAAGATGGGGCCGTTTGATCTTCTTTTCAAGAAACAGTGGGAAACGATTTGGCGACAAAGTGTAACAGGGGGCCGCCTGCCGTCGTCAACCCGCCCTTCCATCCCGCGGGTAGTGCGCGACCACGTCCACCATTACTTCATTGTGGCGAAGAAATGGCAGGGTCAAAGGTGGATTGCAAAATGCATACGCAGGCGTAGATGCGGCCTTGAGGCCCTTGGCGCGGATAAATTGACTGAGTTGTTCTGTGTGTCGGGCTAGGCTTTCTTTCCCGGCTAAACCGGAAAAACGTATTACCGCACGTCTTCCTCCAGGTATCTCCTTAAGCATCAACGCAGCATTATTCGGCTTGAGTCGAGGCCAAATTACGGACCCTTGCGATTGATCGCCACCACATTCCCAGACTTTGCAATAGTGCCGCAAAACTTGGCCCATTCTTCCATCATGCGCTGGCGTTTATCGAACAAGTCACCGCGCCGGTAGGCTGCTTCCACTTTGTCGCCGATTGTATGGGCTAAGGCCATTTCGGCAACGTCACGGGCATAGTTAGTTTGCTCTGCGGCCCAATCGCGGAACGTGCTGCGGAAGCCGTGGGCGGTTAGGTCGGCACGCTTCATGCGCTTCAAGAGCGCCAATAGTGCGTTGGTCGACAGAGCTTTGCCGTGCTTGCCGCCAGGGAAAACAAACTCGACCTCTTTGGTCTTGGCCTGTTGCTTCACGATGGCAAGTGCCGGTGCCGACAATGGAACGCGGTGCTCCTTGCCCGCCTTGATCCGGTCGGCAGGGATTGCCCATAGGCCCTTGTCCAAGTCGATCTCACTCCACCGCGCCCCGATGGTTTCGCTGGTGCGCGTGGCCGTCAGGATCACAAATTCCAGCGCTCTAGCTGCCACACCCTCTTGCCTCCGCAAGTCATCCATGAAGGCCCCAGTCTCGGCGTAGCGGAGTGCCGCGTGATGCTTGACCTTCTGCATCTTGGCCCGCTTCGGGAGCGAGTGCTCCAGGTTGCCGCGCCAACGGGCCGGGTTCTCGCCCGCGCGGTATTGGCGGACCTTGGCCCAATCCAGAATGGCTTCGATCCGGCCCCGCACCCGTGAGGCGGTTTCGGTCTTGCCGCTCCAAAGGGTCGGCTTGCCTTCCAGGTCGTCGCACTTCTGCTCCAGCACCTTGAGGACTGCGCCCGCGTCTACGTCGCGCACCGGCAGCTTGCCGATTTTCGGGAACGTGTAGGCTTCCAGGGTAGTGGTCCATTGCGCCGCATGCTTATCGTTGCGCCAACCCTCCCGGTGGGCGGCGATGTAGGCCTCGGCGCATTCTTTGAAGGTAACGGCCTTGGAAACGTCCAGAGCCGCTGCCAGCCGATCTCGCTTTCGGGTGTCGATAGGATCGTGCCCGTCCAATATTAGATTTCGCTTATCAGCCGCCTTTGCCCGGGCTTCACCCAGGGACACGCTTTCCAACGATCCAAGGCCCATGTCGCGGGGCGTCTTGCGCCCGCCGGTCCTGTAGCGAAAAACCCAGGACCGCGCCCCGGCGGCCTTAATTTGAAGATATAGGCCCCCTCCGTCGGCATACAGGCCCGGAGCCTTGAGCCGGGCGACTTTGAGAGCCGTCAGTCTTTGAAAGGCCCGCGCCATTTTTCCTACCCATCTCTCTACCCATCCCATGAGATGAGATTGTGGCGGACGCCAGGGCGCACCACAATACGTTTGTGGCGTAATATATGGCCTAAACGCTGGTTCTCCGGGATGGGTAGGGACAATAGGGAACATGGCGTTGGCGGACGCCCCCTCCGCCGCGCTAAGTTGTCGGTGCGATTCCGGAAAGCAAAAGCGAAGTTAATTGCCCCAAAGCATCACTGCCTGCATCCTCCTTCTGCGTTCGAATACGGCATGACCAGCGC
>CANJPG010000130.1 GCA_947476065.1 Fidelibacterota bacterium
CGAGAGGATGAAGTCGCCTAGGCTGACTTCCTCCACCTCTTGCGCCTCCAGGAGACGCTGATCGACACCTTCGTAGCGCCCGCAGAGCAGAGTGACACCCGGTCCCGCGGCCAAAGTCCGGACACGGGCCTGATCCAAAACCCGGCCCCTCGGGGTCAGGTAGATCAACGGCGTGCCGGGCGGTCGGGTCGCGGTGATAGCGGCATCGAGTACATCGGGCCGCATGACCATACCGGCGCCGCCCCCGAAGGGACTGTCGTCAACGGTGCGGTGTTTATCACGCGCGAACCCGCGTATGTCCACCGTTTCCAGTGTCCAAACCCGGTCCTGCAGGGCCTTTCCGGCGAGTGAGGCGCCCAGCGGTCCCGGAAACATTTCCGGAAACAACGTCAGCGCGACGGCACGGAAAGGTGCCTTAGGTGTCATCGTCCTCCTGTCCTACTTCTTCTTTACGTCGCTCTTCTGCGTCAGCCTCGGCGTCGTTCTCGAACAAGCCCTTTACGGGGTTTATTCTGATCACGCCGCCTGCAACATCGACCTCGGCGATAGTCACGTCGTTGAAGGGCACCAGCTCGCTGCGCCCCTCATCTATCGCTACGTCAATCATGTCACCGGCGCCAAAGTTGAAAACGCCCGTGACCTTGCCCAGCTTCTCTCCGCTCACCAGCTCCGCCGCCAGGCCGACAAGGTCGGCGTGGTAGTAGGAGCCGTCATCTGCTGCCGGCAGCGCACCGCGCTCCACATACAGCTTTAGTCCTTTCAGCGCCTCGGCCGCGTTGCGGTCCGCGACACCCTTGATGCGGGCGATGACCGCACCTTGGGCCGCGCCGGAGACGGTGAGCGCGAAGCTGCGTCCGTCTTCCGTCGCGAGTGGCCCGTAGGCCGCAACATCGACCGGGTCTTCAGTGAAGCTTTTGACCCGCACTTCGCCGCGCAGACCTTTGACGCCGACAATGACGCCGAGGCAAACGCGCGAAGAGGCTGAGCTCACTTCACCAAACCTCTCTAGGCTTCAGCAGCTTTGGCGGCGGCTTCGGCCGCTGCCTTGGCGGCTTCTTCAGCAACGCGCAGACGTTCCTGCGTCTTGGCGCGCGGCTTGTCCTGCTTGGTCTGCGCATGGATTTCCGGCGCCGTGGTGATGCCTACTTTGGCCAGCAGACGCTGCACGCGATCGGTGGGCAGAGCGCCGGTGCCGATCCAATGCTTGATGCGCTCTTCCTTGAGGACCAAACGCTCTTTGTGATCATGCGGCACGCGCGGATTGTAGGTGCCCACCTTTTCGATGAAGCGACCGTCACGCGGGTAGCGCGAGTCGGCAACAACGAGGCGGTAGGTCGGCTGGGCCTTCGCGCCGACGCGCGACAGTCTGATTTTAAGCGACATACGAGTTCTCTCTCCTTGGTTATTTCTCTAAGTGTTGGTTACGTGTTGGTTCAAAAGCAATTCTGTTTATCTGCGTCCAATTATCTGCGTCCAAAAGGTGGTCCGCCGGGGCGCTGTGCACCGCCGCCCATTCCGCCCATCATGCCGCCAAGACCGCCCGCGCCGCCCATCATGCCGGCGAGGGCCCCTAGGCCGCCCATCTTCTTCATGCGCTTCATCATGGTTTCCATCTGCTGATGCTGTTTCAGCAGCTTGTTCACTTCAGGCACCGAAGTGCCCGAGCCCACGGCGATGCGCTGCTTACGCGAGGCCTTGATCAGATCAGGCAGGCGGCGCTCTTTCGGCGTCATGGACTGGATGATGGCTTCCAGGCGCTTGAATGTTTTTGGATCGAGCTGGGAATCCTTCACCTGCTTCATGGCAGCACCGAGGCCCGGGATCATGCCGAGGATGCCCTTCATGTCGCCCATGCGCTGGATCTGCTGCAGCTGAGAGAGCATGTCGTTGAGGTCGAACTTGCCTTCCTGCATACGCGCGGCAAGCTTTTCGGCCTTCTCGTGATCGACGTTGGCGACGGCTTTTTCGACCAGGCTGACGACGTCGCCCATGCCGAGGATGCGGCCTGCAATACGCGACGGATGGAAGATTTCCAGCGCATCGACTTTTTCACCCATGCCCATCAGCTTGATGGGCTTGCCGGTAACCGCGCGCATGGACAGGGCCGCACCGCCGCGGGCGTCGCCGTCGACGCGCGTCAGCACGATGCCGCTGATGCCGACCCTCTCGTTGAAGGACTGGGCGGTGATCACCGCGTCCTGGCCGATCATGGCGTCGGTGACCAGCAGTGTCTCGTGGGGCTTGATCAGGTCGCGCACGGACGTCACTTCGGTCATCATCGTTTCATCGATGGTGAGACGGCCGGCGGTATCGAAAATGACAACGTCGAAGCTGCCGTTGCGCGCTTCGCTGAGACCGCGCTTGGCGATGTCCAGCGGCTGCTGTCCGGCGACGATGGGCAGCGTGATGACGCCGACCTGCTTGCCGAGGATGGCCAGCTGTTCCTGGGCGGCAGGACGATAGGTGTCGAGCGACACCATCAGCACGCGCTTCTTTTCCTTGGTCTGCAGGCGGTGCGCAATCTTGGCGCTGGTGGTGGTTTTGCCCGAGCCCTGCAAGCCGACCATCAGCACCGCGACCGGCGCCGGCGCCGCAAGATCTATGCCGGCGGACTCAAGACTGAGGGCCAAGGTCTGATCGTCCGGATCGCCGCCCAGCATGCGCACGAGCTCATCGTGCACGATCTTGACGACCATCTGGCCGGGCGTGACCGATTTGACGACCGCTTCGCCGACGGCCTTCTCACTGACAGTGGCGATGAAATCCTTCACCACCGAGAGCGCGACGTCGGCTTCCAGCAAGGCCATGCGCACTTCACGCATGGCCGCAGCGACGTCCGCCTCGGTGAGCGCACCGCGGCGGGTCAGCTTGCTGAGGACGGACCCCAGTTTATCGGTCAGCGTATCGAACATCGGCGCGTCAAATTCTCATCAATAGGCAAAACGGCGAACGCGTCCGTGCGCGTAATCGCGGACGGACGAACCCCCGTGGGAGCAAAAGCTCGAGCCCGAAAGGGCCCGAAGTTTTGGAATGCGCGGGTTATCTACGGGAGCGGGGTGACAGAGTCAAGCCGGACAGGCCCTTCGCCGAACAGGGCGACCGATCTAAGGCACTGTTATAGCAGTACTTTATTTAAGGTTGCCTTTGGCGTGCCAGATCAGGCTCTCGGGTCTGTGAGTCCCGGTCCAGTCCATCATGTGAGGCGGGGCGGGCATGATGGAGAACCCCGGCACATTCTTTTGAAACCAGACCTTGGCCGCGACCATGTTCAACTGGTCGTCAAACCACCGGGGCTGCCCGGCCTCCTCGAAATGCAGGATATAGGCGGCCAGGAAGTCGGCGAAATCCCGCCCCGAGGGGGCCACGGCGATAAAACCGCCGCCGGCCATCTGATGGGCGAACACCTCATCTGAGCGGTCGTTCAGCACGACATCGAAGGCCGCCGGCAAGGCCGCGGCGAGGTCCCCGTTCACCATGCTGTCGGTATCGATCAGCATGATGACGCGCTCCACCTGGTGCTGAATTTGCGCCAGGCGGAGGGTGCGGCGTGACGAATACAGGATTTTGTCGCAGTCCCCCATGTCCTCAATGGACCAGGTGAGGCGCTCAGCCGGGAAGTCCGCAAAGGCCTCCTCCGGCTTGAAGGCGCCGGGATTCATTAAATGGATATGGACATCACAGCCGGGCGACTTCGTCAGCGCTGAGGTGATCAGACCTTGCGCGAAGCGCGCGGCATAAACGCCGTCGCCACCGGCATAAATCAGTGGTCGCGCCGTTCGATGGGGCATCGTGCCGCCGAGGCTGGGAAGGCGGCCGAGGCGCGCGGCCAGATCCGCCGGCCGGTAGAGAGCGCGCAGGTCGGCGTAGTCCATGACGTTCAGATTTTTGGGGCGGAATGCAAAGGCCTTCTCCGGCTGATCCAGATTGAGCGCAGCCCACATCCTGATTTCCGGCTCCACGAGCGGTTCATCGCGCAAGGCCGCCAATGTGGTGAGCCAGGGTTGGCCGGCGCTGCGCTGGGCGAGTGCTAAGTTGGCCAGGAACCAGCCGTTGTGCGCATCGATCTGTACAGCCTGCTGTTGGCACCTCAGGGCCTCGGCGTACTCGCCTCGCCGGCGCAAGGCATTGCCCAGATTCGACAAAACCACCGGATGGCCTGGCACCAGCGCCAGAGCTTGGCGATAACAGGCCACCGCCGCGTCGAGCTTCCCCTGGCCTTGCAGGCCGGCGGCCTGGTTGGCCAGGGAGACAAACTGCTGGGTCAGATCAGAATTATTCATAGTTCACCATTTATTAGCGGCGGTAGGCGGCGCGGATAACCGGATTATAATATAGCCGGCTATTCCAGAAATGACCGAGCCGGCCAGCACACCGATTTTAACCTCAGCCAGGCGGTCGGGCCCGACGAAGGCCAGATTGCCGATAAACAGGCTCATAGTGAAGCCGACCCCCGTCAGCAGGGCCGTCCCATAGAATTGCGCCGCTGAGGCTCCGGGGGGAAGTTGCACCCAGCCAACGGCCCGCGCGGCATAGGCGATGGCAAGCACGCCCACCTGCTTGCCGAAAAACAGTCCGCCGACGATTCCCAGCGTTACCGGATGCAGCATGGCGTCACGAGTGATTGCCGTAAGGCTGACGCCCGCATTGGCGAAAGCAAACAGCGGCAGGATCAGAAACGTGACGTAAGGGTGCAGGCCGTGCTCGAGCTTGAGCAGCGGTGAAGCCCCTTGCGCGTCTTTGCTGGCGGGCACGCACAGGGCGGTGATCACGCCGGCCATGGTGGCATGCACGCCAGACTTCAACACCGCCACCCACAGCACGATGCCAAGCACTGCATAAACGCCGATAAATCGCACGCCCATGCGGTTAAGGGCGACGAGCGCCGCGATACATAATGCCGCCGCGCCCAGCGCCGCGCCGGAAATATCGGCGGTGTAAAAGACCGCGATAATCGCGATGGCGCCGAGATCATCGATAACCGCCAGCGCTGTTAAAAAGATTTTCAAGGCCGGCGGAACGCGGCTGCCGAGTAGCGCCATGATCCCCAATGCAAAGGCGATGTCGGTCGCCGTCGGAATGGCCCAGCCGCGCAAGTTGTCAGCATTGCCCCAGTTGAGTGCCACGTAGATGATCGCCGGGCCCGCCATGCCGCCGGCCGCCGCCAGAATCGGCAGCGCGGCCTTGGCCCGCGTCGAAAGCTCGCCCTCGACCACCTCGCGCTTGATCTCGAGGCCCACGAGGAAAAAGAACACCGCCATCAGACCATCGTTGATCCAATGCAGAACGGTTTTCGACAGCACGGTATATTCGAGAAAGTCACCGTAGAGCCCGGCTGCAGGGGTATTGGCCACAATCAGGGCTAGGATAGCCGCACCCATGAGCACGAGGCCCGCCGTCGTCTCGCCCTTCAGGAAGGCCTGAATACCGGAAGTATTATTTGAATCCAAAGCAGTAGCACTCCTTTTGGGCGACCTTATATATACCCCGTCCCTGGACAGGGCGCGCCCCCACAACCTATAACCCGCAGCATGAACACTGGCATATCACCCGCTGGTCTACCGTTCCGCAAGATGCACGGGCTGGGCAACGACTTTGTCGTGCTCGACGCCCGCCAGGCCGACCTGATGTTGACACCCAAGTCCGCCCGCGCCATCGCCGACCGGCGCCTCGGTGTGGGCTGCGACCAAATCATGATCATCGAGCGGCCGCGCAACGGCGGCGACATTTTCCTCGCTATCCGCAATTCCGACGGCGGCGTGGTGGAAAGCTGTGGCAACGGCAGCCGCTGCGTTGCCC
>CANJPG010000131.1 GCA_947476065.1 Fidelibacterota bacterium
CGTCCTATCCCGAGTTCGTCGTTGGGCGCGCCACCATCTTGGGATTTGGCAAGGCCGGTGACTACGCCATGCTACTGGCCTTCGTGCTGGGCACGGCGGCGTTCTTCACCCTGCTGGCGGCGCTGTTCAAACGGGTGAGCGCTGTCGGCGGCCCCGACACAGCCGAAGAATTTCATCGGCGCTACGTCATCGCGGTCATTCCGCTATTCGCCTGGGCCGCGACCTTCATTTTTCCCCAAGGCCTCAACACCAGTTTATTTTGGGCCGCACTCGTACTCGTGCTGTTGACGACGGCGGGCGCCGCGCTTGTCGTCGCGCGGCGGACCAACGTGCTTGGCGGCAGCCCGCAAAGCGCCCTCTATCTGATGGACGCCATCGTGCTCATACCGATGGCAACGCTGTTCGCGGTGTTCGCCGTCGGCATGGTCGGCAACCGCATCGGCATGTTGTATGGGCCGTTGTGGTTCGGCAGGATTGCCTTGCTGCACTGGATCGTTCTGGCTGCGATCTTGGCCGCGGCTGCCGGTGTTGCACTCTTGCCCCGCATCGTCACATCCCACGAAAAGCGAAGTGCCGTTCTGCGCGGTCTGGTGATCGGGCTTCAAGTGCTGTTGCCGGGGCTGGTCCTGGTCATCCTGCCCATGCCCGTGGGGCCGGTGGACAATCGCTTTAGTTATTTCCAGACTGTACACGCCGGCACATGGGTCTTCTTGGGACTGTATGCCTTGTGCACCTGGGCCGACCTTGTGCGGCTATGGCGCAAAGGCAACGGCGCGGCACCCGCCGCGATGGTTTCGGTATTGTCGCTGATTGCGGTGCTGATCTACATCCGTATCCAGCCCATGGCCGTGCTCGGTGTGCCGTTCGACGACTATCACGCCGGCGAGGATTTCGTGCCGTGGTGGTCTTGGATTGAGCACGGCATGATTCCCCTATGGGATTTCACGCCGCCGCGCGGACTCATCAACTACAAGATGGGCGCGCTGGCCGCCCTGTTCACCGATCAGACCGCCGCCGGCCTGATCGCAACGACGCCCTATCACATGATCATTCTGCTACTGATCGCTGTGCCCGCAGTGGCCGCAGTCATCGGCCTGTGGCCGACGTTCCTGCTGTTCCTGTCAGCCAATCTCGACGAACGTCTCGGCGACATCGATGTGTTGATGACCGCCGCATTTTGTCTGCTGGTCTACGCCTGGGCAAAATGCAGCCATGTCCGCTGGCTGGTGCTGTGGGTGATTCTCGGCATCACTGTCGTCCTGATCGCCCCCGGCCAAGGCGCTTTGCTGGTCATGGCGACAATCCCGGGCGGCCTCTGGCGCCTCTATAAAGCCGTGACGGAACAGCGCCGCGACCTGCTGCGTATCGGCGGCATAGCCGCCGCTGTCCTTGCCGTTCTCGCCCTTGCAACACCGCTGGGACTAATGATCGCCGGCGCGATCCGCTACGGCGCGGGACAATCGTCCGTCAACGGCATTGCCAACGGTCTGCTGTGGGATGCTGGTTTTGCCACCGTGGCCAACGTCAATGCCTGGCTGGTCGAGATCATGCGCTTTTCATGGCTAGGCGTCGGCGCCGCCGCCATCGTCATGACGATGTGGGCCTGGCCGGCCGCGCGCAAGGACAACGGACGTGTGCTGTTCATCGGTAGCACGATTGCCATTATATGCCTGCTTTACATCTTGCGTTCGGGCGCCCGCCTCGACACCGGCTTCATCGGCCGCCCGGGCTGGACGTCGATGTGGGCCCTGGCGCTTCTGTTTCCATTGCTGCTAGGCACCCTTTTGCAGGGCACCAAGCGTCTGTGGGCGATGATTTTCTGCGTGGCCGGTGCCGCCACCATGACGGCGAACTTCGGCATTTTCGGTTTGGACTGGGCGCTGGCGCGGCCATTCGTCGTGCAGACGCCGCCGCTTGAAGCCAGCTATATCAAGGGCGCGGACTCAGGACTGCCCAATCTCGGCGTCGTCAACATGCCAAAGGATGACGTGGCGCGCCTGGGTACCGTCAAACGCCGCCTCGACCGCCTGCTCACGCCATCGGAAACATTCCTCGACCTGACCAACCGCGGTGCCCAGTATTTCTACTTCGACCGTCCGCCGCCATCGGATGTCAGTTCGTTCTACAACATGATCACGATCGGCCAGCAGCGCCGGGCCGTGGATGGCGTGGTGAAAAAGAAGGTGCCAGTCGCCCTGATCGGCGCAAGCAACGAAATCCTCGACGGCGTTCCGGCCAGCCAGCGCACGCCGCTGGTCTACCGTCATCTGCTGCTGAACTTTGTGCCGGCGGCCCTGGACAGCTACGACTACATGCTTCTTCCGGAAAGGCTGGAGCAAGCAGGCCTGCCCGCCGCGCAGCCCCTGGAGCCCACCGAAGAGGCCCTCGAAATCCTCGACCGCAATTTCTTCCTGCCTTTCCAACTCGACCGCATCCCCATGAGCTTTGGCCGATCCGTTGGCACCTTGGCCAAGCGCATGCGCCCGGTCGTGCCTCTCGACAGCTCTGATGTCCCCCGCGTAACCGATGGCACACGGACGGCCGATGGCGCTTACACGGTTACCGGCAGCTCACCGGCGGTGTCGTTCGACCTCACCCGCGCCCATCTGCATGGTCGCGATGCCGGGCTGTTGCGGTTCGACTACAAATGCAAGAACCGAAAGGCAAAATCGACCCTTGCGGTCAGATGGATCTCTGAGCGCAGCGAGCCTTGGAATGGAACATACATGGAGTTCCCAGCCCGCGACGGCACCTTTATCGTTCCCTTGGATACCGCACCCCGCTGGCTTTTGGCGAATGCCATCTCATCGCTCAACATCGAGATGGTCAAAGCCGACGGCTGCACGGCCTTTACGCTCGAGAACGTGACATTGCTCCAGCGCAAGGAGGTCGACGAAATGGAACAGGCCCTGAGGACCGCGAAGAACGATTAAGATTGCGCCGCAGCTTTTCGGCCTGCCGCTTCCGCCCAGACATGAACATCCTGGAGCGCGCCGGCGGCACAGGCGAGCACGCACTGCCCCTCGCGCGCGATGCGGGCCGGTTCGCGCATATGCAGGGCGTCTTCAAGAGCCGCAGCCGCAGCCGACAAACCATGGGCGCCGGCGATTCCGGCACTGCCCTTGATGCGATGGGCCGCAGCACCGGCCTCACTCCATTTTTCGCCGGCAAGAGCCGTGCGCAGGTCGGTGCTAGCCTGCTCGATCACCGCGCGCCACTGATCGAGAATCGGCTTCAGGCGGCCCGCGTCGTTGCCGAATACGGCCTTGAGGTTTTTGAGATCTATGGCGCTGGTGGCCGCGGCGGAGGGTGCCGGATCGGCCGTGCTGAGCCGGACAGGATGCCGTGCGACGTCCAGCCAACGTTCGAGGGCCGTCTTGAGACCGCTGATCTCAATAGGCTTCGAGAGATAGTCGTCCATGCCGGCGGCGCGGCAACGCTCCGGCTCGCCGGGCATGGCATTGGCGGTGATGGCGATGATCGGCAATCGGCGTCCACCGGATTTTTCGCCCAGCCTTATCAGCCGCGTCAGCTCAAAACCGTCGGTGCCCGGCATGTGGCAATCGCACAGCAACAGGAGATAGGCGCGCTCGCGCAAGGCCTGCAACGCGAGGGCGCCGTTGCCCGCAATATCGCAATCGAAGCCGAGAATGGCGAGCTGCTGGCGCAGCACCAGCTGATTGACCGCATTGTCTTCGGCAATAAGGATGACACGGCCTTCTGCACGGGCCGCGGCCGCGGCCTCCTCGTCATCGCCGCTGACGGTCTGGGCATCAAGGCGGCGGGTCAATACCGGCGTGCCAGCGTAATCAGCGATGCTGGGGTGGGCCGAACCGACGGCCACGAACAGCTGTGCACGGCGCAGCGGATGCGCCCGCACGGCCCGCACGCCGCGGCGCGCGAGGATCTGGGCGCCGCCGACGGCGCGCGGATGCAGCCACAAGACCGGAGGCTTTGCGGCGGCCCCGGTGTTCAACGTCGTCGTCGCGGCTTGAACATCCTCGGCTTCGGCATCGGGCCCGATCAGCACCAACACGTTGCCCTCGCCGGCTGGGAGCGGAAAGATTGAGAGCAGACTGTTGGCCCCCAGGCTATTAAGCGCGCCAACCCGGCGTGCTTTTGCGCCGGCGGCCTCAAGATAGCGTACGGCGATTTGCAGGGACGGTTCGCCATCATCAAGCACGATCACTGATAGCGCTTCGAGATCAGGCGGCACCCAGGTCGGGCCCGGCGCCGGCGGGAACGTGAGGTCAATGAAAAACCGTGTTCCCCGGCCCGGCGCGCTTTCGACGGTGATGCTGCCCTCCATGGCCTCGACGAGCGTGCGGCAAATCGCAAGACCCAGCCCGACGCCGGCGTGGCCGCGGCCCGCGCTGACCGCGAGCTGCGAAAAGGGCTGGAAAAGAAAGGCATGGAAGTCAGCGGGAATGCCGATGCCGGAGTCGGCGACGGTGAAGCGGACAGCCGTTCCCTTGTTCGTCACCGGTCCGGCTTGCAGGCGAAGTTCAACATGGCCTGAGTCGGTGAATTTAACCGCATTGATGCCGATGTTGAGCAAGACCTGGCGCAAACGCGCGGCATCGCACATCACCGGCGGCATGTTGAAATCCACCTCGCAGGTGATCCGCAGCCCCTTGGTGTCGGCCTGATTGGCCAGGGTTTCGGTGCAGCCTTCCAGCAGGTCGGCGAGGTCTGTGGCCACGGGCGACAGGCCGGCCCGGGCGGATTCCAGTTTGGCGAAGTCGAGCACATCGTCGACGATATGCTTCAGGGCCGAAGAGGACTCGTTGGCGGTAGCGATGATCCGGCGCTGTTCGTCGGTGAGCGACGTCCGCGAAAGGATCTCGAGCATGCCGACGACGCCCATCAACGGCGTGCGGATCTCGTGGCTCATGGCCGCCCAGACGCCCGATGGGTCTATCTTCGGATCATCTTCTGACTGGGAATGCGGGTCGTCGGCCATGCGTAAGCATATGCCGGGCGGGAGCACCCCGCCAAGGCGCCAGAAAGGCCTCTAGAAGCGGGTGAAGTGGCGGAAAATGCGCGCGATCAAGCGCGTCGGCCGCACCGGGCCCTCGGTCATGACCAGCGACAGGCATTCGCCCTGCTCATCGATGAGCGGCTGATGGGTCACGTTGTCATCGACCGACTGCACGTCGCCCCGCTGGAATCCGGCCGCGCCGTCCCTATAGCCGCCGCTCAAGACCAAAGTCAGCTCATCGCCGGTGTGGCTGTGGGGGGTTATCGGCGCTCCAGGGGCCGCGCGCATCAGGCCGACGCGCGCGCCACTTTTGTCGGTGAACATTTCAGCGAATTTGACGCCGGGCTGCACCCAGCTCCAGTGTAGCTTTTCGAGATCCCCGGGCAGATAGTCGAGTACATTCTGGGGCAGCGGCGTGCCGAACAACGCGCGCACGCGCGCTACTGCCGGCTTTGACGGCTGTTCCTTGACGGTCTCCAAGCGCGCAAAAAAGGCGGCAGATGTATCAGGCGATACGGCTTCGGGTTCAATGCCGTCAAGCATCGCGCCGCCCACGGCTTCGGCCGCTCGCACGGCTGCGCGGCAACGCGGGCACAGCGATAGATGCGCGGCGACAACGATGCTTGCCGCCTGCCGCAAGCTGCCGGCGGCATAGCTAAGCAGCATATAGTCGTCGATGTGGTGGCTGGGGATGTGGTGCTTGGGATACATCGTCTCGGACCCTGATTCTCCTAAC
>CANJPG010000132.1 GCA_947476065.1 Fidelibacterota bacterium
ATCGCCCGCGAAGGATGAAGGCCGACCATGTGCGGACGCTACAGCAACCGATTCACCTGGGCCGAGCTGCACGCCCTTTACAGCGTGTTCAATGTGGGCGCGCCGCGCTCGACTTGGGTGCCGCGCCTCAACATTCCGCCGACGGTGAACATCCCGGTCTTGCGCCTGGTGGACGGCGCGCGCCGCTTCGACCTGATGCGCTGGGGCCTGGTGCCGTCGTGGTCCAAGGAGATCGGCAAGTACGCCACCCACAACTGCGTCGGCGAAACCATGCTGGAGAAGGCCAGCTTCTCGCGCGCCTGGGACGCCGACCGCCGCTGCATTATTCCGGCTAGCTCGTTCTTTGAGTGGCGCGCCGCCGACGGTGACCGGCCCAAGCAGCCCTTCGCGATTGGTCTCAGCAACAAGGGCCCGCTCAATCTTGCGGGGCTGTGGGAGGCCTGGAAGCCCAAGGGTGCGCCGGCCGACGACGCGCCGCTGTTGTCCTGCACCATCATCACCACCAAGCCCAATGCCCTGATGGCGCCGATCCACAACCGCATGCCGGTGATCATCGGCGAGGAAAACCTGGACGCCTGGCTGTCGCCCGACACCGAACAGGCCGCGCTGATGGGGATGGTGGGCCCCTTCGACGCGACCCGCATGAAGGTCTGGCCCGTGGACAAACGCGTGGGCAACGCGCGGGTGGAGGACGAGGGGTTGGATCAGGAGGTGGTGGAGTGAGCGCAGCGCCAATCATCCGGCTCAAATCATCGCGGCCACGCGCCCGCAGCCCAGCCGGAGCACCGATTCAGTACAAAAGCTTCACGACATGCACCTACTGCGACGCAGAACTCGAACAGCCCGCCCGTTTCATGCTACCTGACGTCAGGAGATCTGACGCTAGGCCGGGAAATCCTGGAGCGAGGTGGGCTCGGTGACGGGATGCGGATTGCGTTCCGAGCGGAAGCGCTGGGACTGGCTGTAGGCCATTTTACGCAGGCGCATGAAAGTGCCCAACGGCCTGTGCGCCGCGATGCCGTGCCAGGGGCTGAATCCCATACCGTCGTCTACGGCGATGGAACGTTCCGCGCTCCAGGCAATTTGACGCGGCGCCTTGAGAAGGGCCACCCGCACGAAGGGACTTTGTGTTTCGTCCCATTCCTTGGTGGGATCGGCGATGGGCATGTCGTCCAGATTGGTGCACAGCTGCACGCGCAGCTCCCAAATCGCCGCGTGGACCGCGAAGAAGTCGATCACGGCCTGGCGCAGCACGTCATCGCCGGCGCTGATGTCGATCTTCTGGCCGGTGAGCGCCTTGAGCGCGGGCGTTGCGGGGGCGAATTGAAGCTTGGCGATGTTATCGCCGTAGCGGATGGGCAGCTGGGTGTAGAACGTCTCGCCCAGTATGTGATGGGGCGGCTCGCCGCCCAGGGCGCGGGCGAGGCCCACGTGACCGCCGAAGGTCTCGGCCACTTTCTCGACGCCGCGCATGACCGCCGAGATGACCTCTTTGGTGTCTTCCATCTTGTCTGTCGTCGCCGCGACCAGCTTCAGGTTGGCGTGGAAGGCCTTGGGACTCGCGGTACTGAAGGTCGTGCCGTTGACGCCGATGAAGTCTTGCGTGCTGTCGGCCTCGGAGCCTTCCAGCCGCGCGCCCTCGACGCCCAGAATTTTCAGCGCCATGCCGCGCGGGGTCGAGATTTTGTCGGGCAGGATATCGCCGGGGACGGTGGAAAAGCGGATCACCGCCTCGTGTAGACCGCGCTGCGCGAATAGACCCTGGGCATAAGGCGCGGGCAAATCGGCCAGGACTTCGCAGGTCGCCTTCAACAGGCCATGACTCTTGGCGTGCACGCTGCGGATCGCGTGGCCGCTATCCGCAAATGTGCGCCCGGCGATCTTGAGCATGGTTTCCGTAATGGCAGCGGCCTGCTCGTCTTCGTCGGGCTCCCGGGGATCAATGTCCGGGGTGTAGGACTGAAAGGCCGTCAACGTCTAGCGCCAGCGCCAGAAGTAACTGGTGTCGGTGCCTTCGTCGCGGTGCTTCCCGCCCAGGGTCGCGGTGCGGGCGGCGGCGGCGGCGGCGATCAGCAAGGCAGCCGCGGTGAGGAAGCCGACGATGATGCCGGTTTTGCGGGCGACGTCGGCCTTCTGCTTGGCAGCGGACAACACCTGCTCGACGCGTTCCTCGGCGGCGGTCTGCGCCAAGCCGGTGCGGCCGGCGACGACGCTGTTGAGGTACATGCGGTTGGCAGGGGTGAGTTCGCCGCGCACCATGCCATAGGTCAAGAGGCGGGCGACTTCGCGCCGTTCGGCGTCGTTGCCGCTGCGGGCGGTGGACTCGCCCGGGCCGCGGAAGAGGGCGTCGATGGTGTAGTCGAGGGTGGCGTTGCCATTGCGGTCGTTGGCGGAGCTGGCCACATGGACCGCGCTGCCGAGCACGCCGGACACACCGACCGCCAGCAGCAGCGAGGCCGCCACGACGCCGGTCGCCCAGACCGCGAGGCCGTGGGCGCTGTCGCGGACTTCAACTTCGTGGGCGGTGCCGTTACCGATGCGCCGGCGCAGGCGTCCGGCGATGTATCCCCCGGCCATGAAGCTGGAGACCACGATCCAGACCGACCATATGCCCAAGGCCAGGAAGTAGGCCGTGCGCGACGCGCCTTCGCCTTCATAGGGCGAGACCATCGACAGGCCTAAGCCGGTGCCGAAGGAGAACAGCACAATCGCAATGGCCGAGGCGACCACGGTGCCGGCCAGGATGGCGGCCCAATCGACGTAGTGCAGACCGGCGGTGAGCGCCTTGTCGGGCGTGGTATCGCTTTGCTTCCGAATTGCTCGATGGCCATGGTGTCAATCTCCCGGTGAAGCGATGAAAAAGGGACGGGTGCGGTTTGGTTCAGCGCAGGCCGAGGACCGAGAGAATGAACAAGACGACGACGACGAGACCGACGAGATAAATGATGCCACTCATGAGACGCTCCTTGATGGACGTGATGCAGCGTTAACTGTGACAGGCGCGCGTTAGTTCCGCCGTAGCGGCGAATTTATTGCGCGCCTGCACGTTTGCCTGACTTGACTTCTAGCGCTTTTGCTTCGGCGTCTTGTTTGCTGCGGGCCCATTTGGCGCGGGTTTTTCGTCCTTGGCTTTGGTGCGCGGCTCCCGCTCCCACAGGCGCAAGTTGCGGCAGGCGGCGAGGAAGTCGTCTACGGCGCGCTTGTTATCGAGGGCGATGAAACCTTCGTCGAGTTTGTCGGCCAGCGCCGCCGCTTCGAACAAGGCCATGGCCGGCGCGGTGTAGCCGACGAACTTGCAATGGGCGAATGCGTCATTGACGAAGTCCTTGGCTGGCCCGTGGGTCTTTATGCTGTCCGCACCCTCGGGCGAGAGCAGCAGCACGACGGCGTCGTAGAGCACCGACGGTCCGCCGTCGATTTTCTGCTGGGCCGGTTTGTGCGTGCCGTCGGACAGCGTGACGCCGGCGATCTTGGGGGCGATCAGCTCCCAGCTCGCACCTTCTTTGGTGAGTGCGGCGTCGAGGGCTTTCAAGATGGCCGCGTCGGCGCCGTCGGTGGCGAGGATGCCAACTTTGCGGCCTTCGAAGGTGCCCGGCGGATTCTTCTGCATGCTGAGGGCATCGGACGGGGCGAGCTTGGTATTGGTGGGCTTGGCGGCCACCGCGGCTGTGGGCAGGTCGATGCCGAGGCCGTCGGCAACCTTGCCGGCGAGATCGTCGTGGATGTTCATCAGATGGGAGACCACGCGGGCGCGCACTTCGGGGCGATCGACCTTGCTCAGCTCGAAAACCAAGGCGTCGGCGATGTGCTTCTGCTCGGTGGCCGTCTGGCTGACGAAGAACTGCCTGGCCTGGCTGTAGTGATCGGCGAAGCTCTCGGGGCGGATGCGCTGTTTCGGGCCCATGTCGGCGTCGGCGAAGCTGCGCGTTCCAACTTGCGGGTTCTCACGGGGGCCACCGTCAGCGCCGAAACTGTTGGGCTCGTAGTTCACGCGGCCAACCGGGTTGCGCATGGCCATGTGGCCGTCTTGTTGAAAGTGCGCGAAGGGACACTTGGGCGCATTGATGGGGATGTGAGTGAAGTTGGGCCCGCCCAGGCGTTTGATCTGGGTGTCGAGGTAGGAGAAGTTGCGGCCCTGGAGCAGCGGATCGTTGCTGAAGTCGATGCCGGGCGGCACGTTCTGCGTACAAAAAGCGACCTGCTCGGTTTCGGCGAAGAAGTTATCGACGACGCGGTCGAGCACCAGGCGGCCGACGATGCGCACCGGCAGCACCTCCTCGGGGATCAGCTTGGTGGGGTCGAGGATGTCGAAGTCGAACTTGTCGGCGAACTTCTGGTCGAACAGCTGCACGCCAAGCTGCCACTCGGGGAATGCGCCGGTGGTGATGGAATCCCAAAGATCGCGGCGGTGATAGTCGGGGTCGGCGCCGTTGATCTTGACGGCTTCGTTCCAGGCGACGGACTGCATGCCGAGCTTGGGCTTCCAATGGAACTTCACAAAGGTCGAGCGGTCTTTCTTATCTAGGAAGCGGAAGGTGTGCACGCCGAAGCCTTCCATGAAGCGCAGCGAGCGCGGAATGGCGCGGTCCGACATCACCCACATGATCATGTGCATGCTCTCGGGCGTCAGTGAGATGAAGTCCCAGAAGTTGGTGTGGGCCGAGGCCGCCTGGGGGAAGCCGCGGTCGGGCTCGGGCTTCACGGAGTGGATTAGGTCGGGGAACTTGATGGCGTCCTGGATGAAGAACACCGGGATGTTGTTGCCGACCAGGTCCCAGTTGCCTTCCTTGGTGTAGATCTTGACGGCGAAGCCGCGCACGTCGCGGGCCAGGTCCGCCGAGCCTTTGCTGCCGGCGACGGTCGAGAAGCGCACGAAAGCGGGCGTGCGTTCCCCTTTGCGTTGGAACAGATCGGCGCGAGTGACGTCGGTAAGGGGATCCGTGCATTCAAAGAAGCCGTGGGCGCCGTAGCCGCGGGCATGCACCACGCGTTCCGGGATACGCTCGTGGTCGAAGTGGAATATCTTCTCACGGAAATGGAAGTCCTCGAGCAGGGTCGGGCCGCGCGGGCCGGCCTTGAGAGAGCTCTGATCGTCGGCGACCGGAATGCCCTGGGCCGTTGTCAGCGTCGGCACGCCACCGCCGGCGGTCTGGTGGGTCTCGCCGCCGTTGCCCTGGGGCTCGTCATAAGTGGTCGACGCCTTGCGCGCGCGCGGAGCAGCCTGGCCGCGAGATGTGGGTTTTGCCATTGGGTCATCCGTTTCATGAGTGAGTATCGACGCCTTGGCAGCGTCTGCAGAGCCAACGGTGAAACTTTGGAACAGTTCCAAAAAGCCAAAGATTTAAAGCGCTTGCTGTGGGCCCCAAAACTGAGGGTGGCGCGCGCCGCGGGCATGCCGCTGAATCTGCGAAACGATTTTGCCCGAGCGGCGTTATGCCCTCACTCAAACGGACAGGAGGCCCTCATGGGTAAAGGCATTATTCTCTGGCTTTGCGGCGTTCCGCTCTCGGTGATCATCCTGCTGGCGATCTTTACCAACTGGATCTGACCCCCGCGCCAAAAGCGCAAAAAAACCACAGCGCCGCCGCCTCGTCAGGGGTGGCGGCGCTGCTGCTTTTGGAGGGACCAGCCGGCGGTTGCAAGGCCTGGCCGGTCATGGCACAACTTCTCTCAATACGGCTTGCGTGCCGGTTATAACTTGTTGAAT
>CANJPG010000133.1 GCA_947476065.1 Fidelibacterota bacterium
GAAGCCAATAAGGTTCTGGCCGACAGCCGCCTCAAAGGCGGTGTCAAACAGGCGCAGGTCTATAAACAGGTGCTCAGTCTTTTCCTGGCCCAGCGCCGCCCGGCCTTCTACCTGCACGACATGGCCGAACTGGACAGTTTGGCCAATACTTACCTCGCGTTGCTGGAGCAGGGCGGCTACATCACGGCCGACCTTGCCCGTGCCGCGCGCAGCTACCAATTGAAACTGAGCGGGGAGGCGCCCGTTCCAGTGACACCGTCTTTTGCCGAACGTAAGGCGGTTGATGCCATCCGCTCGGATCTCTTGACGACGCTGGATACCCAAGGCCTCTCCAGTCTGGATCGCCTCGACCTCACGGTGCACTCCACCATCGATCAAACCGCCCAAGCCAACGTCACACGTGCTCTCAAGTCGTTGGGAAACGCCGACGGAGCCAAGGCGATGGGGATTGTCGGGCCCAATATGCTGGGCGGTGAAGATCCGTCGCGCGTGATTTACAGTGTGGTCCTCTATGAGCGCGGCGAAGATCACCATGCCATGCGCGTTCATGCCGACAGTTTGGACGCGCCGTTCGACATCAATAGCGGCGCCAAACTCATTCTCGGCTCCACAGCCAAACTGCGCACCGTGGCGACCTACCTCAACGTGGTCTACGACCTCCATCAGAAGTACCACGCCCTGTCGCCCAAAGATCTGCGGGCGGCAGCGGGGACTGCCCGTGACCCATTGACCATCTGGGCGACGGATTATTTGAGCGGTGCCAGCGACCGCAGTCTGAAGGCGATGCTCGACGCCGCCATGCAGCGGCGTTATTCGGCGAGCCCCTTTGAAGGATTCTTCACCGGCGGCGGCCTGCACCGCTTCGCAAACTTCAACAAAGACGACGACTCTAGCATTCCAAATGTCGAAGAAGCGCTACGGCATTCGATCAATCTGCCGATGGTGCGTTTGATGCGTGATGTTGTGCGGTACTACGCTGCTGCGGACGAGGCAGCCGATAGCACCACGCCAGAATCGGGACGAGAGGCCTACCTGCGCCGCTTTGCTGATAAGGAAGGCCGGGAATACCTCAGCCGCTTCTACGGCGACTATCATGGCCATAGCCCCAACGAGATATTGGCGCTCCTCGCGGGCCGGGCAAAACCTGCGCCCAATAGCTTGGCTACGCTATTTCTGGCGCTGCGACCGAAGGCCACGCCGGCCGAGCTTGCTGCCTTTTTACAGAACCATACTGCGCGTGCGGTTGACGAAAACGAGCTCCTCAAATTGTACAGCGCGTTTGGTCCGGGCCATTACAGCCTGACCGATAGCGCCTTCATGGCCGGCGTCCATCCGCTGGAGCTTTGGCTGGCGGGTTATCTTGCGAAAGATCCCCAGGCTGCGCGCGGAGCCATGATGACCGCGAGCGCCGAGGTCCGTCAGGAGGTCTATCAATGGCTATTCAAAACCAAGAGCCGCCACAAACAAGACGCGCGCATCCGCATTCTGCGCGAAGAAGATGCCTTCAAGCGCGTCCTGGAAGAATGGCGCGGTCAGGGTTACCCCTTCAATCAGATCATCCCGTCCTATGCCACGGCGCTGGGCAGCTCCGGCGACCGCCCCGAGGCGCTCGGGCGCCTTATGGGCATCATCCTGAATAACGGCATCGATGTCCCGATCGCCACGGTCGAGCGAATGACCTTCGCCGCCGCGACACCTTATGAAACAGAACTCGCCTACGCGCCGCAGCATCGTCCGGTGCGGGTCTTCGCGCCAGAAGTGGCCGCGCGCCTGCGCAAGGCGTTGCAGGGTGTTGTCGACGAAGGAACCGCAATCCGCCTGCACAACGCGTTCGTCGACGCCAACAATGCCCCCATCCCCATCGGCGGCAAAACCGGCACAGGCGATAACCGCTTTAAGACATTCGACACCCATGGCGATGTGATCGACTCGCGCAGTGTCGACCGCACCGCGACCTTCGCGTTCTTTATCGGCGAAAAACTGTTTGGCACCATTACCGCCTACGTGCCCGGCCCCTATTCCGAGAACTACACGTTTACCAGCTCCATCGTCGTTCAGCTGTTGAAGAGCCTCTCGCCGGACGTGCAAAAGCTGATGCGCGAGACGCCGCCCAGAATCGTCGCGCTGGGGGCGGAGCCCGCCGTCTTCAAACCCATCAAGTCGGCAAACTACTAATTTTTTGCCGGCTGAAGCGGTTATTAGCGGGCGGTTTGATTGGCTTTCTCTCCTATTGATTGGTACAAATGTACCAAGCTGCATCATGCCCAGGGGAGGGATTCGATGGCCAAGCAGGGTTTGTCGACGCTATTCGCGCTGTTGGCGGTAGCCGCATTTACGCCGGCGACGGCGGCACAACAACAGGTCCCTTCCATCCCGTTCGATGCGACCGAACCGCTCAAGTTGCCTATCGATGTGTATTTCGGCGAAGTGGCGGGTGTTGCGCTCAATTCAAAGCGTCATGTGTTTGTCTATACCCGCACCAACACGCAAGGGGCTTCGATTACCGAAGGCCAACGTGCGCAGCTCTTCGAATTCGGTCCGGACGGCGAGTTCGTCAAGGAGATCGGACGCGGCTTATATTCCATGGCCTGGGCCCATTCGGTGCGCATCGATAAGCAGGACAATATCTGGCTGGTGGATAATGGCTCCGACGAGATTGTCGAATTGGGCGCCGACTACCGCAAGAAGATGGTCCTAGGCCGGCGGGAGGAATCTGTTGGTGCCCGCAATCCACGCCCGCCCGTGGCCCCCGGCACGCCGGTCCGCCCGGCGCGTCCCGGCTATTTCAACGAACCCACCGACGTGGCCTGGGATCTGCAAGGCAACATCTTCATCAGCGACGGCTACCGCAATACCAACGTCCACAAATTCGATAAGGATGGCAACAACGTCAAGCTGGTGGGCGGACCGGGTGGCGAGCCCTTGCAGTTCAAGACGCCCCACGGCATCGCCGTCGATAAAAAGGGCATGGTCTATGTCGCCGACCGCGGCAACGGTCGCATCCAGGTGCTCGATAACAACCTGAACTTCGTACGCGAGATTAAGTACCAAACCTCAATGCCGAAAGATTACGTCTCGCCGTTGCCTGATTTTGGCGGGGAAGGGCGCGGCGGTTCCCAGACGCAGGCCGATGCGAACTCGCCGGTCTGGTCCCTGTGGCCGAATACCATCTGCATCACGCCGGGCGATAACGGCGAGGAGCAATACATCTATACCCACGACATGTTTCCGGGTTACCTCCAGAAGTTCTCGCTCGACGGCAAGCTGCTGGGTGAAGTGCGGGCCGGGGCCGGACGTAAGGTCGGGCAGGTCGGGTGGATCCATGCTCTGGCTTGCGTGTCGGAGAACGAAGTCTGGGTGGGCGAGCTGTTGAATTGGCGGGTACAGAAGTTCGTCTTGCATCCTGACCGGGCGGCCAAGCGCTAGACAGCCCGCAACTTTATCTTCCGCCGAAGGTTGTGATTTAGGCAAAGGTGCATGACTGCGCCGCCCCCATTCACGACCATCGCGGGAGTTTCACATGAGCAAGGTTGTTTACGAGATCGTCGAACATGACGGCGGCTGGGCCTATCGCGCCAAGGACGTCTATTCGGAAACCTTTCCGACACACGACAGCGCCCGCGCTGCCGCTGAATCCGCCGCGGCCCGGCAGTCTGTTGCCGGGGCGACCACCGGAATATCGTACGAAGATTGCGATGGCCAATGGCATAGCGAAGTCGCCAAAGGCGAAGATCGCCCGGAAACCGAGGTCGCGGGCTGATATGGGCAGCCAACTGCGACTGGCGCCGACGGCAGCACGAGAGGGTTCGCGTGCCGTCGAAAGCGCGGTATTGCGATTTCTGAGGGCGCGCCGCGGCCGGGCTAAAAATTGATCGTGACGGCAAAGGATTCCATATACGGCCCGACCAGCGCATCGCGCTGGCCGGCGCGGATGCAGCCGTAGATCGGCACCGAGACCGGACTATCTGACGGTGGCGCGGGGTCGCGGTACATTTGACCGCCTCCGGTACCGTCACCCCAGGCCACGGTGCAGGCCGCATCGAGATACAGATTGTATTCAAGGATATGTGGGCCTTGCGTCATCACGCGCGTGGTCGGCGACGTGCCGCTGCTGTGTTCGTGGGCGATGGATATGGGCGTGCCCGCACTGCAATCATAGGTGATGCTGCCGTTGGCGCGCGCGGCCGCGGGGGAGAACGGATTGTAAGTTCCAAACCGTACCGGGGTGACATTCAGCCGGCACAAGTTTGCCTCGGCCGCGTCGCTGGGCAGCGCAGCGGCCATACCTAAGACAATGGGCGCCAGGGCAAACAGTATCCTCATGGCGATTGCACGCATGTCAGTGTCCCCAATCGCACAAAACGTCCGTCAGCGTGCGGTACAGTAAGCTCGAAGCGGCAGACATCACCTTCATAGTGCACTATCGCCGGCTGGACGCCGGCAGCCAGATTCTCAAGATAAAATTCGCCCTCTCCACCGATGGGCGAGGTGAGGGTTTGATCGGCGATGGTGACGGAGAAATCACCATATGCCGGTATCACCTGGGCGCCGTCACGCCGCAATTTAATCTTACCCTGAAAGGCCTGCAGCTTTTTGACAGCGAAGCTTACCACCGCGCCGCCGCGATAAAAGGGCGCCACGGTGCGTTCGGTTTCGGCGACGCTGTAGTCCAGAGGAATGTCTTGCGGCTCGATGCCGAGCTGGTTGCCGTAATAACTGAGCAGATTAGGCACCAGAAGATTCCCATCGCGGTCGGTCTTGCCCGCGTCCTGGTGAGAGATGTAGCCGGTGATGCCGCCAACGCCGGGTACTCTGATCAATCCGTAAGCGTCCTGGACAGGGCGCGTCAGGAATGCATCGCCGCCGATAAACGTAAGCGCCCCGGCGGCCGATACCGTCGCGGTAGTGTTTCCATTGATATGGGTGGCGTCGAGTTCATACAGACCGTAGTCGCCTTGGTACTGAACGTCCGCCACGCTCACGGCGCGCGGCCCCGCTGAAGCTTGTGCAAGGTACGACCATCCGGTGCCGAGGGGCCGTGACTTCTGAACCTGAAGGGTGCCGATGGTGCCGGCGGTGTCGGCATTGGCCGACACTGTTGCCGTGATCTCGCGGCCGATGGCCATCGTCAGCGCCGCAAATAGGCCTGTGGTCGGGCGTAAGCGCTCAACCTCGGTGTGAAAGACCGAAAGGCTGAGATTGAGGCGGTTGGCGAGACGCAGGGAACTGGTGAGATTGATCTGCTGGGTTTTGCCGAGATCGCGGAACTTCTGGTGGTACACATTAAGCGAAAAATCGACATCATTGATGCGCGTGCCGGCAAAGGCGTTCACACGATAGATCGCCTGGTCGTCGTTGCGGTCGAGACCGGCCGCTATGTGCATGACATCGGCTGCTGGGACAACGGACATCCTTATCACGGCGTGCCGCCCGGTTGGGCGCACCGGCTGCGCGATCTTGGTTACCGGACAGTCTCCATCGGCAAGAACCACTTCCGCAGCACGGCCGACGACA
>CANJPG010000134.1 GCA_947476065.1 Fidelibacterota bacterium
ATGCGCGCGCCATTCCAATTCCGCAAACGCCGCCACCTAACGCACGCCGCTTCAAAGCCGCCGAGGCTGCCCCAAGCGAAGACCACGCGGCCGAGCGCGATGCCGAGGCCGGCAAGCCGGCCGAATCAGCCCCGGCCGATGCCCTGGTGCTTCAACTTGAGCGCCTCGCGAAACGTCAGCAACCGCCTACAAATCAACCGCCTGATCCGCGTACGCAAGAAGGTCCCGGCTATTCCAATGACACCGCCGCCAGCAGCGCCAAGCGCGGCCTGACGGCCAGCTATCAGGCGAAGGACTTCATCCGCCGCCAGGTTGAACGTCATTGGTATTGGGATCGCGGCACCTTGCCTTCGCCCGACTGGGTGATTGCGGTGCATATCACCATCGATCCCGACGGGGTCGTGCAGCGCGCCGAAGTCGTCGACCACGGCGGTCACCCAGCCGGCGGCGCATATGCCGACTTCGCCCAGAGCATCCGTAACGCCGTGCTCTTATCGTCGCCCTTTGCCCTGTTGCCCAACAGCTACGACATGGTGGGGGACATGGAGCTGGATTTCAGCGAGGCGACGGTCTCTCGCTGACGCCCTGACCCGCCCCGCCCACCGGCCCTTCCAGACCCTGATTTTAACGTTTTGGCGGTTCTAAGCCCTGCCTGGGGCTAAAAAGCCTTCAAAACCAGCCTCATAAAGGCTTCAGGCCCGTTGTATTGAGCCATCGTCTTCCGTAGAATGCCCGGTCGGATCGGCAGAAGCCGGTTCGCGTTTTATGCAAGGACTGTTGCGCCATGGCCGAAGCGGCTGCGGACCTCAGACAAGCGCCCGGGCCAGCAAAGCCGGCGGCGCCCACACTCGCTGCTGTCCCCGCCGCGTCGGCGGCGGCACCAGCGTCACCGACTCCGCCCCCTCAGCCGACCCCTGCACCGCAAGCCAATGGCGGCGGTAGCTTCATCGTGGTGCGCGACCGCTTCACGCTCTACTGCGACCGGCCGATCCCCTCGCTCGATATGCCCAACGCCTTGGCCTACGAGGTCGCGGACCGCAAACAGGAGGGCCGCCCGCTCTACGCGCTGGTGTGCAAGCCCGAGATGCCGGCGCGCATCAGCGTCATGCGTACGCTGAAGGGGCTTGAAATTCCGGCAGTGCTGCACATGGTCGATTGGGGCGTGGCCGAGTGGCCGCCGGTAGACCGCAAATGTGTGATCGTCATCTATCACCGGCCCATGGGCGGACGCGTGATGGATTCGATGGCAGGCAGTTTCAAACGCGTGCCCGATCACCAGTTCGCCCGCGCGATCATTAAGCCCATCGCCGATGGCCTTGTCGAACTGAGCCTCAAGGGCATCGCCCACCGCGCCATCCGACCCGACAATCTCTATTACATGGACGAGCAGCGCACCAAGATTGTACTGGGCGATTGCGTGACGTCGGTCCCGGCCCACCATCAGCCGGTGGTGCTCGAGACGATCGAATCCGGCATGGCCTTGCCCTCGGGGCGTGGTGCGGGATCCTACCCGGAAGACATGTATGCCTTCGGCGCGTCGGTGCTGATGCTCGCCATCGGACGCAACCCGATGCAGGGTGTGGCCGACGCCGAGATCACCAAGCGCAAGATACAGGTCGGCTCCTACGCCGCGCTCGTGGGCGACGAACGTATGCCGGTGGCGCTGATCGAGTGCCTGCGCGGGTTGCTGACCGACGACACCGAGCAGCGCTGGCAGGCGACCAATATCGACCTCTGGCTGAACGGCAAGCGTCTGACTCCGATCCAAGCGAAGGCTGAGTCGCAAGCCCAGCGGCCGCTACGATTTGCCGATCAGGAATTTCATTCCATCCGGCCGCTGTCCTACGCCATGTACCAGAACTGGGAGAAGGCGATCCAGATTATCAATGACGGCACGCTCGAGGTCTGGATCCGGCGCGGCCACGAAATCAACGACCTGGCCGACGGCATCGCCATGGCCATCAAAAGCACCTACGCCATGTCCGGCAACAAGAACGACGCCGATGACGTCATCGTCAGCCGCGTCCTCATGCTGCTCGACCCTAAGGCGCCGATTAGGTTCCGCGACTTCCGCTGCTACATTGAAGGCTTCGGCGGATCGTTGGCGATTGCCACCCTGCGCAAACAAAAGCTGCAGGTCTTTTCAGATTTCATTAATCGCGAACTCTGGCGTCATTGGATCGCCGCGCAAGGCGGCAAGGTCCATGCCGACAATCAACAGTTTGAAGGCGTATTCCGTGATCTGAAGAACTATCTGAAAGATCCGAACTCGGGCGCCGGCGTCGAACGTTGCGTCTACGAACTCAACGAATGGCTGCCGTGCCTGTCGCCGCTGATCGAGAGCCAGTACGTCATGGAAGTGAAGGGCGTATTACTGGCGCTCGACTCCATGTCCAAGAACGCCAACACCAAGCTGTGGCCGGTGGACCGCCACATCGCCGCCTTCCTGCGCGCGCGCTATGCCAAGGGCACCGGCGCGCAAATTGACTCGATGAACGACCCGCGCCCCGACCGCGCCACTATCGGCATGCTGAGCGTGCTGGCCATCGTGCAGTGGCGCCTGGGCCCGGCGGCGCTTTACGGTCTGTCGGGTTGGGTTGGTGGGCTTATGGGCCCTGTGATCAACAGCTATCAGAACCGCAACAAGCGCAAGGATCTCGAGAAGGAAATCCCCAAGCTGGTGCGCAAAGGTAATCTGGCCGAGTTGTACAACTATCTCGACAATCCCGAAGAGCGTCAATGCGACGCCGAGGGTTTTGCCTGGGCCAAGGCCGAATACGCCGCCGCCGAGAAGATGGTCTATGACTTCGAGCACGGCCAGGTGGACCGCCAAGAGTCGGCGATCAAACTCGGTCGCCAGACCGGAACCGTGGCCGCGACGCTGATCATGTTCGTCACCTTCCTCATCGTTCTCATGGGAAAGCTTTTGTAAGCTCATGAAAAAACGCAGCACCGCCTTTCTCTATGTGATGTTGGCCATTCCCATCGGCCTGATGATCATTCCGACGGTCATCGTGCTTGCCGTGGCGCTGGTGCCGACAGGCGTCGCGTTCATCATGGAGCGCGGCAAGGGCTACTACGGCGGCCTGACTGTGGGCGCCATGAACTTGGCGGGCGCGTCGCCTTATCTGGCCGACCTGTGGACCCAGGGCCACACGGTGCAGGTGGCCCTCGGCGTCATCACCAACGTCTTCGCCTGGCTGGTGTTTTATGGCGCCGCGATGTTCGGCTGGGCGATTTATTCCACCACGCCGGCCGCGGTCAGCGCCTTCATGACCATGACTGCCGGCCATCGCATCACCGGTATGCGCGCACAGCAGCGCGAACTGGTGCAAAAGTGGGGCCCGGATGTGGAATCGGTCTACGAACCCGAAGGGGCGAAAGCCGCCGCCCAAGCCGCCGCAGCGCAGATGAACGCCGAGCCGACAGCGCCCGGCGCAAAACGCGCCGCTTAAAACGCGTCCATTTCTTCGAAGTCTTCGTCGAGATTCTCGAGCGCGCTCAGCGCCTCGATCAGTTCCATCATGTCCTCGGGCAGGGCGCTATCGAAGCGCAGCGCCTTCTCTGTCACCGGATGAATGAAGCCCAGGGTCTTGGCGTGCAGCGCTTGGCGCGGAAAACTTTTCAACAGATCGGCCAGATCGGGCGGCACGCCTTTCATCGACCGGCGGCGGTTGCTGCCGTATGCCGTGTCGCCGACCAGGGGGTGGCCTATGCTGGCCATGTGCACGCGGATCTGATGCGTGCGTCCGGTTTTTAGGCGGCAGCGCACCTGGGCGGCCAGGGTCCCGAAGGTCATCAAGGTTTGGTACCCGGTCTCGGCGTCTTTGCCGCCGCGCCGCACGACGGCCATCTTCTGGCGGTTGTGCCGGCTGCGCCCGATGGCGCCGACGATCTGGTCGGCGTGGGGCTGGGGTATGCCCCAGACCACGGCGTCGTAAGCGCGTTCGATGGTGTGAGCGGCAAACTGCGCGGCCAGGCCCGCATGGGCTTTGTCGGTCTTGGCGGCCACAAGAAGGCCACTGGTATTTTTGTCGATGCGGTGGACGATGCCGGGCCGGCGCACGCCGCCAATGCCGGCGAGACTTTTGCCGCAATGCGCGAGCAGCGCGTTGACGAGCGTTTTATCGAAGTTGCCCGGCGCGGGATGCACCACCAGCCCGGGAGGCTTGTTGATGACGATCAGATCGTCGTCTTCATACACGACATCGAGGTCCATCTCCTGTGCGGCGGGCGAGGCCTCCACGGCGGCGGGCAGCTTCAGCTTTACCCACTGGCCCGCTTTCACCTTCTGCGCCGGATTGTCGGTCACCTTGCCGCTGACCGTAACAGCGCCTTCGCCGAT
This sequence comes from Fidelibacterota bacterium, assembly GCA_947476065.1. Taxonomy (GTDB): domain Bacteria; phylum Pseudomonadota; class Alphaproteobacteria; order Rhodospirillales; family Rhodospirillaceae; genus SHVO01. The sequence continues at coordinate 4,346 of CANJPG010000134.1, forward strand.
GAGCGCCTGGATGCGTGACCGCGACACCCCGGGAACGGCCTCGGCCAGCCATTTGTCCAGGCGCGCGCCGGCCTGTTCGGGTGCTACGGACAAGGTCTTGAGGGAGGGAACGCTCATAAAGCAGGTAAAATCCTTGTTATTGCCGCGCACTCTAGGCCGCGGGCATTTGTCGGGGCAAGGGCGGGTGGCGTAGAATAGCCCATGACCCCGGTTTCGCCGACATTTGTGCAGCTCTCGCCGCAACACGCTGAAACGTTGCGCGCGGTGGCGCGCGCGTCCTATCCCCACGAGTGCTGCGGCTTGCTGGTGGGCGAGGGCGATGCCGATATCGTCGTCACCGACGTTGTACCGACGCCCAATATCGCTGAAAACCCCAACGCAGCATTTGCCATCGACCCCCAGGCGCAGTTCGATCTGCTGCGCGCGACGCGGGGCTCTCAGCAACGGGTTGTCGGCCACTACCATTCCCATCCCGATGGCTCCGCCCAACCGTCGCCCCGCGATCTGGCCATGGCCCATGACCCCGAGGCGGTATGGGTGGTGATGACGGCCTCGGCTACATCCGCCTCAATGCCGCGGGCTTTTCGCCATCCGTGTGGCGCATGGTCCTTCGTCGAAGTGACCGTCGCGATCAAGGAACCCGTCCTATGACCACACCCATCTCCCGGCGCGGCCTGGTCCAAGGCGCGGCGTTTGTTGCCGCCGCGGCTGCTGCACCCGCCGCGGGGCAGACAGCGTCCACGCCGCTCATCCGTTTGCATTTGAATGAAAACCCCTACGGCCCTTCGGACCGCGCCAAGGCCGCGATGCAGGCGGCCCTCGACGAAGGTTGGATGTACGACAACGAAGACGTTGCCGCCCTGCGCCGCATGATTGCGGCCAAGGAGGGACTGAAGCCCGACAACGTTTTTATCTGCGAAGGCTCGACGGAGCTTTTGAAAATCGCCGGCATGATCTTCGCCGGCGCCGACAAGGAACTGGTCGCCGGCCTGCCGACCTTCACGGCGATGCCCCAGTACGCCGCCCGCAGCGGCGGTAAAGTGCAGTGGGTCGATGTCGACCGCGAGCACCGCCTCGATCTCTCGGCTATGGAGTCACGGGTCTCGGACAAGACCGG
>CANJPG010000135.1 GCA_947476065.1 Fidelibacterota bacterium
ATAACCACACAGGAACCGGGCGCCTTCAAAATGTTGTATGACCCGTACTGGGTGCCCGAGTTCGATGTCAAACACGCGCGCTTACGATTGACCTTGCGGCCCGATGGCACGTTGACCGGCGTCCTCGGCGGCTACGAGAAATGGCGCTCACTCTATTTCGCCTATGCGTCCTTCGGCATCAATGCCGAGGACCAGTCGGGCCTAGACGTGCCGGGCACATATCACGCCCTGAAGCGCCTGGCCGATGCCGAGCCCGATCCGAAGACCGGCGAAAATACACGTATTTCCACGGCTTTCCGGATCGAGGCCGTGCCCGCCTTTGCAGTGCCGCTCGGCGCAACCCAAGTGTCACAGGCGCCGTAAGCATGGCAAATGAACGCATCATCAGTGCCGTCCTGGCCGCAGGACTTTTCGCTTTTCCCGCGGTCGCAGCGCCGGAGCCCGCCGCGTCGGGTGCCGAAAGTGTCGTGCGTCGGCTGACGCCCGAGCAGTATCAGCAGATCATTGCCGATGTCTTCGGGCCGACGATCAAGGTCAACGGGCGTTTCGAGCCGATCCCGCGCGTCGGCGGACTGCTGGCTGTCGGCGCGGGCAAAGTCAGCGTCTCGGCCAGCGGCGTGCAGGGTTACGACGCCATGGCGCGCGATATCGCCGACCAAGTGGTCAGTCCCGAAAATCGCGCAACTCTTCTGGCCTGTGAACCCGCCGTAGCTAACAAGCCCGATGACACATGTTCGCGCGAGATCCTGTCCACTGTCGGCAAGCTCTTGTTCCGCCGGCCGCTACGCGACAGCGAACTGCAACCTCTTGTGGCGGATGCCGCGGCGGCAACTCGCGAGCTCAAGGATTATTACGCCGGCCTCTCGCTGACGCTGGCCACGCTGCTAGTCTCGCCGGAGTTTCTGTTCCGCGCCGATGCGACACAGTCAAGTTCAGACGGTAGCCGGCGTCTTGACGGCTATTCGAAAGCCTCGCGCCTCAGCTTCTTCCTGTGGAACAGTGCGCCCGACGGCGCCTTGCTTCAGGCGGCGGCCGGCGGCGAACTCGATACCGAAAAGGGCCTCGCGCGCCAGGTGGATCGCATGCTCGCCTCACCGCGATTGGAAGCGGGCGTGCGCGCCTTCTTCATCGACATGCTAGGTCTGGAGCGCTTTGCATCGCTCACAAAAGACGCAGTGCTGTATCCCAAGTTCTATGCCGATGTTCCCGGCGATGCCGAAGAGCAGACGCTGCGCACGATTGTCGATCACCTCATCGCGCGCCAGGGCGACTATCGTGATCTATTCACAACGCGCCACACTTTCCTGACGCCGATGCTAGGGGCCGTGTACCGTATTCCCGTGCCTGAGAACGGACCTAATACCGATCCGTCGCGCTGGGTGGCTTATGATTTTCGGGCGGATGACCCGCGCGTTGGAATCCTGACCCAGATCAGTTTTGTCTCGCTGCATTCGCATCCCGGGCGTACCTCGCCGACACTGCGCGGCAAGGCTTTGCGTGAAATCTTCCTCTGCCAGAAGGTGCCGGATCCGCCGGGCAATGTCGATTTTACGGCGGTGGAGAATGCCACCAACCCGATGTTCAAGACCGCGCGCGAGCGTCTCGGTGCCCATGCCACCGAAGCCATGTGCACGGGCTGCCATAAGCTGGTCGATCCGATGGGGCTGGTCCTCGAGAACTTCGATACCTCCGGCGCCTACCGCAAAACCGAGAACAGCGCGGCCATCGATACGTCTGGCGCCCTGGATGGCGTGAAGTTTACGGATGCCGCGGGGCTGGCCAAGGCAGTCCACGATCATCCCAGCCTCACGCAATGCCTGGTGAACAGGGTCTATTCCTACGCGGCGGGCCGTCAGGCGGCGGCGGGCGAGGCAGAGTTCGTGAAATACCTCGGCAAAGGCTTTGCCGACGACGGCTACCGCGTGCCGGCGCTGATGCGCCGTATCGCTGTCAGCGATGCATTTTATCGTGTTGCGGCCCCCGCGAAGATGGCGGCCGATGCCACAGCAGCAAAATAGGAGACTATTCATGAGCGCATCACAACGGTTGGCGCGGCGCACGGTTCTCCGCGGTATGATGGGCGGAGCGGCCGTCAGCGTAGGCCTGCCTCTCCTGGATTGTTTCCTGAACGGCAACGGCACGGCCCTGGCTAGCGGCGCTCCGCTGCCGGTGGTCTTCGGCACCTGGTTCCAGGGCTTGGGTTTCAGCCAAGGCTTCTGGGAGCCTAAGGCCGTCGGTGCCAAGTACGAGATGGCGCAGCAGCTGAAGCCGCTTTCACCCTTTCGCGACAAGATCAATATCTACAGCGGGCTGAAGCTGTTCTCCGACGGCAAGCCCATCTCGCCGCACAACACTGGCCCAAACGCCTGTTATTACGGCGACGTCCTCGCCAACCCGGCGCTGCCCAGTATCGACAGCATGATCGCCGATCACATCGGCCAGAACACCCGTTTCCGTTCCCTGGAAGTGGCCTGCCACGGCTTGCCGGACACCTTGAGCCGCCGCAGCGGTACAGTCAGTAATCCGTCCGAGCCGTCGCCGCTGGCCTTTTATCAGCGCATATTCGGCGCCGAGTTTGCCGATCCCAACTCCGGCGATTTCACGCCCAACCCGACCGTCATGGTGCGCAAGAGCGTGCTGTCCTCGGTCACCGAACGCCGCGCGGCCTTCATGCAGGAACTTGGCGCGGCCGACAAAACCCGTTTGGATGAATACTTCACGTCGCTGCGCGACCTGGAAAAGCAACTGGAACTCCAGCTCCAGCGGCCGGCTCCACTCCAGGCTTGCGTCGTTCCCGCCAAGCCGGGCGAAGAAGCGCCCATGGGTTCGGTGGTCGAGGATGCTCTGGCTAATCACCGCATCTTCGCCGGCCTCTTGGCCCACGCAGTGGCCTGCGGCCAGACGCGTGTGTTCAACGTCATGCTGTCGTCGGCCCAGTCCAATTTCCGTCATACGGGCGCCTCGGATACCTTCCACGTTCTTACCCACGAGGAAGGCACTGATGCCCAGCTGGGCTATCAGCCGAAGGTGTATTGGTTCCAGCAGCAGACGGTGGACGCGTTCCTCGCGCTGCTCACGGCTTTCGACGGCATCAAGGAGGGCAGCGGAACGCTGCTCGACCGCTCGCTGATCTTCTATTCGACCGATACCGGCTACGCCAAACTCCACACCGTCGACAATATTCCGTTGATGACCGCGGGTGGCGCGGCTGGCCGGATGAAAACCGGCATCCACGTCGCGGCGATGGGCGAGAGCGTGACCCGCGTAGGCCTGACCATGCAGCAGGCCGTCGGCATGCAGATCGGCCGCTGGGGCACCGGCGGCAATGAAACCTCGAAGCCGTTCTCCGAGGTTCTGGCCTGAGCAGGGTAGCGATGAAACGCCTTATATTACTGAGTCTCGCGAGTCTCTTTGTACTGCCGTCGGAAACATTCGCGGCGGCTAAGGCGGACTTTGGTCCTGATGCGGCCGTTGCTACGCTGGAAGGCATTACGCTCCAGGCGTCTACCCGTCCGCGTCGCGGCAGTGCCCCGGGTGCCAAGAGCAAGCTCACGCGCGACGGCACCCTGCCGGCGCTGTTGCCCCGCCTGGACATGGCCATCCCCAAGGAGACCGACTTCTTCTACGCCGATGCACGCGGCGTAGCCCTTTACACCTATGACAAGGATGTTGAGCCGGGCAAGCCAACCTGCGTCGATGACTGCGCCAAGGCCTGGCCGGCGGCCATCGCGCCCCGCGGCGTCAAGGCCTCCGGCGCGTGGTCGTTGATCACGCGTGACGGCGGCGCAAAACAATGGGCCTTCAAGGGCAAGCCGCTTTATACCTTCGTCAAGGACGCCAAGCCCGGCGACGCTACCGGCAACGGCGCGCAAAACGGTCTCTGGCACAGCGTAGCCTTTCGCCCCACTACGGATATCAAGTTGCCCGCGGGCTTTGCCGTGGACGTTGTGCGCCGGCTCAACGGCCAGGCGCTGGTCGATGCCGGAAAGCGCACAGTGTATTTTTTCGACGGCAAAGCGCCGCCAGAGACCAACTGCAAGGTCAGCTCTTGTGTGGTGCGCTGGACGCCCGTGGCTGCAGCCGAAATCGCGCGGCCGGTCGGCGACTTCACCATCGTGACGGCGGCAGATTCAACCCGCCAATGGGCCTATAAAGGCAAGCCGCTGTTTACCTTCAGCGGTGACCTGGTCAAGGGCGATGCTCACGGCGAAGGCGTGGATGGCAAATGGCATGGAATGGTGCTGTCTCGCTATTTCATGCCCGCCGATGCGAAAATTGATTATGACCTGGTGCGCGGCGCCATGCTGACCACATCTCGCGGTCTGACGCTTTACCGGCAAGGTGTTAGTGACCATTCGCTGGACAATCGCAGCATACCCTACGCGCGGCCCGGTACGCCTTCCATTGCGCGCGCTGTCGGTGTCGCCGCTGAATGCAGCGCGCAGTGCCTGAAGTCGTGGCATCCATTCACGGCGCCGGCCAGCGCCAAGCCGTCCGGCTATTGGGATATTGTCACGCGCGAAGACAATGGCGCACGCCAATGGGCCTATAAAGGCCACCCGCTCTATACCTACGCCGGCGACAAAAAAGCCGGCGATATAGCAGGCAACGACGTCTTTCAGCTGCCAGCCTTCGACGAGACCAAGCAGTCGGATGCGCTCTGGGTGGTCGGCATGGAGCAGGGCGCCGCCCTATACTGGGCGTTCATGGCGCCTTAGGGCGGGCGTTGCAACTGGCCCTCGATCCGGACGGCGCACCGCTGCCGGCGAAATTAACTGTTATATTTCAATAAGTTATATATGTCGTTAGAAGCCGGTTTGCGAGTCAGTCGCGGGCACTCGGTTGTGGCTGGTGCCTCTTGTTTACCGGGGGCTGTGGACAGTCCCCCTTTCGCTTCGTCCGAGCAATGTCCGGTCCGGTCTTCTGTGCTGCGACATGGCGGAAAGCTTACCTTTTCGATAAGCTATGCGCCTGGAACGTGGCCCGTCTTCGACCGGGGTGCCGCCAAGAGGGATTTTTGCCTAGGCGGTCTTGCGCCTGGGCGTTGATTTCTGTCATGGCGATCCCAGAAGCAGGCCGATACTCAAATCCGGGAGGTTGAGAGATGCGGTTGGTACAAGGCGTTTCGTTGACTGTCATTGCGGCGGGTCTGTTCTGTGCAGGCAGCGTCAAAGCAGAGACGCGTGGCTACGTCGTCAGCGCCTTTTTCCCGGCATTCTATAGTCAAGACGGCGACTGCGCCCGCGGGCTGAACCTCAATGCCGGCGATCAGTTCGATCTCGGTCTGGTGGCCGCCGGCTATGACGAGCAGCAGGTCGCGGAATGGGCGCGCAAGTCCGAGGACAAGGGCTCCGTGGCTCTCAACTACACTGACGACCGCACCCGCGCCATTCGTGACCGCGCCAAGATCAACGGCCAGCGCGTGAGCGCATGGGTCAATCCCCAAGCCGCGCCTGATCC
>CANJPG010000136.1 GCA_947476065.1 Fidelibacterota bacterium
CTCGCCTGGGTCGGCGGCTGCGCCAGTTCGGGCGGCTATCCCACCGGCAATATCGGCGGGGAAGCGCGCCAGATTTCCCACGATCCTTGCGTGGCTTACGTAATCATGGGCTCGCAGAAGACCATCATGGTTGATCCCGGCCACTTCGGACTCTGGTATTCGGCCGACGGTCAGCTCGATGCCGTACTCAAGGGCCGTCAGCTTGACTACGTGTATGTCAGCCACCAGGAAATTCCGCATACCGGTAATCTTGGCCGCCTGTTGCAGAAGTATCCGGGAGCGGTCGCTCTCGGCGACGTGCGCGACTACCATCTGTTCCATCCGGAAGTCGATCTTGACCGTCTGCAGCCGATGAAACACGGCGACAAGGTGAGCCTGGGCGACCGCGATATCGTCTTTCTGGACGCGATCTGGAAGGACCTCAGCGGCACGATGTACGTCTACGATACCAAACTGAAACTGATGTACACGCCGGACATCTTCGGCCACATCCACTACGAGCACGAGAACGTGTGCTCGACGATGCTGCACGAAATGCCCGACGATCTGGCCGAGAGCATCATGAAGCGCCCCGGCATCGGACCCATTTACGGCCTCAAGGCGCGGGATCAGAAGCTGCGCGCCCAGGCTTTTCGCAACATGCTGAAAAAGTATCCCGTCGAAATCATCACCTCGGGCCACTGCTCGCCGATCATGGGGCCGCGCTTGCAGCCGGTGATCGACAGGATTCTCGCGGTCGCCGATAGCCTGCCGCGAGGCCTTGATTTTAGCTCGATCTTCTAAGCCGCATGGCGCAACCGCCGCGCCCGGTCCTTCTTCCTGCGCCCACGCGGCGAGGCCTGCTGGCCTTGCTCGGCGTGGGCGCGGCCTTCTTGCGCGCGGGCGGCACCGCGGGGGCCAAGGACGCCAAGAAGTACTCGCAAGAGGAGGCCAGCTACCGGAATACGCCGCCGGGCCTGGAAACCTGCCGGGCCTGCAGCTTTTTCGACGAGCCGCGCTCTTGCACGGTCGTCGAAGGCACGGTGAGCCCAGAGGGTTGGTGCAAGTACTTTGCACACGTTGAGTAGGGCTGATGTATTCCGGCCACACCTACGCGCCGTCCATATGCGAAATACGCATAGAATTTATCATAAAGTGATAGGCTATTGGGGCCGGCTTTCCCAGGGCGAGGCCTTTCCAGGCCCAGATTCCTTTGCCTCGGTTATGGTCGCACGGCGTTTGGCGGCGATCCGGCGTTACACGCTTTGTGCATGAAACGGCGCATGTGTATGCGGTTTAAGCATACCCAACCCTAAACAGCGCAATTGTGACATATATGTGCGCTGCACTAGCGTTTACCAAGTGGAGCCATATTCTGCGGATTTTTATTCATTCCGCAATAAAAGGCGCACATACGCGGCCGTATGCATCGCACCGCGATGCCGGGCCTGGGGACACAAAATTTTGGGGAATCCAATATGAAAGCTTCATGGAGTCGGCTCGCGAAACCTCTCGCCGGGGGCCTCGTCAGCACGTTTGCGATCACGGTCGCAATGAGCAGCGCGTTTGCGCAGCAGGAAAAGCAGGTCGCTGCGGCGCCGCAAACCGCGCAAGCCTCTGCCGGCCTCGAAGAAATCACCGTTACCGCGCGTAAGACCAACGAAAACCTGATGCAGGTGCCGGTGTCGATTACGGCGGTGACCGCGCAGGCGCTCGAAGATAAAGGTCTCGAAGACCGCTACGAGCTAACGCACTTCACCCCGGGCTTCCAGGCTGCGCCGCAGAACGGCGCGACCGCAACACGCCTCATCAACGCCTATCAGATGCGCGGCCTCGGCACCGTCACCGCCTTCTGGAACGGCGTTCCGCTGAACGGCGGCGACATTCCCGAACTGCTCGACCTGCAGCGCGTCGAAGTGCTGAAGGGCCCGCAGACCGCGTACTTCGGCCGTTCCACCTTCGCCGGCGCCATCAACTACATCGCCGCCGAGCCGACGGAAGACTTCCACGGCAAAGGCGAATTGGGCTTCGGTACCTGGGGCAACCAGAGCGCCTCCGGCAGCGTCAGCGGCGCCCTCATCCCGGGCAAGCTGACCGGCCGTTTCGCGGTCGATTACCGCGTGCGCGGCGCGCAGTATCAAAACTTCGGCTACGGCGGCAAGCTCGGCCGTCAGGAAACCAAAGCCGGCGCGGCTTCGCTCGTGTTCACCCCGACCGACGACTGGAAGATCAAAGCCTATTACACCAAGTGGTATGAAGACGACGGCCCGAACGGCATCGCCTTCTTCCAGTCCACCGATTACACCTGTAACGGCGGCGCTGCGCCCACCACCAACAAAAACTACTTCTGCGGTGCGATCTCGAAGGCTCCGGCCAATCGCATCTCGCAGCGTCTCACCTTCCCGCCCGGCGTAATCACGGCGCTGGCGGCTCTCGGCGCGAAAACCTTCGTCGGCCCCTCCTTCTTTGACTTCGAAAACGGCATGAAGCGTCGTGGCCAGCTGGCCCAGGTGTTCTCCGACTATAACCTGCCCTACAACATCACGTGGACGACCACGCTGTCGTGGATGCAGAACAAAGCCGGCCAGATTCAGGATTACGGCAACCGCTTCTACACCCCGGCCGTTATCAACGGCCAGGAGCAGTACGGTCCCTCGCTTACCAACTATCTCCTGAAGGACAAATACGCCGAAACGCGTTTGACCTCCGATCCCACCGCTCGCCTCAAGGGCATGGTCGGCGTCAGCTACGTGAAGTCGTCGCAGGGCATCGAAAGCACCATCAACAAGAGCGGCATTCTCTCGGTCAGCATTCCGCCGCGCATCGCCTACAACGAAACCGTCGGCCTGTTCGGTTCGCTCAGCTATGAGATCCTCGACGGCTTGACGGCGTCCTTCGAAGGCCGTTACCAGGATGACAAAATTGGCACCAATACCCTCGGTGTCAGCGACGTTTCTGGTCATACCAAGCGCTTCACGCCGCGCGCCATCCTCGCCTACCAAATGGATGCCGATACGAACCTGTACGCCTCGTTCTCGCAGGGTTCGCGTCCGGGCACCTTCAACAGCGCGTTTTACGCCCTGCCGGCTTACGCGCAGGCGCAGATCGTCACCCAGATCGGCGGCCCAGTGCCCTTCGTCGTCAGCGAAGAAAAGCTGAACAACTACGAAACCGGCATCAAGGCCAACTTCCTTGACAACACCCTGCGCGTTATCGCCGACGTCTACCTCGCCCGTTGGCGCGGCCGTCAGATCGGTGCTTCGCTGTTCTACACGAACACCGCGGGCGTTCTCGCTCAGGCCAGCTTCACCAGCAGCGGCGGCGCGACCAATGCCGCCGGTACCGAATGGGAAGTCACCTGGGTTCCGACCGACAACTGGACGGTGGAAGGCACCTACGCCTACAGCTACACCAAAGACTTGGTTACCTATTGCTTGCTCTGCAACTCGGTCCAGGGCGTCCTGCGCCCCGTCGGCACCAAGTCGGGCCGCTTCCCGATCATGACCGGCAGCGTCGCGACGACCTACAAGCATGAACTGTGGGCCTCGGGCATCGAAGGTTACGTCCGCGTCGACGCCTACTATCACGGCAAGGAATACTCGGATCAGACCAACTTGGTCTGGCTGAAGCCCTACGTGATCGCCAACATGCGCTTTGGCGTGCAGAACGAGACCTATAGGTTCGAGATCTACGGCACCAACATCCTGAACAACCGCATCCCGGTTGAAATCGGACAGCAGCCCGACCAGGTCACCGGCCTGAATTCGATCACTGCAACGCCGCAGCCGAAGACCACCTTGGGTGCCCGCGTCACCGCGAACTTCTAAGGCTTATAAAAGCTACGAGACGGCAAGAGCGCGATCGGGAAACCGGTCGCGCTCTTCGCTTTGGTGGACAATGCCGGCGGCGGCAAGATTTCCCGTGCCGCGTCGCCAGGTATCACCTATTCTCATAACTCCGCTCAATTTGCGGAACGAAGCGCCGGGTTCGGGCCTGCTACAGTTTTACGTCAGACGGTGGGTTTTGAAGTCATGGAAGGCTGCATGGATTTGAGCACACTGCGCCAACGGTTGCTGGACGTGCGCGCCGTCGCAACGGCTATCGGGCTCGTCGTTTTAGTATCGTCCGGCAAGGCGTCAGCAAATGGCGACGAGTTTTTCGCCTTCAAATCGACGACCATCAATCCCGACGGCTCCCGTAAACTGGCCGAGGCGGGATTTTTCGGCAGCGTCAAAGACGAAGCCGGCAATTACATCGACGATGCTACTATCACTGTCGCGGTGACTGTGCCGAGCGAGTCGGGCGAACCTCAACGTCTCATGTACGACGCCTACACCAATGTGTTGGGCCGCTACCGCACGCTCGACCCGTCGGGCGCGGCCTCCGATCTGCTTGAAATGGAGATCAAGGTCGCCCCAGAAGATGTCGAGCTGCTGGGCGTCGAGAAAAAAGGCTACAAACAGCTCCGCCGGATCGACCGCAGCCGGCGCTCGCAGAAAAAAGGGATGGTCGAAGTCGATTTCATCGTCACGAAAGACGACTCCGCCGCAAAGCCGAAGTAGGCCCTGCAACGCCGCTGAGTTCGGCGATCTCGACGTGGCGCCAATCCACAGTTCGTCAGTGGCGGCTAGCGAACAGGGCGACGTGCCTTAATTGGCGCGACTCCGGATTGCACACGAGACTCGGCGGCGCCGGCCACTGCCGGGGCGTGTCCCGAATCCCACGCTCCAGGTGAAATAGTTTCGGACAGGAACAAACAGGCGTCCCAAACCGTAGGAGGTACTGAAGATCGCCTAATCGTGGCATTCAGTTCTGAGGTTTGTGGTCGTGCGTGGTTCAGCGGCGCAGGTAATTCCCGGTTTTGGCCCCGCGCCTGGGGCCGACCTCTCATCTCCCCCTCCTCATAAAGGCAAGGCGCTCCGCCGTTTCATGCGCGCCCGCTACGGCGTGGGACTGCTGGTGCTGGTGGCGCTGTGGGGTGGGTTGATGTGGGAGGAACGCAGCTCGGCCCTGCAGGCGCAGCTCCTGGCCCACATGGCCGACGGCATGTCGTTTCAGGTGCGCGGCGGCCCGACTAGCCGACCGCATTTCCCTATTGCCGGCCCCTACGACGAGCGCCTGGGCTATACCGAAATCCCGAAATTCATAGACCGTCTTAGCCACGAAGGCTTTGCCGTCACCCGCCAGGCGCAAATTACGCCTGAGATGGAACAATTCGTCGCCCAGGGCGGCTATGCCGTCTACCGCGAGAAGACGCAAGCAGGGCTCAAGGTGCTCGACCGCAACGGGGCGGCTCTTTTTGCCAAAAGCTATCCCGATGCGGCCTACGGCGACTTCAATTCCGTGC
>CANJPG010000137.1 GCA_947476065.1 Fidelibacterota bacterium
ATCTTTTCGACGCCAATCGCGTGTCGCCGACACGGCTTATCCAGCTGGCGACAAAATGGCGCCTCAGCGATTCGCAATCCGTCGTCATGCTGCCGGGCCGGCTGACCAGCTGGAAGGGCCATGAACTTCTGATCGACGCCATTGCCGAATTGAAACGCCGCAGCGGCGGACAGTCGGACGTGCGCTGCATCATGGTCGGCCAGGACCACGGCCGCACCAACCACCGCGATCACATGATGCGCTATGCGGCGGCGCGTGGTGCGGACGTGCACATCATCGACGACTGCAACGACCTGCCGGCGGCCTACATGGTATCCGATGTCGTGGTGTCGGCCTCGACGCGCCCGGAAGCTTTCGGGCGCGTGGTGGTCGAAGCGCAAGCCATGGGCCGGCCGGTGGTCGCACCCTCCCACGGCGGCGCGCCGGAGATCATCGTGCCCGGCGTCACCGGCTGGCTGTTCACGCCAAGCGATCCGGTGTCCCTTGCCGACGCGCTTGATCGCGCGCTGCAGCTCACGCAGGACAGCCGCATTCGCATCGCCGACGCCGCCATCACACGCGCGCGGGAACTTTTCAGCAAGGCCGAGATGTGCGCAAAGACCTTGGCGGTCTACGAAGAGGTCTTGGCCGAAAAAGCGTCTATGCCAACACGGGCGCTATGATCGGCGCCGATATCGCACCGCCGCCAAGGCCGCGTATTCTCGTGATTGCTGCGGCGGGGCTCGCGCGCTTTGTGCCGGCCCTGGGCGCCTTGGGCGCCATCCGCGCCTATCACCGCGACGCCGAAATCATCCTGCTGACGGCGCGGGCGACCTCGGCCTTCGCCACGACCGCGCCTTACTTTGATCAGGTGTGGATCGACGAGAGCGACGGCGAATTCAAACTGCGCACGCTGCTTGACCTCCGCGCCCGCCTGATCGCCCAGCCCTTCATGCGTGTCTATGACCTCGATGGCAGCGCACACAGTAAGCGGGTGTTCTGGCTGCTTTACGGACGGCGCGGATTTGCGCCGCGGGCCCTGCCGTGGTCAGGTCAGATTCCGGGAACGGCTTTGGCGCATGTCGACCGCCAGCGCACGGCGATGCATCTGGCCGATCGCTGGGCCGCGCAATTGAAGGTTGCCGGCATCGGGGCCATCCTGCGCCCCGACCTGTCATGGGTCGCGCGCCAGGTTCAGTCCTTCGCCGTGCCGTTCCGCATGGTTGATCCGTTTGTGTTACTAGCGCCGGCGCCTGGCCCGGGGGCGCCCTGGCCGGCGGAACGTTACGGCGAACTCGCGCGCATTCTTGCCGGCAATGGTCAGATTCCGGTCATCGTGGGATCAGACGTGCCCGTCGAGGTCACGGCCGCAATCGCCGACCACTGCCCCACGGCGGTCGATCTCACCGGGCGGGCTACGATCAACGAGACGGTGTTTCTCGCCTGGGCCGCCACGGCCGCCATCGGACCTGATAACGGGCTTACGCATCTCACGGCGGCGGCCGGCTGCCGCACCGTTGTGCTCTACAACGGCGCCTCTGACCCGGCCTTGGTCGGTCAACGCGGACCCCGGGTGTCGCTTTTGCGCCGTCAAAGCCTCGCCGACGTGCCCGTCGCCGAAGTATTGGCGGTCTTAGAACAGAAAATTTAACCGCTGCGAGCGAACCGGGCATCGCTTCTGCCGTTTAAGAAGGGCTATATTCGCGCACTTTTCATGGTCGGAGCCGATCCCCTTTGCGCGTCATCAATCTCGAGGCCATCACCGGCACGGTACATCAGCCGGAGCCTTACCGGCACTTCATCGGCAACAATGTGCTGAAGCCCGAGTCTGCGCCCACAGTCTTGGCGGACTTTCCGGTGATCAAACAGACCGGCTTCTTTCCCGTCAGCGACCTGACCATCACCGGCGCCTTTCAGGATTTGCTGGCCGACGTCGCCGAACCGGCCTTCAGTGCCGCGGTCAGTGAAAAGCTCGACCTCGAACTCGTGGGCAAGCCCCGCCTGGTCACCCTGCGCCACTGGTCGGCGGCGTCCGATGGCCGTATCCATACCGACAGCGTCAGCAAAATCGCCACCGTGCTGATCTATCTCAACGAACAATGGCGCGATGCCGGCGCCGGGCGTCTGCGTGTGTTGCGCAGCGCCAATGACGTTGAGGATTACACCGCCGAGATCAGTCCCGTGGTTGGCAGCGTCTTCGGTTTCCGCCGCGCCGACAACTCCTGGCACGGTCACCTACCCTTTGCCGGCGAGCGTAAGGTGCTGCAAGTCGCCTGGCTGACCGACGAATCCAAGGTCGCCCGCAAGACCCGGACCGCCAAATGGTCCCGCTGGCTCAAAAGGCTCAATCCTTTCAGCGGTTAATGCCCCCGCCGACCAGGACCAAGCTTGGCAAGCCGATTGCTTGACAAGGCTGGGCCAGTCATCGACATAAGACCGGCAAAATTAGACTCCATCAGGTACCCATGGTCGCGATCACCCTCCCCGACGGCAGCGTGCGCCGTTACGACAAGCCCGTCACCGGCGCCGACGTCGCCGCCGATATCGGCCCCGGCCTCGCCAAGGCTGCCTTGGCCGTGAAGGTCAACGGCGACATGAAGGATCTGCTTCTGCCGCTGACCGAGGATGTGAAACTCGCCATCGTCACCAAGAAGGACCCCGACGCGCTTGAGCTGCTGCGTCATGACGCCGCACATGTGCTGGCCGAAGCGGTGCAGGAGCTTTTCCCCGGCACCCAGGTGACCATCGGCCCGGCCATCGAGAACGGCTTTTACTACGACTTTGCGCGCAATGAGCCCTTCACCCTCGACGATCTGCCCAAGATCGAAGCGAAGATGAAGGAGATCGTCGATCGCGACGAGCCCATTCGCCGCGAGGTCTGGGACCGCAATGACGCCATAGCGCACTTCAAGAGCATCGGGGAATTGTACAAAGCCGAATTGATTTCCGGCTTTCCCGAACACGAGCCCATCAGCATTTATCGCCAGGGCGATAAATGGCTCGACCTGTGCCGCGGGCCGCATCTGGCCTCGACCGGCAAACTCGGCAAGGCGTTCAAGCTGACCAAGGTGGCCGGCGCCTATTGGCGTGGCGATTCCAACAACGCCATGCTGACGCGCATCTACGGCACCGCCTGGGCCGACGAGAAGCAACTCGCCGAATATCTCACCCAGATCGAAGAGGCCGAGAAGCGTGATCACCGCCGGTTGGGCCGCGAGATGGATCTCTTTCATCTGCAGGAAGAAGCCCAGGGCGCGGTCTTCTGGCATCCTAAAGGCTGGACACTGTACCGCACGCTGCAGAACTACATCCGCCGCCGCCTCGAGGGTGCGGGCTACGTCGAAGTCAACACGCCCATGCTGATGGACAAGGTGCTGTGGGAGAAATCCGGGCACTGGGAAAAATTCCGCGAAGGCATGTTCATTTCGGAATCGGAAGAGCGCACGCTCGCCGTGAAGCCGATGAACTGCCCCGGCCATGTGCAGATCTACAATCAAGGCATCAAGAGCTACCGCGACCTACCGCTGCGCATCGCTGAATTCGGCTGTTGCCACCGCAACGAACCTTCGGGTGCCTTGCACGGCCTGATGCGCGTGCGTGCCTTTGTGCAGGATGACGCTCACATCTTCTGCACCGAAGATCAGGTCAAATCCGAAACCAAGGCTTTCATCGACCTGCTGCGCGTAGTTTACGCCGACCTCGGCTTCACCGAGATCCGCGTGAAGTTCTCCGACCGCCCGGTCAAGCGCGCGGGCTCCGACGAAACCTGGGATAAAGCCGAAGCCGCGCTGCGCGATGCGACCGATGCCGCGGGCCTCGAATGGACCCTCAATCCCGGCGAAGGCGCCTTTTATGGTCCGAAACTGGAGTTCGTACTGCGCGACGCCATCGGCCGCGATTGGCAGTGCGGCACGCTGCAGGCGGACTTTGTGCTGCCCGAGAGACTCGAGGCCAATTACATCGGCGAGGATGGCGCCAAGCATCGCCCGGTGATGCTCCATCGTGCCATCTTCGGCTCAATGGAACGCTTTATCGGCATCCTGGTGGAGAACTACGCCGGTAAGTTCCCGCTGTGGCTCACGCCGCTGCAGGCCGTGGTGTGCACGATTACTGAGGAAGCCAATGATTACGCTGCGGAAGTCGCCGCAACGCTGCGGGCCAATGGTTTGCGCGTGGAAACCGACCTGCGCAACGAGAAGATCAATTACAAGGTAAGGGAACACTCGCTCGCCAAAGTCCCAGTCCTGGTGGTTGTGGGTAAAAAGGAAGCCGAAACACGCGGCGTTGCTCTGCGCCGCTTGGGCGGTGCAAACCAAGAAATCCTTGCGCTGGATGAGGCAACCGATAGACTTGCTAAGGAAGCTGCGGTTCCTGGAACATTTTGAGGGAAACCGCGCTTTTATGCTGACTGGATCACCGGGGAGGGGTCCGGCGGCTTTTGTGGAAAACAACGACAGGAGATTGATACATAGCTAGGTTCGAGCAACAAGCGCCCGCGTCCAAGAACGATGGACCGCGCATGAATCATCAGATCGACAACCGCACGGTGCGTCTGATTGAAGCCGACGGCACAAACGTCGGGGTCGTAGACCGCGAAACAGCATTACGCAAAGCCGATGAAGCTGGATTGGACTTGGTAGAGATCTCTCCCAATGCCGACCCTCCGGTTTGCAAAATCCTCGATATTGGAAAGTACAAATACGAGGAACAGAAGCGCAAAAACGAAGCGCGCAAGAAGCAGAAGGTCATCGAGGTCAAAGAGATCAAGCTGCGCCCCAACATCGACGATCACGACTACGTAACGAAGATGAAGGCGATGAAGCGTTTCCTCGAAGAAGGCGACAAGGTGAAAGTGACCTTGCGCTTCCGCGGCCGCGAAATGGCGCACATGGAGCTGGGACACCGGCTTCTGAACCGGGTGAAAGCGGATTTCGAAAACGACGCCAAAGTCGAAATGGAACCGCGCACCGAAGGCCGCCAGATCGTCATGGTCGTAGCACCCAAATAAAACCGAACGAAACAATCGGAGATCCTAAAAGGATCTCCGATTTTGTTTGAGGGCAATCCCAAATGTCGAAATTGGCAGCCACGCTAGAGCCGTTTGCACCGCGCATTCTTAGTGTTTTGCGCATCATCACCGCACTGCTGTTCTTCGAACACGGCCTGCAGAAACTGCTGGGTTTTCCGCCGCCTGCGCGCGCCATGCCCGACCCACTGCCGCCGATGCTGCTGGCCTCGGGCGGCCTTGAGTTTGTGGGCGGCGCATTGCTGGCCATCGGCCTGTTCACACGGCCCGTGGCTTTCATCCTGTGCGGCATGATGGCCGTGGCGTATTTCAT
>CANJPG010000138.1 GCA_947476065.1 Fidelibacterota bacterium
CGCCGACCGCGGCCGCAAGCGCGACATTCAAGAAGCCTTGGACAAGGCCTTGAAGGACCGGTAGCGGGCAAGCATCTTATCGAAGCTGGCCAGCAATACGGTTTCGATCTCGGGGTTTTTCTCAAGGCGTGACAGCAACAGCGCCGCGGCTTCCAGCGTCGACAGGCTGTCCTTGCGCGGCTCCTTGCGCAATCTGCCGTAGCGCGATGGGTGTTTCGGATTGAGCGCCACGCGCTGAGTCTTCAGCATCCAGGCATTGCGCCACCACAGAGCCTTAGCCTGGCTCCAGGTGCCGTCGAGCACGATGATGCCTTCAAGTCCGGCGAAGGCGGCCTGCTGGTCCGGTGCCGGGCCGGTGCCTTTGCGGTTGAGGGCGACGACCTCCTGACCCGGCAACAAGTCGGCGCCCTTGGCCGAGCCGAGATAAAGCACGGCCCAGCGCTTGGGATCGGCGACGCGTCCTAATAGCTTGCCGAGGCTGGGCCACGACAACCCAACTTTGACGGCGGCTTTCTTGAAATGTGCGGCCGTGAGGCGCGCGGTGCCGAGTTCGACGTCCTGCTCCTGGGGGTGCTGCAGGATCAGGAGTTCTATCTTGGTGTCGATAGGGGCGGGGATATCGGCGCAGACGCAAAGTGCTGCGCTTTTGGCGCAGCGCGGGCAGGGCATTTCAGAGGGCGGCGCGTCGGTCATGCGAAGGGCATAAGCCGTCGCGCGCCGCTCTGCAACGGCGGATGATTAGCGGGCGAGGGCGCCGTTGATGCGTTCGTAGAAGGTGCGGTACGCGGCGGCGCGGTCGCTGTCGGATGCCGCGGTCTTGAACATGGCGCGGCACTCGCGGCGCTCAAGATCGGTCAACCGCGCGCTTTCGCAAATGCGCGTCAGCTCTTTCGAGCTTGCAGGCGTGCTGTCGAGGCCGACTTCGGCAGCGGCGGCGCCGGCGTAGAGGCCGGCAGCGAGGATGAGGGCGGAGGTCAAAACTGATACACGCACGGACGTAAACCTTAAAAAACGCGGTCTCACTGTTAGGTGACGCCCGGCGGGTTCGACCGCTGACAATGCCGGGCGCTCTTTTAGATGGGGGGTTAATATTGCAATGCAATATGAGGGTCAAGAATCGACCCTGTATGCCAGCTATGCCAAATTGGCAGGCCGTCTAACGATTTGATTTTCCACGGCTATTGAGCAGATTCGAGGGGGCATACTGGTCGGTCAACACGCGTGTATCGTCCGGCCAATCCTTACTGCCGTTGAGCATCAGGAACAGCATGCCCGATTTGATGCCGCGTTTCTCGAAGGCGGGTTCGAGCATTTTGGCATTGGCGTCGAGGGTCGATTGCGGCGCCAGCTCGCCGTTCTGAGCCCAGATGACCCGGTTGGCGGCCTTCAGGTTGTAGAACTTGCCGAAGGTATCGGCATAAGTCGCCGATTCGTAAGGATAGAGCCCGCTCGAGGAGAAGGTGTTGGCGGCGATCACCGCACCCGGCGTCATGATGCTTTTGACTTCCTGCAGGAACTCGCGGGTCAAAAGATGCTCGGGGATGTAGTCGTCCTCGAAGGCGTCGAGCATGACCAAATCATATTTGGTTCCGGCCTTGATGGCCTTTTTCACGAACACGCGGCCGTCGTCGGTATGGACCTTGAGGTTGGCGTCTTCCTTGAACGGGAAATAATCCAGCGCGGCTTTCACGACGGCAGGATCAATCTCGACCACGTCGATCGCGGCGTCCGGCAGGAAACCGCGCAGGCCCATGGGCAGTGTGCCGCCGCCCAGGCCGACGATGAGAATGCGCTGCGGATTGGGGTTGAGATAAAGGGCTCCCATCATCATGCGGGCATAGGGAAAATACAGGTTCTGCGGATCGCTTTTCTCAAAGCACGTCTGGCGCGTGCCGGCTGTCGCGCGGCGGAAGGTCAGGCAGCGCAGATCGCCGTCCTCGGTGACGAAGATGTTGCGATAGAGCGACTTCTCGGAGTGAATTGTCTTGAGCTCGGCGGCGGCGGGCAAAGGCGTCAGCGCGACGGCGGCCAAGCAAGCAAGTGCGACTTTGAATTTCATGGCGCAAAATTTCATGGCGTACTCTTTCGCGAGATCAGGAAGGCCGAGAGCGCCATGAACACGGTCACGCCGATCAGCAGCATCAGGATCTGGTCAACCTCGAGGATCAACACAAAATAAAACGACGTCAGCAGCGTTCCGGCGGCGCTGAAAGCCGTGGAGAAGAAATACTGCAGCCCGGCGTAGAAACCGGCGGCCTGCGAATCCTTAACCAGCAGCCGCACCGCATAGGGTGCAACAGTGCCGCAGACGGCGGCGGGAAGGAAGAACAGAATCACGCTGGACAGCAAGGAGCCCAGGCGCGGGTCTTGCGTGTATTCGAAGATGCCGTCCAGAACGGGAAGTTCGAAGAATAAGATCGGCAGCACCAAAAGGCCCGACAGCAAATGCAGGCCGCAGAGCACTGCAATGCGGGGCTCGGACATCGACATGCGCCCGCCGATCAGATAGCCGATCGACAGCGCCAGCATGAAGACGGTGATGACAGCGCCCCAGACATAGATGCTGCTGCCGAAGGTCGGGGCCAGAATGCGCCCGCTCATGAGCTCGAGGGCCATCAGCAGAAAACCCGACCAGCAGCTGATCCCGAGGACGGCAAAGGTACGCATTGCAAACTCGCGGCGATTGTAAGGCCCCATTTGTGAGCCTTGGTGGACGGCGGCGTACCCTATCCCGCCCGATGACGCTATGCCAGACGGCTGAATCCGGTTACAGACACGCTCACATTTGTTCTGGTTGTTGCAATGGCCGCCCCGCTTCTTATTTTGCGCGATATTCACCTGACGTTCGGCGGCGCTACCTTGTTGGAGGGGGCCGAGCTGCAGGTGGGCGAAGGCGAGCGCCTGGCGCTGGTCGGGCGTAATGGCTCGGGCAAATCCACACTGCTGAAAATCGCAGCCGGGCTGATCGAGCCGGACAAGGGCGAGCGCGCCCTGCAGCACAGCACCTCCGTGCGCTATCTGGCGCAGGAGCCGGACTTCGCGGGCTTCGAAACCACCCTGGCTTATGTGGAGGCCGGGCTTGGCCCCCACGACGATACTCACCGCGCCCGCTATCTGCTCAGTCAGTTCGGCTTCAACGGCGACGAAGACACCAAGAAGCTCTCGGGCGGAGAGGCGCGCCGTTGCGCGCTCGCCAAGGCGCTGGCGCCGGAGCCCGACATCCTGATGCTGGACGAGCCCACCAACCATCTCGATCTGCCGGCCATCGAATGGCTGGAAGGCGAGTTGAAAGGCCTGCGCTCGGCCCTGGTGATTATCAGCCACGACCGGCGCTTTCTCACTAACCTCACGCGCACGACAGCCTGGCTGGATCGCGGTACGGTGCGCCGGATCGACCGCGGCTTCGGCGAGTTCGAAGCGTGGCGCGACGATTTCCTCGAGCAGGAAGAAGTGGCGCGCCACAAAGTCGACCGCAAGATCGCACGCGAAGAGGACTGGGTTCGCTACGGCGTCTCGGGCCGGCGCAAGCGCAACCAGAAGCGGCTCGGCGATTTGCATAAGCTGCGCCAGGACCGGCGCGAGTACCGCGGCGCCACCGGCAACGTCAACATCACCGTCGCCGAAGCCGAGAACACCGCCAAGCTGGTGATCGAAGCCAAGAACATCGCCAAGAGTTACGGCGAGCGCAGCATCGTGAAAAACACCACCATCCGTGTCACCCGCGGCGACCGTATCGGCATCGTCGGGCCCAATGGCGCCGGCAAGACCACGCTGCTCAACATGCTGACAGGCACACTGGCGCCGGATACGGGCACGGTAAAGCTGGGCTCCAACATCCAGATGGTGACTCTCGATCAAAAGCGTGAGTCGCTGCATCCAGACGATACACTGAAGGACGTCCTGACCCAGGGGCATGGCGACATGGTGACGGTCGGCGAAACGCGCAAACACGTCATCGGCTACATGCAGGACTTTTTGTTCGGGCCCGAGCAGGCCAATACGCCGGTGCTGCGGCTGTCGGGCGGCGAACGCGGGCGACTGATGCTGGCGCGGGCCATGGCGCGGCCGTCCAATTTGCTGGTGCTCGACGAACCCACCAACGACTTGGACCTGGAAACCCTCGATCTGCTGCAGGAAATGCTCGCCGAGTATTCGGGTACAGTGCTGCTGGTCAGCCACGACCGCGATTTTCTGGATCGCGCGGTCACCGCCACCATCGCCTTCGAGCAGGACGGCAAATGGCAGATGTATGCCGGCGGCTATTCGGACATGGTGGCCCAGCGCGGCCACGGCGTGCAGGCGCGGACTCCTGATAAAGAAGCGCCGAAGCCGGCCAAGACAAAAGAGCCCGGGCTTGCGCGGACCGAGCCGCGCAAAGCGAAAATGGGCTTTAAAGAAAAACACGCGCTCGAGACTTTGCCGAAAAAGCTCGAGGCCTTGCGCGCCGATGTTACAAAGCTCCAGGCCAAGCTTGCCGATCCGGCATTGTTCAGCCGCGACCCAGCGGCCTTTAAGCAGGCCGCAGCAGATCTGGAAGCAGCACACGCCGCGATAGCCGCAGGCGAAACCCAGTGGCTGGAGCTGGAAATGTTGCGCGAGGAATTGGAGGGGTAGAGCCTCGAGGCCGATATGATATGGTGCCTGCGCGCGGGGAAAAAATCATGAAACGACCGTTCTACAAAGTCCTCTACGTCCAGGTGCTGATGGCCATTGCCGTCGGGATTCTATTGGGCGTGACGCATCCCGTCTGGGGTGTGGCCATGAAGCCGCTGGGTGACGGCTTTATCAAACTCATCAAAATGATCATCCCCCTCGTGATCTTCTGCACGGTGGTCTCGGGCATCGCCGGCATGCAGGGCGCCAAGAAAGTCGGGCGCGTCGGCGGCAAGGCGCTGCTGTATTTCGAAGTGGTCTCTACCATCGCGCTGGTGATCGGGCTGACTGTGGGCAACATCCTCAAGCCCGGCGCCGGCTTCAACGCCAACCCCGCCACCATGGACGCGAGCGCCATCGCCAACTTCACCAAGCGCGCCAAGGACCAGCACATCGTCGACTTTTTCCTCAATATCATCCCCAACACTGTCGTGGATGCTTTTGCGTCTGGTGACGTGCTGCAGGTGCTGTTGTTCGCGCTTCTGTTCGGCTTCGCGCTGTCGGCCCTGGGACAAAAGGGCGAAGGCATCCGTATCGGCATCGACAATCTGTCCAAC
>CANJPG010000139.1 GCA_947476065.1 Fidelibacterota bacterium
CATACCTTCGGCTTCGGCCAGCTCAAAGCGGGACTGTGTGGCATTGTCTGTAACCGCGGTGCTCATGACGGGGTCCTTTGTCTGATGTGCTCCTAAGATGTGGTACAGAGGTTTCCAACGCAACCACCGGATTTTCCTATGGCTGAGATTGTAAATCTGCGGCGCGCCCGCAAGGCTAAGGCGCGGGATGAGGCGGAAACTGCCGCCGCCGCCAATCGCGTCAAGTTCGGGCGCACCAAGGCCGACAAAGCCGCGCAGTCCGAGCAAGACTCGCACCTTAAAGCGCACGTCGATCGCAGCAAGCTCGATCCCAAAAGTCGCACGTAGCTTTCCCGCAAAGCCCTTATAGGGTAGTCTTGCCGGCATCCCATCACGGCAGGCGAGGCACCCGCATGTTCAAAGTTAACGGCACCGAACATTCTCTCGACGGTATAGATCCGGCGACACCGTTACTCTGGGTTTTGCGCGATACGCTGGGTCTCGTTGGGGCCAAGTACGGCTGCGGCATTGCCCAATGTGGCGCCTGTACCGTGCAGCTCAACGGCGTACCCATTCGAGCATGTTCCACGCCCATCAGTGCCATCGATGGCCAGTCCATCACCACAATCGAAGGCCTCGCGGCGCCTGACGGCAAGCTGCATGCTCTGCAGCAAGCCTGGATCGACTACGACGTTGCCCAATGCGGCTACTGCCAGGCCGGCCAGCTCATGAGCGCGGCCGCCTTGCTGAAGGACAAACCCGCGCCCACTGACGCCGACATCGATCAGGCCATGGCGGGGCATATCTGCCGTTGCGGCACCTATACGCGCATTCGCCAAGCCATCTATGCCGCCGCGAAGGGAGGTGTCGCATGACATTTTCAGCAGACGCATATTTCGCCGAGGTTATGGGTGAGTTCGAAGCCAGCCCCCGTGCTTCCGCCATCCACTTCAGCCGCCGTTCAATCCTGAAACTTTCAGGCGCTGCAGGCGCCGGATTGATTCTCGCCTTCACCCTGGGGCCGGTCACCGAGGCCGCCGCTGCGGCCATGAGCGCCAAGGACTTTGCGCCCAATGCATTCCTGCGGGTCTCTCCGGATGGCAGCATTTTGATTTATGCGCACCGTCCCGAGATCGGCCAGGGCATCAAGACAGCGGTGCCGCTGATCGTCGCCGAAGAAATGGATGCGGCCTGGGCCGACGTGAAAGTCGAGCAGGCGCCCATCAACACCGCCCTCTACGGGCGCCAGAGCGCCGGCGGTTCGACCTCCATCCCCACCAGCTGGGACCAATTGCGCCAGGCCGGCGCAGCAGCGCGCAGCATGCTGATCACAGCCGCGGCGAAGAAGTGGGGCGTGCCGGTCAGCGAATGCACCACAGCCGATAGCGCCGTCGCGCATGCTGCCAGCAAACGCCAACTCAGGTACGGCGAGCTTGCTCTCGCCGCCGCCGCGCTGCCGGTGCCCGACGTCAAAACCCTCACACTGAAGACCCGCGCCCAATACCGCCTGCTGGGAAACCGCTTCACCGGCGTCGACAATCTGAAAGTCGTCACCGGCCAACCGCTCTTCGGCATCGACCAGGCCATGCCCGGCATGCTCTACGCGGTGTACGAGAAATGCCCGGCTGTGGGTGGCAAGGTGATCAGCGCCAATCTCGATCACATCAAGACCCTGCCGGGGGTCAAGGATGCCTTCATCCTCGAAGGCAATGGCGTGACATCGGACGTCATGCCCGGCGTGGCCATTGTCGCCGATTCAACCTGGAACGCCTTCAAGGCCAAAGCGGCCTTGCAAGTGAACTGGGACGAAAGCAAAGCCTCCAAGGACAGCTGGACGAAGCTGCAGGCCGAGGCCAAAAAAATCGCCAAGCAGGCGGGCGCGGAAAACATTACCAAAAGCGGCGACGTCGATGCCGCGTTGAAGGGTGCGGCCAAGACGCTGGAGGCCTTCTACAGCTATCCCTTCGTGCCCCATGCCACGCTCGAGCCGCAGAACACCACGGCCTGGTTCAAGGGCGATTCGATTGAACTCTGGGCGCCGACGCAGACGCCGGAGCGCGCCATCACACAGGTGGCCAAACTGCTCAACCTGCCCGAAAACAGAGTGACCCTGAACCAGACACGCGCCGGCGGTGGCTTCGGCCGGCGCTTGGTCAACGACCCTTGCTGCGAAGCAGCGGTTATCGCACAGCGTGTCAACGCCCCGGTGAAGCTCACCTGGACCCGCGAAGACGACATGCGCCATGACTTCTACCGTCCGGGCGGCTTCCATCAGTTCACCGCCGGCCTCGACGCCGCCGGCAAGCTGGTGGGCTGGAAGGTGCACTTCATCACCTTCTCGTCCGACGGCAAGACGCCGGTGGCCGGCGGCAATATCCCCGCCGCAGAATTCCCGCTGCCGCTGGTGGCCCACGGCGAGCTGACCCAGTCCATGCTGCCGCTGATGACGCCTTGCGGTGCGTGGCGTGCGCCGCGTTCCAACGCCATTGCCTTCGCCACGCAGTCGTTCATCCATGAACTGGCCGTGGCTGCTGGCCGCGATCATCTCGAGTTCCTGTTGGAAATCCTGGGCGAGCCGCGCCATATCCCGCCTGCCACCTCAGCCGCACTCAACACGGGCCGCGCTGCCGCGGTGATCAAGCTCGCCGCCGAAAAGGCTGGCTGGGGCAAACCGCTGCCGCAGGGTCACGGCCTGGGCCTTGCGTTCTACTTCAGTCATGCCGGCCATTTCGCCGAAGTTGCCGAAGTCAGCGTCGATGCGCAAAAGCGCGTGACCATTCACAACGTGGTCATGGCCGGCGACATCGGGCCGATTATCAACATGAGTGGTGCGGAAAATCAGTGCCAGGGCGGCATCATAGACGGTCTTTCGACCATGATGAACCTGCAGGTCGGCATCGAGAACGGACGCGTCATCGAAGGCAACTTCACCGAATACCCGATCCTGCGCATCAACAAGGCGCCGCCCAAGATCGAAGTTCATTTCATCCAGTCGGATAATACACCGACGGGTGTGGGTGAACCGGCCTTACCGCCGGTCGCGCCAGCCATCGCAAATGCGATCTTCGCGGCCAGCGGCATCCGCGTGCGCAGCTTGCCGCTGCGCAACGAGGGACTGACAGTTTAATCGTCCATCAGGGCGTTCATGTCGCGTCCTGACGCGGCGTGGCCCAGACGTTCAAATGTGCCGTGGCCGGCGATCTCGCCGGCCGCGCGCATGAACTCACCCCAGGCCGTGCGCGCCAGCGCTCCGCCGAGGCTGACACGGCGCACACCCAGTGCGGCAAGTTGCGCGACGCTGAATCCCGGCGCGGTCACCAGCACGTTCACCGGTTTTGGCGCGGCGGCCTTTACGACAGCTACAACCTGCTCTGCGGTCTTTAAGCCGGGGGCATACAGGCAATCGGCGCCGGCCTCCCCATAGGCCTTCAGGCGCGCAATAACATCCCCTAGATCAGAGTTGGCCATAAACAAGCCTTCTGCCCGCCCCGTCAGAATGACATCGCCGCCGGCGGCATCGATCGCCGCCCGCGCCGCGCGCACGCGGGCCACGGCGGCGTCGATGTCATACAGTGGCTGGCGGGGGTCCTTGCTGGCATCTTCAATGGAGATGCCTGAAATGCCAGTGCCGCAGGCGCGGGTGAATTGCGCGGCCACACCCTCGGCCGTATCTGCATGGCCGTTCTCGAAATCGGCATTGAGGGGCAGCGCCGTTGCCGCCGCCATCGCCTTCAGATGATCCAGCACGGCATCGACCGGCATCGCCCCATCTGGTTTGCCGTGAGACCAGGCAAAGCCCGAACTGGTGGTCGCCAGGGCCTTGAACCCCAGGGACGCAAGGGCGCGGGCGCTGCCCACGTCCCAGGGATTGGGGATCACAAAACATCCCTGCCGGTGCAGGGCCGAGAACACTGCGCGCTTGGCGGTCATGGACATGATTTAAGCCCCGATCAGAAACGGATATGCCCTCCCGGAAGGCGGAATCAGTATAGTCGATTCTTGGCATCGGCGGCGGACGGGAAAATATGGTGCTCATCAAACCGCGAGGAGGCGTGTGATGAAACTGGCGCGTTGTTTAGCGATACCATTGATGGCAGGGGTGCTTATGAGTGCGAACAATTCCAATAGCGCTGCGGACAGGCCGCGTTTTCCGCAGTTGACCATGGAGACGGTCTCGCCGGCACAGCGCTCCCTGGCCGAACAGATCATGAAAGTCTCCAGCGTGGGTCTCGGCGGCCCCTATAACCCGCTACTGCGTAGCCCCGTGATGGGTCAGCGCCTGTTCGATCTCCTGGCCTACCTGCGCTGGGACACCACCGTGCCCCTGCGCCTCAATGAAATGGCCATCCTGATCATCGGGCGGCAGTGGCGCTCGCAAGTTGAGTGGTTCGCCCACAGCGCCATCGCGCTCAAAGCCGGCCTGCCGCAGCATGTGGTGGATGATCTGAAGGCCCGCAAACGGCCGGCCGACATGCAGGCCGATGAAGCGGCGGTCTACGACTTCGTCACTGAACTCTCGACGCAGAAGAAAGTCTCGGACGAGACTTATGCGCGCGCCAAGGGAATCCTGGGCGAGCAAGGCGTGGTGGACCTCACCGCGGTCACCGGCGCCTACGTGATGGTGGCGATGGTGCTCGCCATGGCCGAGGAAACCGTGCCGCCCGGCAAGGAGGAGCCGTTCAAGGCCGGGGATCCGTGAGAAACAAAGCCGTCCTTGCGCTTAAGATTTAGCGTGTTTCGCCCGCTCCGCCGCCAGTCGGAAGCGTCAGGATGGAAGCGAATCGCCCTACCTAGTAGCCGATCGCGTAACCCATGCGACGCGGGTCGGCGCCGGCAATACGCGTGCCTTCCGACGACACGAGCACACCTTGAATGCTGCCCGCCGAATAGGGCCCGACCATCCGCACCTTGTGACCCATGGCTGTAAGAGCGGCGGCCGTCTCCGGCGCGAAGCGGGACTCGAGC
>CANJPG010000140.1 GCA_947476065.1 Fidelibacterota bacterium
GGAAGAGATTGCGGCAGCCCTGGTGCGCATCTATCGCGCGCAGCTGCCCGCACCCGAGGATGTCGCGGATATGGGCCCCGCAGGTTCGCCGCCCCCACGGCCCGAATATGGCCCGCGCGAGCCCAAGACGGGCTTGGCTAATGGCGTATGGTTCCGCCTCAATGTCGGACGCCAGCGCAAGGCCGACCCCAAGTGGCTGATTCCCGAAATCTGCCGCCAGGGCGGAATCACCAAGCGTGAGATCGGCGCCATCCGCATCTTCGACCAGGACACCAAATTCGAGATCGACGCGACGGTCGCCGACGTATTCGCCGAGCGCATCGCCAAAGTCACCAAAGGAGACATCCACATCGGCCGCAGCGAAGCGCCGCCCGATGGCGGCCATGTGCGCCGATCCCATACGCCGCACGCGGGCAAACCGGCGTGGAAGTCAAAGCCGCACACGCCGGCTGCGCCAGCCGGTGACGCCCCCGATCACACGCGCGACAAACCGCGGGAGAAGCCGCGGTGGTCGCCCAAAGCCAAATACGACGCAAAAGCGAAGTTTGGCGGCAAACCTGCGGGAAAGCCGGGCACGCACTTTAAAAAGAAGCCGAAAGCCAAAAAATAACCGGCGGACGTCGCATGATGATCCAGCCAGATTGGGTTCGCCGTTGTAGCTGACGCGAGCGCGCGCCTCGCATTATAGCCATTGGCATTCACTTGAAATTGCCACTATTTTCTCCGCCCGATATCCGACCTAAGGGAGTGTCATGGCTGACGACATACGGCGCATCGCAGGCATTATCGCGGCCGAGATCAACGCGAAGCCTGAGCAGGCGGCCGCGGCCATCGGACTGCTGGACGAAGGCGCGACAGTTCCCTTCGTAGCGCGCTACCGCAAAGAGGTGACGGGCGGACTGGACGACACGCAGCTGCGCCTGCTGGCGGAAAGGCTGTCCTATCTGCGTGAGCTGGATGCGCGGCGCGAAACAATTCTTAGCTCGATCCGCGAGCAGAACAAACTGACCGACGAGTTGGAGGCCAAGATCGCGGCGGCGACGACCAAGGCGGAACTCGAGGACATTTATCTACCCTACAAGCCGAAACGCCGTACCAAGGCCGAGATCGCACGCGAGCATGGGCTTGGGCCGCTGGCCGAGGCGATTCTTGCCAATCGGGCTGCAACGCCGTCGGACCTTGCGCTCGCCTGTGTCACAGAGAATGTGCCGGACGTGAAGGCGGCCCTGGAAGGCGCCCGGGATATTCTTTCGGAGCAGTTCGCGGAAAATGCCGACCTTGTTGGCAGACTGCGCACCTATGCCAAGGATCGCGCCTTTCTGCGGTCTCGCGTATCCGACGGCAAGCAGCAGCTGGGCGCCAAGTTCTCCGATTACTTTGACCACGTCGAGCGCTGGCGGACCGTGCCCGGCCACCGGGCCTTGGCCATGATGCGCGGACGCAACGAAGATATTCTGCTGCTGGACATCGAAGTCGATGCCGACGATCCCTCCGCCATCAAACCAGCTGAGCAGATGATCGCCGAGACCTACGCCGTCGGGCGGCAACGGCCCGGCGATCAATGGTTGATGAGCGTGGTGGCCTGGACCTGGCGGGTCAAACTGTCGTTGCGTCTTTCCATCGATCTCATGAGCGACCTGCGTCAGCGCGCCGAGGAAGAAGCCATTCAAGTCTTTGCCCGCAACCTCAAGGACTTGCTTCTGGCGGCGCCGGCGGGTTCGCGCACGACCATGGGGCTCGATCCCGGGATCCGCACAGGCGTGAAAGTAGCGGTGGTGGATGGAACCGGGAAGTTGCTGGCCACAACGGTGGTCTATCCCTTTCCGCCGAAGAACGATATCCGCGGCACGCAAACCGAATTGGCCGGGCTCATGCGCACCCATGGCGTCGCGCTGATCGCCATCGGCAACGGCACAGGCAGCCGTGAGACGGAAAAGCTTGTGGCCGATCTGCTGGCAGACCTGCCGGCGCCGAAGCCGATCAAAGCCATTGTCAGCGAGGCTGGGGCGTCGGTCTATTCCGCCTCGGAGACGGCGGCGCGGGAGTTTCCGGAGCTCGATGTTTCCTTGCGCGGCGCCGTGTCAATCGCGCGCCGCCTGCAGGACCCGCTCGCAGAACTCGTCAAAATCGAGCCCAAGTCCATCGGCGTCGGTCAGTACCAGCACGATGTCGATCAGTATCGGCTTGGCCGCTCGCTGGAAGCGGTGGTTGAGGATGCCGTCAATGCCGTGGGCGTAGACCTCAATACCGCATCTGCGCCGCTTCTGGCGCGCGTATCCGGCCTCAGCGCTTCCCTGGCGGACGCGATTGTCACCCACCGCGACGCGACGGGGCCATTTTCGAACCGTAAGGAGTTGCTGAAAGTCAGCCGGCTTGGCCAGCGCACCTTCGAGCAATGTGCCGGCTTCCTGCGCATTCCCGACGGCGTGGAACCGCTGGATGCTTCAGCGGTGCATCCCGAAGCCTATGACGTAGCCAAGAAGATCGTCGCCGCCTGCGGGCGCGACGTGCGTTCACTGATGAGCGACGGCGCGGCCTTGAAGGCGCTCGATCCGCGCACTTTTGTCGACGAGCGCTTTGGTCTGCCGACGGTCCGCGACATCATTGCCGAGCTTGAGAAGCCTGGGCGCGATCCACGCCCCAGCTTCAAGACCGCGACTTTTGCGGAGGGCATCGATGACATGAAGGATTTGAAGCCCGGCATGATGCTCGAGGGAACCGTGACCAACGTTGCGGCCTTCGGCGCCTTTGTCGATATCGGCGTACACCAGGACGGGCTCGTGCACGTGTCGCAATTGGCCGATCGTTTTATTAAGGACGCGCACGAGGTGGTGAAGGCGGGCGATGTGGTGAAGGTCCGCGTTGTCGATGTCGACATCGCGCGCAAGCGCATCGGGCTTTCCATGCGAAAGGAAGGCGATGCTGGCGCGCCGAAGGCCGCGCCGCGTGAGACCACGCTACGGGAAAACAAGGCCCCGCGCCGCCCGCAGCCCCAGGCGCAACAGCCAATTAAGCCAGCGGTTCAGGGCAGCCTCGGCGCGGCCTTGGCTGAGGCCCTCAGGCGAAAATAACCGACTTCCGCTGCTCCCCTCGATTTCCGTCCCATATAGCGGCCTGGTTCTATGATACAAAACTGCCGGGCGATGGATCGGGAGTGTCCGTTGGCCGCGCTGTTTCGTTATGGCGTCGGGGGGGACATATTTTGAAATGTGTTGGGTGGAAATCGGCGCAGGCATTGGCGCTCGGCAGCATGTTGGCATCCGCCGCAGCCTACGCCCAGCGCGCCGAGGATAACGCCACGACCTCGGCCGAGGACGCCTTCGGCACGCGCGTCGGCAATGAAAGTGTCGGGCTTTACAGTTCGAACAATGCCCGAGGATTTAGCCCGCAACAGGCGGGCAATATGCGCATCGAAGGCCTGTACTACGACCAGCAGGGCCTGTTCGGCAACCGCATGCAGCGCAGCCAGACGATACGTATTGGCCTCTCTGCCCAGTCTTACCCCTTCCCCGCGCCCACCGGAATCACCGACATCTCGATTGTGATGTCATCCGACAGCCGGCGCGTCATATCCGCCGCCGAACAGATCCAGTATCCCATCGGCGGCACGCAGCCTTCGGTGGACATCGTCACGCCGCTCATCGCAGACAAGCTGGGGTTTGCCGGCGGGATCGCCTATCTGTCGGGGCCCAACGACTATCACGGCGTGAATAACAACCTCGGCCTGGGCGGTGTGCTGCGCTGGACGCCGCGCGAGACACTTGAGGTCATTCCCTTCGCCTATTATTCCGCCAGCACGCTGGAAGTACAGCCGCTTATCCTGCCCGGGGGCGCATACCTGCCGGCACGCATCGACCGGTCGGTGTTTTTCGGCCAACACTGGGCCCGGCGTGAGGCCACAGACCGGACCCTCGGCGTGATCACACGCGGCTACGTCGCCGATGATTGGCGGCTGCAGATGGGCATTTTCGACTCCAGCAATCAGCGGCCGGAGAACTATTCCGTTCTATATCGCAACGTACAGCCGGGCGGCGATGCCAGCCTGGATATCGTCGGATCACCCCATCACGCCTCAGCCAGCACATCGGGCGAGGTTCGGCTGTCGGGTGTCTTCACCGAGGGGAAATACCGGCACACTCTTCACGTCGCCACGCGCGGGCGCGATACGCGCCGCATTTTTGGCGGCACGAGCACCGCCGCCTTCGGTCCGGCGTTGATTGGTGTCTATCGCCAACTGGCTGAGCCCGCCTTCGTTTATGGTCAGCGCGATAAGGATGTCGTGCGTCAGATAACGCCGGGCGTAACTTACGTTGGGCAGTGGGCAGGCGTCGGCGAGTTCAGCCTGGGGCTGCAAAAGAGCTTCTATCGCCGGCAATACGGCGCGGAGAAAGCGGCACCGGTCAAAACAAGCAGCGCGCCGTGGCTGTATAACGGCACGGTCGCGGCCTATCCGTTCCCCGACCTCGCGGTCTACGCCGGATATACGCGCGGTATCGAAGAGTTCGGCACCGCGCCCGAGAATGCGGCCAATCGTGGGCAGCCCATGCCGGCTGCGCTCACAAAGCAGATCGACGGCGGATTGCGCTATCGCATCAAACCCGGCCTCAATCTGGTTGCCGGCGTGTTCGAAATCTCAAAGCCCTACTTCGACCGCGACCAAGCCAACATCTATGCAAATGTCGGTGGCCTGCGGCATCGCGGGGTCGAAATGTCGCTGACCGGACAAGTCATTCCGGGCCTGACCGTCGTTGCGGGCGCGGTCCTGTTGCAGGCGCGTGTCTCGGGCTTAAGTGTAGAGCGCGGCCTGATCGGCCGCGTGCCCGCGGGCCTTCCGCCGGCCACCTATCTTCTGAACGTGCAATACGCGGTGCCGACTTTGCGCGGCTTTTCCGTGGACACGCAGGTGGCCGTGGATGAGTCGTACTACGCCAACCGGGCA
>CANJPG010000141.1 GCA_947476065.1 Fidelibacterota bacterium
GGGCGCTCGCCGATATGTTCGAGGGCGCGTTTGACGGCGAAATTGGCCAGCGAATCCGCATTGCCGGGCCGGGCGGCCTGCTGATGCACGTCCTGGGCCGCGCGCAACGCTTCGCCGAAGATGAAGTCGAGTTGGGGCCCGCAGGTGCCGGCAGCCCGCGCCGTGGTCCAGGCGCCGCGCACCTGGGCATAGATTTCGCGTTCGCCGGCCTGGGCCGAGTCCAGCCCCGAGGCCACCAGGAACAGGTGCTCGACGGCCCCCTCATCGGTCCAGGCGCGGAAGATGCGCCGGGTTTCCATCTCGGGCAGCGGGGTTGCCCCCAGCAGGCGGCCCAGCTTGTCGCGGCAGGCCTGCACCGCCAATGGGCTATCACCGGCCAGTACGAATTCGACGCGGTTGCAGGTACCGATATAGGCCAGCTCCTGGGCGCCGATCTGGGCGGCCAGGGACGGCAGCCGTTGGGCGATCTGGTCCTTGGGCAAGGCGATCTGGCCCAGGCGTTCTACGCCCGCCGTCTTGTAGGACGCGCCGATGAGTGCGAATCGGTTCATGCAGGCTCGATACCATAGCCGCCTTTCATGAATGTCACGGCTATGTCACAGGAGACGCCGTGACTAGAAATTTGCGGCTTTGCGCTTGAGATAGGGCGTGGCATATCCTGCGCATCTGGAATGGAGCCACACCTGATGAGTGATGGGCGCTTGGCTATTGTCGTCTTCAACCTCGGCGGACCTGACGGTCCGGCGGCGGTGCGGCCGTTCCTGTTCAATCTGTTCAACGACCCCTTCATCATTCCGCTGCCGGGCCCGCTGCGCTGGCTGTTCGCGACCACCATCTCGACCCTTCGGGCAAAGAAGTCTCGCGGCTACTATGATCAGCTGGGCGGCAAGTCCGTGCTGCTGCCTGAGACCGAAGCACAAGCGAAGGCCTTAGAGCAGGCGGCCAAGCCCTTCGCCGACGATTCACGGGTCTTTGTGCTGATGCGCTATTGGCATCCCATGGCGCGCGAGGTCGTCGCACAGCTGAAGGCCTACAATCCCACGCGCATCGTCGTGCTGCCGCTGTATCCCCAGTATTCGACCACCACCACCGGCACCACCCTTGCCGCGCTCACGCGTGAGGCAAAACGCCAGGGCCTGGCCACGCCGATGGAGACGCTGTGCTGCTATCCGACCGATCCCGGATTTGTGGCCGCCGTCGCCAACCCATTGCGTGCCGCCGTTGAGACCGCCCACGCCCACGGCGCCCCACGTGTTTTGTTCTCGGCCCACGGCCTGCCTGAGAAAATTATCGAGGACGGCGACCCCTATGAATGGCAAGTGGCCGAGTCGGCCAAAGCCGTGGTGGATGCTCTGGGCATTCCCGGCCTCGACTGGAAGATCTGCTACCAGAGCCGCGTGACGCCGGTGAAATGGCTGGGACCGCCCGTCGAAAGCGAAATTCGCCGCGCCGGGGCAGACAAGGTTCCAATCATCATCGTTCCAATCGCATTTGTTTCCGAACATGTCGAGACGCTGGTGGAACTCGACGTAACCATGCGCGACCTAGCCGCTGAGTCGGGCGTGCCGCACTTCTCGCGCCTTGCTGCGGTGCGAACTGATCCGATTTTTATCGCCGCGCTGGCCGGCTTCACGGAAGTCCTGCGCGACAAGCGCACGCCCTGCACGGCGCGCGGGGTCCGGCTGTGTCCGGCGAAATTCGGCAAATGTCCGCATGTAACCTGAGGCCCCATCGCCATCTGTAAATATGGACTCGCAGGCGAGGCCACCCCATATAAGATCGTGGGTCAGATGAGTGGAGCGTTAGGTTCGGGCCATGCGCGATATCACCCTCGACCACTATTACACCGCACAGGACGGCCAGGTCTTGGCCACCGGACTGCAGGCTCTTGTACGCCTGCCCCTGGAGCAAGCGCGCCTCGACACCGCGCGCGGGCTTAATACTGCGGGCTTTGTCTCCGGCTACCGCGGCTCGCCGCTCGGTCGCTACGACGTGGACCTGAAGGCTGCGGGCGCCGCAATGGATGCTGCCCACATTGTCATCCAGCCGGCCATCAACGAAGAGCTGGCCGCGACCGCGTTGTGGGGCACGCAACAAGTGAATCTGATGCCCGGCGCCAAGTACGACGGCGTCTTCGGCATCTGGTACGGCAAGGCTCCCGGAGTCGACCGCGCACTTGATCCGATCCGCCATGCCAATTTCGCCGGCACCTGGGGCAAAGGCGGCGTGGTGATGGTGGTCGGCGACGACCCCGAATGCAAGTCATCCACCCTGGCCAGCCAGAGTGAATACGCGCTGATGCACGTCGAGGTGCCGATCCTGAACCCCAGTGACGTGCAGGAATGTCTCGACTACGGCATGGCGGGCTTTGCGCTGTCACGCTACTGCGGCTGTTGGGTAGCGCTGATGGCAACCTCCGACAACATGGAAAGCCACGCGGTCATCGATGTCGGCACGGCGCGCTACGAGCACCTGCCGGTGCGTAGCGATGCCGGACACACGTTGCTCTCCATCCGGCACGGCGATACGGCTTTGGCGCAGGAAGCGCGCCTGCGTGGCCTGAAGCACCCGGCTGCGATCGAGTTCGCCCGCCTCGCCGGCCTCAATAAACGCATTGTCGATGGGCCCGCCCGCCGCCTGGGCATCGTCACCACCGGACGCGCTGCCAGCGAAGTCCTGCAAGCTCTCAAGGATCTCGGTCTCGATCACGCGCAGGCTGCCGAGCTTGGGTTTTCGATCTTGAAAATCGGCATGCCGTGGCCCTTGGACAAAACAGCGGTGCGTGATTTCGCCCAAGGACTGGATGAAATTCTGGTCGTCGAAGACAAGCGTCCACTGCTGGAAGGGCTGGTGAAGGAAGCGCTCTACGACCTTCCCAATCGTCCGCGTGTCATCGGCAAGCGCGACGCTGAGGGCAACCCGCTGTTGCCAGAAACGGGTATTGTTCTGTCATCGCATATCGTCAAAGCGGTATTGGCGAAATTGCCACCCAATGTCGTCTGCTTTGCCGACGCCAAGATCAAGCTGCGCGCCGAGAATGCGCCCGGCAATGCGCGTGAAAGCCGCGAGCCGTTTTTCTGCTCGGGCTGCCCCCACAACCGCTCCACCAAGATCATCCAAGGCAGCAGCGCGCTGGCCGGCATCGGCTGCCATTACCTCGTGCGCTTCGGACCCAATGCCGAAACCGACTTCTTCAGCCAGATGGGCGGCGAAGGCGTGCAGTGGGTCGGCCAGGCCCCCTTCACCAGCGCCGCCCATATGTTCGCCAACCTGGGCGACGGCACCTATGTGCATTCGGGCATTCTTGCCATTCGCCAGGCCATCGCGGCCCATGCCAACATCACCTATAAGATCCTCTTCAACGGCGCAGTGGCAATGACCGGCGGCCAGGGCATGGACGACGGCATGGACGTGCCCAACATGACACATCAGCTGGCGGCCGAAGGCGTGGTGCGCATCGCCGTGGTCGCCGAAGATCCCAGCCGCTATCAGACCGACACGCATCTCGCTGCCGGCACAACCGTCCATCCGCGCGAAGAACTCGAGAGCTTGGAGCGCAGCTTCCGCGAGGTCAAAGGCGTAACGGCCATCATCTTCGATCAGATGTGCGCCACGGAAAAACGCCGCATGCGCAAACGCGGACTGCTGCCCGAGCCGGCTGCGCGCCCTTTCATCAACGAACTGGTCTGTGAGGGCTGCGGCGACTGCACGGTCAAGTCCAACTGCATGTCTATTGAACCCGTCGATACCGAGTTTGGTCGCAAGCGGCGCATCAACCAGTCGTCCTGCAACAAGGACTATTCGTGCCTCGATGGCTTCTGCCCGAGTTTTGTGATGGTTACGGGAGGCGCGCGGCGTCATCTGGATATCACGGACTTGCTCGCCGAACCGCTGCCCGCGCCTGTTCAGGCCCCGCTCGCGCAGGCGCACAACACACTGATCTCGGGCATAGGCGGCCTTGGTGTCACGACGCTCGCGGGCATTTTGTCGATGGCCGCGCACCTCGAGGGCCGGGCGGTGCGCACGCTCAACCAGCCGGGCCTCGCGCAGAAGGGCGGGGCGGTGTCGTCCCATATCCGCGTCGCTGGCACGACGGCGGAGCTGGCAACGTCGTCGGTGCCTTTGGGCGAAGCCGATCTGCACTTGGCCTATGACATGATTGTCGCCGCCCGCCCACCGATGCGCGAACGCATGGATGCGGGCCGCACAGCGACATTGATCAACCGGAACCTTCATCCCACCAGCGGCTTTTTGAAGGATACCGACAAGACCTATGATCAAGATGGCCTTGAGACAGACATCCAAAAAAGCTCGCGGGCTGTGGAATCCGTCGACGCGAGTCTGCTGGCCGAGAAACTGATGGGCAGTGAAGTCTTCGGCAACATGATCATGCTGGGATATGCGCTGCAGAAAGGCTGGCTGCCCGTATCGCCCGAGGCCCTCGACAACGCGATCATCCTCAACCAGGCCAGAGTCGAGGACAATCGCAAGGCCTTGAAGCTTGGTCGCTTGGCCGCGGCTTCGCCAGACCGCGTTGCGGCCTGCGTGGGTGGGTTCCAGAAGAATCTTTCGCCGGCACCGTCCCCCGATCTGAAGACGACGATCGCCGATCGGGCGGGCTACCTGGAGATCTATCAAAACCAATACTACGCCGCCCGCTATCGCGCCCTGGTCACCAAGGTCCAGATGGCCGAGGACGAAGCCATGCCCGGCACGACAACCCTGACCGAGACTGTGGCCCGCGCCGCCTTCGCGGTGATGATGATCAAAGACGAATACGAAGTGGCGCGGCTCTTGACGTTGCCGGACTTCACACGCCA
>CANJPG010000142.1 GCA_947476065.1 Fidelibacterota bacterium
ATGTGCAGGGAACATAAAAAACGCCGCGCGGGCAGGGGCGCAACGCCCTCATATACTGCCAGAGGGCCTCGGGGTTAGGATAGCCACCGTGAGCTATTGATTATTAATATAATTTCAGCAAACGGCCGGAATTAACATCGTCCGGACAAACGTGTGTGTTACCGCCCGAGATTGGCGGCCGTTGATTTTTCGGCCGCGGCGGTCCTCGCGACGGTGAACGTTTTGTCCGCGGTCGAGAACGTTACGCGGCCGTCGGCACCGAGGCGGTCAAGCATCATGTGGAGGTTGCGGGTCAACTGCCCGCTATCGGCATCGATCTCGTAGGCGAACTGCACCGCGTGCGATGAACTGGCTGTCGGATGATGCAGCTTGTAGCCTTTGAACGCGGTTAGATATTCCTCGGCCCCGGCGATGTCGTCGGCAGTGAAGCCGGTGAATATGAGCGTGTAGGCATTAGTCGTGCGGAGCGGCGCCTTGGCGGCCGCCGGGTTGCGCGCGCTTATCCAACTCTCGGGTGTGTATACTTGCCTAGAATGCTTAGAGGAACGGCCTCTTATCGATCTTGGTGCCATCTGATTTGCATCCATGGTAACCCGCGCGATTTCTTGGATAAGGAATCCCATGTGGTGAGGGCGTCAGTGAGCCGTCCTACGTACCCCGGAATTCTACAGCGTCCCAGGGCAGTTTGCACGAACTCGGATAGAGCAGGGGGGGCTTAACGCCCAGCGCCAATCGGCACCACTTTAGTCGATGGTGTCCCCGGCGATCCGGTGTCGAGCAGGGCGCGGCGGGCTAGTTGGTCAGAGTGGTCGCCAATATGCCGACTGTAATTCCGCTCGATCATGACGGTGGATGTGTCGTGGTTGGTGGCAACGACACGGATCGGGATGCCAGCCAAGAGCTGACGCACAATGTTGCTGTGGCGCAGGGCGTAGAGGGTGACCTCGTCAGTGTTCAAGTCAGCAGCCTTCGCGGCGCTGGCGAATAGCCGGGAATGATCCGACTTGCTCCACGGCTCTCCTGTGGGCTTCAGGAGTAGGGTTGCGTTCTTTCCTCGCCCGTCGGCGACCTGCATCAATTTTTCGAGTAACGCCGCTGTAATGGGAACTGGGGTGTGGCTGATCTTTCGCCCTTGCCCCTTTTTGGAACTCGGCATCATCAGCCTCGGATCGGCACGGTTGCCCTGAATATCACGCACTTCTAACCGAGCCAGCTGGCTTACCCGCGCGCCCGTTACGGCTGCGGTTTCGACCAGCAGCCCGAATTGGTTGCTCACCAAGTATGCTTTCTCGATCAGCAGCAGGGTTTGGCGCTCGTCGAGGATGACGTTTCTGGATTCCTCGGCGTCGGGCAGGGAGGTCAGACCGATCTCCCACGCCTTGCGGGTGAGAATGCCTTCGTCATGGTCGGCGGCGGCATTGAGTGCAGCCTTGAAGCAGGTCGCCGTTCTGTTAACCGTCGCCGGTGCCAGCGTCTTGACTAGCTTATCCCGCCATCCGCGCAAGTCTCGGCTCGTCAGCATGAAGATGCTCTTGGCACCGAGGCTTTCGGGAATGTGTATTCTGACCCGTGCGACGTTTGCCGGGTCGCCCTTGCGAGACTTTAGGTCGGCTTCATAGCGGTCTAGCGCGTCCGCCACGGTCAACGGCCTAGCATCATGGGCGGCGGCATGAGTGCTTCGAGCAATGGCGCGCGCCCGGTCCTGGGCCTGCCAGTAGTCGAACACCGTTAGGCCGTCGGCGTCTTGGAAGTCGTCGGCAACGCCCAGCGCCTGGATGCGGTTGCCGCTTTTGCCGTCTGCAACCCGAACGACCCACGTCCCGGCGGTCTGGTTCCGCCGGTACCCAAGGCCAACGCCGGGGCCGACCTTGCGATAAACGGGCTTCTTGGCGACGGGCAGCTTTAGACGGGCGGAACGGGTGTCCAAGTTCCCTGCACTGTAGAACACACTCGCTGGCTCTGCCTTAGCATGTCCGCTCCACGCTAAGCAGAGTGCCAAAATTACCCACTTGCGCATGTCTCCCCCGTTACCCGGAAAGTCTGCCCTAGCAGCCAAAGAAACAATATCGGCAAGCCAAACGTTTTAGGCCCAGCTTGTTTTGTCTATTTTGGCATGTAGCGAATATTGTCGAAAGAGGGCGCGCGCTTGAGCAGTGCGCTATCGAACAGTGAAGCAGGCTCTGAAGCCGCCTGCTTATATTTTGCGGCTGCGCAGCATCTGATTGAAGGCGCGGATATCAGCCGCAAAAATCTCGGGCTGTTCCTCGGACGGGAAATGCCCGCCCGCAGCGGGCTCGCTCCAATAGACCAGATTGTAATTTCGCTCGGCAAAGCTGCGCGGCCACATGCCGTTGGCCCGAAGGTGGCCGGGGTAAACAGCGAAGCCTGTCGGCTTTTCTAGCTTGCCGCGCTTTGGCCCCGCCCCCTCGGTTCTGCCGGCGGCATAATACCATGCAGCCGTGCTGTAAGTATTGGTGATCACGTACAGCATAATGGTATCGAGCATTTCATCGCGCGTGTGCGCTGACCACACGTCGTCGTTCTTCAGATCCGACCATGCGTGCCACTTCTCCAGGATCCACGCCGCGTGGCCAACTGGACTGTCGGACATGGCGTAGGATATGGTCAGCGGCTTGGTGCCTTGGATGTGCTGATAGGCGCCCTCAACCTGCGTCCATTTGGCGCGGGTCGATTCGGCGAGTTTGTCTTCCGGCGTGATCGACGGATCGCCCGAAGGCAGCAGATGCGTGAGGTGCACGGCTATGCAGTTGGGCGACTCATAGCCTATCTCGCGCGAGACTCCGAAACCGATGTCGCCGCCCTGGGCAATGTAATTCTTGTACCCCAACACATCGGTCATCAGCTTGTTCCACAGCGGCGCCACGGTGCGTGCACCGATTGGCTGCTTCGGCTTCGATGAAAAACCGAAGCCCGGCAGCGACGGCACCACGACCGAAAAGGCGTCCTCAACCTTGCCGCCGTGCTTCTCCGGGTGGGCCAGCAGTTCGACCACCTTGGCGTGCTCGGCGAATGTGCTGGGCCAGCCGTGGGTGAAAATGATCGGCTGCGGATTGGGGCCCGAGCCCTTCACATGGACAAAATGGATATCGTAATCGTCGATGCGCACCTTGAACTGCGGCAGCGTGTTCAGCCGCGCCTGGCGTGCTGACCAGTCATATTTTGTCGCCCAGTAGTCCACCAGGTCCTTCATCACCGTGAAGCTGGTGCCGTAGGCCCATGCATCGCCAGTTGCCGGGGCATCGGGCCACTCGACGTCGCGCACCCGCGCCAAGATGCGGGAGATGCGTTCCTTGGGGATATCGATCTGGAACGGCGTGACACCAGGCGGAAGCGCTGGTACTGCCGCGGCGGCAGCCGGACGCACGGCGCTTTGCGCCACCGCAGCCACACCGGCGATCTCGGCAGCGCCCGCCAATATCTGCCGCCTTGAAAGATGCTCGGACGCCATCATCCACCCCCCAAAATGACGAGAGCGGGATCTCTCCCGCCCTCGCACTTTAGCAATGTCGGCTAGGATTTACATCTTAAACCGGATACCACCGCGGAAAACGCGGCCCAAAACGTCATACACACCGGCATTTGTCCGGATTTGGTAATCGGTGCTTGGATTTGGCACTTCCGACGGGTCCCTGTTCATCAGGTTCCTGATGTTCAAGAACAGCTCGCCGCGCACGTCGCTCACCTCCACGGCGTAGTTCACCGCCGCATCCAGATAGAATGCGCCGGGCACATGGTTGGAATCGTAGGTCGGGTTGATGACGGTGGCCACCGGGCAACCGCTCGTGCAGACGATGCCATTGGCGTTGTAAGGACCGCCGCTCACAGCGCGTCCCGTCAGCGAAGCCCTGAACGGCGCGAGCTCGTAGCTCACCGTCGTAGTCAGCGTCCACAAGCGCGGTGAAACACCGAGAGACGTCGTCGGCGCGGTGATGCGGGTATTGTTGTAGTTCCGCAGATAGCGCGTCATGTTGGCGTGAATCGAGAGGTTGCCAGGCACCGCAGAGATGAGATTGTCCATAGCCGTGCGATAGCTGGCCTCA
The DNA here is from genome assembly GCA_947476065.1 of Fidelibacterota bacterium. Classification (GTDB taxonomy): domain Bacteria; phylum Pseudomonadota; class Alphaproteobacteria; order Rhodospirillales; family Rhodospirillaceae; genus SHVO01. The sequence continues at coordinate 4,062 of CANJPG010000142.1, forward strand.
AGATCCACGCCTTTGACGTCCTGAAGGGCCTGGTTGTAGCCAACCGAGACCGCATCGGTGATCACGCCGGCCGCGTTGCGGGTATAGGCGCCGCAGTAAGACGTGAAGCCCAGGAAGCACTGGTTGATCGCTTGCGCGGCGCTGACGGTGGAGATGGCGTCCTTCACCCTCACATCCCAGTAGTCGGCCGAAATGCTGAAACCCTCGAGGAAGCTGGGTTGCAGAACGACGCCGATGCCGGTCGTATCCGCCTTCTCCGGCTTCAGCAGCGGATTGCCCTTGGTCAGCGTGCGCACGCTCGGGCTGGTGCTGGTGAAGGGGTCGAACACGTTGCTGACACCCACCGAACCTTGCGAATAAAGATCGTTCAGGTTAGGCGCGCGGATGTCACGCGACCGCGTGACACGGAATTTGATATCCGG
>CANJPG010000143.1 GCA_947476065.1 Fidelibacterota bacterium
GCCATCAGCGCGAAGTCGGAACCGGCTACTTCGATGCGGTGTCCGAGGTCATCAGCGGCGGCAACTCATCGACCACCGCCATGGGTGAATCGACCGAGACCGCCCAGTTCCACGGCAAGGCGGTCAAGGCGCCGGCGCAAGTCGCCGAATAGTCTGACCCGCCGAGAGACGGTTTCAGCGGCCGCGTTCCTTAGGGAGCGCGGCCGTTTTACTTTCTCCCTTGGGGTTTTGCTGATAAATCTTGGGAAACGTTACCCAAGGTCGTACACGATGCCTGCAAAGTTCCTCCTCGTCCCGGCGGCCCTGATCGCGGCGTCCCCGGCTATGGCGGCGGAGGATCTGACTTTCGAGGAGGCGCAACAGCGTCTCGTACCAGGCGCCACGCTGACTCCGCTGTTCTTCAAGCTCAATGACCGCATGTCGGACCTAATCACCGACAGCGCGCAGGTCGCGGTGTGGTTTCGCGATGTAAAAGTCTGGTTTGTGTCGGGCGGCGGGCTTCTATTTCTCGACCAGGTTCGCGGCCGCGACGATTGGATCACCTATGCCGTGGCCCTCGACGACAAGGGTGCCGTGAAGGGCATCGAGATCCTGGAATGCCTGCCGAAGTATGATCAGATCACGCTGCCGGCCTGGCGCGCGCAGTACACCGGCAAGCAGTTCGCGACCCTCGACAAAAAAGACATCACCGCGATTTCCGGCACGACCCTGTCGTCCTTCCACATCACCAACGGCGTCAAACGCATATTGGCCATCTATGCCCTTATCATGGCCAGGCCAAAACCCTAAGGCGCCGCCGGCCGTTTTGCTTTCTCGGCCGCGGGATTGCTGATAAATCTTGGAAAACCCACACGACGAGCACACACAATGCATTCGAGACTGCTGTTGGTGCCGGCCTCGCTCATCGCCGCTTCCCCCGTGATGGCGGATGAATACCTGACTTTTGACCAGGCCCGGACTCTGCTCTTTCCCGGCAGCAGTTTTACGCCTGTGTCCTTCAGTCTTAGCGACGAGATGGTTGCAACACTCCAACAGACCGCTCACGTCACGGTCTTGAACCGCAACCGCGAGGTCAGGGCCTTTTACATTTCCGGGGGCGGCATTTTGTTCATCGACCAGGTGCCCGGCCACGATGACTGGATCACCTATGCGGTAGCCCTCAATGACCAGGGTGTCGTGAAAGGCATCGAGATCATGGAGTGCGTCGAGCGCTTCGATCAAATCAGGATGGCCTCGTGGCGGGCGCAGTTCGCCGGCAAGAAGCATGCGACGTTCAATAAAGACAAAGTCACCGAAATATCCGGCACCACCCTGTCCTCGACCCATATCGCGGACGGCGTTGCCCGTATTCTTGCCGTCTATGCGCTCATCATGAACTCCACGGCGCGGTGACTCCGCGTGATCCAGCGTGCACGTCCCTCGTTAGGAACAACCGTGTCCATCAAAGTTGGCGGACTAGATGACGCGGCCGCGCACCAGGCGATCGACGCCGGTTTTGCGGTGATCGAGGAGATTCACCGTTTGATGAGTTTCCACGAAGGCGCCAGCGATGTTAGCGCGCTCAATCGCGGCGCCTCAACGGCGCCGGTTGCCGTTGCCGCGCACACATATCACGTTATTCGCGGCGCCTTGGAATTCTCTGCGGCCTCGGGCGGCGTGTTCGACGTGACCATTGGGCGCCAGTTGGTCGCATGGGGATTCCTTCCACGCCCGGACAACGCTCCTGACCCGGATCCTCAGGCCTCGTGGCGCGACATCGAGCTTCTGGAAAACGGTCAGATTCGTTTCCGCCGGCCGCTGTGGATCGACCTGGGCGGCATCGCCAAGGGTTATGCAGTCGACTGCGCCGTTGAAAAAATTGCCGCTTTGGGTGCGATGCAATGTTCCGTCAATGCCGGGGGCGACCTGCGTGTGGCAGGACCCGACGCCGAACGTGTCTTATTGCGTACCGACGCGGCCAGAGATACCGTTCCGCCCGATACGGTGCCGGTCCTGGAAATCGACAATGGCAGCTTGGCCAGCAGCAGCGGGCGCGAGCAGCGGCGGACGTATCAGGACGCAGACGTTGGGCCGCACGTCCATGGCGGGCGCGCCGTCACCACTGGGCTCGACAGCTTCGTGTCGGTGGTGGCCGAACGTTGTATGGTCGCGGACGCCTTAACCAAGGTGGTCCTGGCCCAAGGGGATGAGGCTGAACGGCTGTTGCAGGATTACGGGGCAACGGCCTATCTACATAATGCCCGCGGCGATTGGCGGGTGCTCGGAAGGGGAAAGTGAATGTCGATATCGGATGAACGCGGGCCTCTCCGCCTGCCGCGCACCCGCAGATATACGCTCTATGTCATTTCCATCGGCACCTTCCTGACGGGCCTGTTGTGGATTCTCTACCACTATTTCATGCGTACCGAAGGGCCATTCGGCTTCAAGAGCCATCCCTTGGAAGTCTGGTGGTTGAAGGCCCATGGTGCGTTTTCGTTTGCCGCGATGTGGATGTTCGGCGTGCTCTGGAGCGTGCACATTCTGCGCGGCTGGAACGCACGCTGGCGCCGCTGGTCGGGCGGCACCGTGACCGGCATCGCCCTTGTGCTCATTATCACTGGTTACCTGCTGTATTACCTGGAAAGCCGCGATTGGCGCGAGTGGACCTCAGTGGTGCACTGGGTCTTGGGCCTGATCGCGCTGGCGTTCTTTTTCATCCACTGGCTGTCGAAGTCGCCAGCCCACCGCGATCACTCGCCATATCCGTGGCCGTGGCACCGCAAGCGCCACCCCGTCAGCGGAAGCTCTGCAGGATCGTGACGTAGTTGGCGACACCGGCGCCGCCCATGTTGAAAATGCCGGCTAGCTCGGCATCTTTGACCTGAATGCCGCCGGCGGTATTGGTCAGCTGCATGGCCTGAAGTGCGTGCATCGAGACGCCGGTCGCGCCGATGGGATGGCCCTTGGCTTTCAGCCCGCCCGAGACGTTGACGGGTAGTTTGCCATCCTTGAACACCCAGCCTTCATCGACCGCCTTGTAGCCTTCACCCGGGGCGGTCAGGCCCATGGCTTCGTATTCCATCAGCTCGGCGACCGTGAAGCAGTCGTGAGTCTCGACGACGTCGAGATCGAGGAGCTTGATATGGGCCGACGCCAGCGCTTTTTTCCAGGCGAGCGCGGCACCTTCCAGATGCGTCATATCGCGCTTGCTCATAGGCATGTAGTCGTTGACCTGGGCGATGGCGCGCACCGCTACGGCCTTCTTGGCGCCAAGTGCTACATCGCTGCTGGAGATGACGACGGCGGCGACGCCGTCTGAAATCAGCGAGCAGTCGGTGCGGCGCAAGGGGCCGGCGACGATGGGATTCTTGTCCGACACCGTGCGGCAGAAGTCATAGCTCAACTCCTTCTGCATTTGTGCGAGCGGATTGCCCATGGCGTTGGAATGGTTCTTGGCGGCGATGCGCGCCAGGGTATCGGAGCGGTCGCCGTACTTCTGGAAATGCAGATCCGCAATGCGTCCGAAGACTCCCGTAAAGCCACCGGTGATGCCGGCTTCTTCGGCGACGTAGCAGGCATGCAGCAGGTTGTTGCCGGCGGCCACCGGATCAAGATGTGTCATCTTCTCGACGCCCACGACCAGGGCGATGCGGCTCTGACCGCTGCGCACGGCGTTGACGGCAGCATGGATGGCGGCGCTGCCGGTGGCGCAGGCATTCTCGACGCGCGTCGCGCGCTTGAAGCGCAGATCGGGGTCAGCCCCCAGCACCAGCGACGAGGCAAAATCCTGTTCCGAAAATCCGGAGTTGAAGTGGCCAACAAAGATGTCATCGATATCGGCAGCGGCAACACCGGCATCGGCGAGGGCGCCTTGCGCGGCCGTAATCATGAGTTGCTCGAGGCTCTGGTCGGCCAGCTTGCCGAACTTCGAGTGATACCAGCCGATGAGACATGCGGTCATTAAACACCTCAAACGTTGAACCAGCTTCTCCCTATGAAGGCCAGGGCCGGGCAGCTGACAGGCGCGGATTATGCATTGCTCGCCCAAAATTTGCGCATAGCAAAACGGGCGTTTCCACAATGTGGAACGCCCGTTCGCTTTTTTTATGCGCCGGACGACGTTAGCTGTTGGGGTGCCAGGTCGGCGCGGCGCCCTCGACGCGTTTGCGCGCGATGATCTGCTGCTGCAGGATCCCGGATGGGATGCGGCTGCCGAAGCGGTCGAAGAAATCCTTCTGGTCGTCGATCTCGCGCAAGGCCGAGGTCTGGTTGACTTCCATCAGGTCGGCAAACTTCGCCTTATCGTAGGCGAGGCCCTCCCAGACGATGTCCTGGAAGCGCGGCATGTAACCGAAGGGGCTTTCCACGGCGCCGGAGCGGCCATGGACGCGGTCGACGATCCA
>CANJPG010000144.1 GCA_947476065.1 Fidelibacterota bacterium
ACCTTCAGACCTGGATGCATCCCCCGCACGAAATCGCTACTCCACTTGTGGTTTTGGCGCGGATTTTGGGCATGTTCCGCCGTTCCCGCGAGACTCGCGTCACATACCACATTCAACGTATGGGCGCTGCCTTTCGTTGCCGGGCTTTTGGGGAATCGTCGGCGCGTTTTCTTCATATCCTATGGGTCGATTCCAGACGGCTATGCGGACTTCCTTTAACGCCATAAAATGGCCTTCGGAGGGCAGACATGGCCGCACTGGATATCCGTCAAATTCCCGTCCTGAAGGACAATTTTGTATACCTCGCACGCGAACCGGCGAGCGGGGCCGTGGCCGTTGTCGATCCGGCGGTGGTCGAGCCGGTGCTCGAGGAGGCTCAGCGCCTGGGTTGGAAGATCACCCATATCCTCAATACCCATCACCACGGCGACCACGTCGGCGGCAACCTCGAGATCAAGGCCGCCACCGGCTGCACCATCGTCGGCCCCGGACACGACTCCGCGCGCATTCCCGGCATCGATATCGAAGTCAGGGACGGCGACAGCTTTGCGCTTGGCTATGCAAACGCCGAGGTGTTTTTTGTACCCGGCCATACCAGCGGGCACATCGCCTATTGGTTTAAGGACTCGGCGGCGTTGTTTTGCGGTGACACCCTGTTCTCCATCGGCTGCGGCCGCTTGTTCGAAGGCACCGCGCAGCAGATGTGGACGAGTTTATCTCGGCTCAAGGCCCTGCCGCCCCAGACACAGATTTACTGCGCCCATGAATATACCGAGAGCAATATCCGCTTTGCGCTCTCGGTGGACGCCGGCAACGCCGCCTTGCAGCGCCGCGCCGCGGAAGTCAGATCGCTGCGGGCAGTCGGAAAATATACCGTGCCTTCGTTGATGAGCGACGAACGCGCCGCCAATCCGTTTTTGCGCGCCGATGCACCGGAGCTGGCGGCGGCGGTGGGCATGGCGGGACGCGATCCGGTCGATGTCTTTGCCGAAGTGCGCCGGCGTAAGGACGTCTTCTGATCATGCTGCGGGGGGGATGGAGAAGTTTGGCGCTCGCGGTGCTGTGCTGCGCTTTTATGGCTGATAGTCGCGCCCAAAGCCGGGTGAAACTTTCGCCGCGGGAGGCCGGCCTGCAGAAAATTCTCAAGGCTTTTGCCGATGAGAAGAAGGTCAAGGGCACGACGTATGCCGTTGCCTTCGTCGACCTCAACGAGGATGGCGACAAGGAAGCCATCGTCTATTTCACCAACGCCGGGTGGTGCCTGACCGGCGGCTGTACGACGTTGATTCTGACACCGACAAAAACTGCGGCGGGGCCGTCTTTTGAGATCATGTCGATGCTGCTGGCGATTTACACGCCCATCCGCGTGCTAGATAGCAAGACCAACGGCTGGCACGAGCTGGCGACAGGCATTCCCGGCGGCGAATCCGCGATTTCCTACAATGGCCTTCGCTATCCCGGCGGCTGGTATGCGGCGCGAAGACTGCCCAAAGGTGTGCCGGGCACGGTGGTTCTGGATTCCAAAGCCGAAATCCATTCGGTCGAAGGCCTGCCCTAGACGCAAAAAACCCTCCCGCTGCCGGGAGGGTTTTTTCAGCGCGGCGAATAGCGCTTTAGTACATGTGCTGGCCGCCGTTGATCGACAGGGTCGAGCCGGTGATGAAGTCGGCATCTTCGGCCACCAAGAACAGCACGCCGCGCGCGATATCCTCGGCATGGCCAAGACGGCCCACCGGGATGCGCGCGATGATCTTTTCAAGCACCGCCGGCGGCACGGCGCGCACCATGTCGGTGTCCACATAACCGGGCGCGATGGCATTTACGGTGATGCCCTTCCCGGCGCCTTCCTGCGCCAGCGCCTTGGTAAAACCATGAATGCCGGACTTGGCCGAGGCGTAGTTCACCTGGCCGTACTGGCCCATCTGGCCGTTAACCGAGCCGACGTTGACAATGCGGCCGAAGCTACGGTGACGCATGCCGTCGATGACGGCGCGGCACATGTTGAAACACGACCCCAAATTCGTGTCGATCACCGCCTGCCACTGCTCCTGTTCCATTTTGTGGATCGTGCCGTCACGGGTAATGCCCGCGTTGTTGACCAGAATATCGATGGGGCCCAACTCGGCGGCAATTTGTGCGACGGACTTTTGACAGGCGGCGAAATCGGAAACGTCGAACTTGTAATGGGCAATGCCGGTTTCGGCGGTGAAGGCCTTGGCCGCATCATCATTGCCGCTGTAGGTCGCGGCCACTTTATGGCCGGCATCCTTGAGCGCTATGGAGATGGCCTTGCCGATGCCACGGGTTCCGCCGGTTACTACCGCTACACGCACAGCCATTGTTGTCCCCTTCAAGGTTATTTTTTGGACGCGGTTTATTTTTTAAGCACAACTCATTGCATCATAGTGCGGAGCGCGCGGGCGGCAAGCGTCGCGCGTATGACAAAAGCACAGATAACGTCGGCCTTTTTGCTGCATCTGCTCACGGGTTCAAAAAACATTGTTACGGTAAATGCCGCCCTTCACTTCCCGGCCGGCGTTGACACCGGCATTTCGGAGGCGTACCTACCCGCCCCCGAGACCAGCACTCAGGTTGGTTCCGTAGAAACAGGAGGGCCGTATCCATGACGTATAAGCGCCGCATAGCCCTCAACGGGTTCTCGCGACCGCGCTGCGACATGCGCCTTGACCGACACAACAACCTGTTTATCGCCTGATTGGCGCGGTCTTTCCTGGACAGCCGCCGCCGGCGGACCCGAAAAGAAAGACCGCAAGATGCTAGCCTACCTCCTCTCCCCTCGTTTCATCACCGAACTGCGCGCGACCTCACGGCTGGCGGGGCCTTTGGCCTTGGCGCAGTTGGCCCAGATCGGCATGGGCCTGACCGACACCGTGATGCTGGGCGCCTTGGGCCGCGATGCCTTGGCCGCCGGCGGCCTTGGCGCCGGCCTTTTCTTCACCATTGTCGCCGTCGTGCAAGGGCTGGTGATGGGTGTCGGCATCTTGGTCGCCCACGCACGGGGCGCGGATCAGACTCATAAGATCCCGCCCCTGCTGCGCAGCGGCTTCGTTTTGGCGACGCTGGCCGCGCTACCGCTGATGATCGTGCTGTGGAATGTCGAGCCGGTGCTGGTGGTCATCGGCGAACCCGCGGCGCTGGCCCATGATGTTGGCCGCTATGTGCATATCCTGCTGTTCGCCACGCCGGCCTCCATGTGGCTGGCCGTACAGCGCTCGTATCTGGCGGCGGTGGGGGAAACAAATCTGGTGATGGGCATGGCTGTCGCCGCCCTCGTCGTCAACAGCGTGCTGAACTACGGATTGATCCACGGCCACTTCGGCCTGCCGCAGATGGGCTACCTCGGCTCGTGCACCGCCAGCTTGGTAGCCATCTGGGGCATGATCGCGGCAACTGCAGCCGGCATGCGCGGTACGCAGACCGCACGGCGCGAGGTGACGCCGATCGACTGGCTGGTGGTGCGCGAACTTGTCGCACTGGGCTGGCCGATTGCCGTGACCATGGGCGTGGAGATCATCCTATTTCTGGTGGGCGCCTTGATGATGGGCGTGCTGGGAGCGGCTTCGCTTGCCGCACACCACGTGACGATCAGTATCGCCTCGACGACCTTCATGGTGCCGCTGGCCGTGGCGCAAGCCGCCAACGTGCGTGTGGGCTTCCACATGGGCGCTGGTGATCCACACATGGCGCGCCGCGCCGCGACCGCGGCCTTCCTGCTGGGCGTGGGCTTCATGACGATTTCGGCGGTGGTGATGCTGGCGGCACCCTATCAGATCGCCTTGCTGTTCAACTTGAAGCCCGAGAACGCCGCCGATGCCGAAGTCATCGCCATCGTCGTGCGGCTGTTGCTGATCTGCGCCTTCTTCCAGGTCTTCGACGGCGCGCAGACCATTGCCGCGGGCGCGTTGCGCGGCATGAAAGATACGCGCGTGCCAGCGCTGCTGGCGGGCTTCAGCTATTGGGCGATTGGCTTTCCTGTCGCCTGGGCGCTGGCATTCCCGCTGGCCTGGGGGCCCACGGGCGTGTGGTGGGGCCTGGCCGTGGGCCTGGCCGTCGCCGCGGTGGTATTGAATCTGAGGTTCTGGCGGTTAAGCGCCAGAGCAGCGAACGCCTAGACGCGCTCGACACACATCGCTATGCCCATGCCGCCGCCGATGCACAGTGTGGCGAGGCCTTTCTTGCCGCCGGTCTTCTGCAGCTCGTGCAGCAGCGTGACCAGCACGCGCGCGCCCGACGCACCGATAGGATGCCCGAGCGCAATGGCGCCACCGTTGACGTTGACCTTGGCAGGATCAAATCCCAAGTCGTTGCA
>CANJPG010000145.1 GCA_947476065.1 Fidelibacterota bacterium
AGTTGGCTGGGGGACTAGGATTCGAACCTAGACTAGCGGAGTCAGAGTCCGCGGTCCTACCGTTAGACGATCCCCCAGCAAGGAGGTCGGCACCCTGGCCATAATATATAAGTGAGGGGCCCGGGCGGGAAGGTCGGGATACTTGATCTAAACCACCGCCTGTTTCAAGGCTTTTCACGCCCGGGGGGACTTATCCGGCGCTGGCGCGTAGAACCATCTGCTCGGGGCCTTTTCTGGGGGCGGGTAAGCCGATAGCATAACCGGCGTATTGTCATCAGGCGGCCACCGGGTTACCGCCCGGCCACACATAAGGCGAGGTTAATGAACGACGACCAACGGCCCGCCTGCAGTTCCGCCCCACCTCCATCGCAGGGTTGCGCCATGGGCAGCGGCGGGCAGGTGTTTGCCGCCATCGACCTGGGCACCAATAACTGCCGGATGCTGGTGGCCAAACCTACGTCCCAAGATGGGGGCCGCAACGAGGCCGCCCGCACCGAGTTTCGGGTCATCGATTCCTTCTCGCGCATTACCAGATTAGGGGAGGGCGTCAGCGGCTCGGGCCGGCTGTCCGATGACGCCATGGACCGCACCATCGACGCCCTCAAGTGCTGCGCCGACAAAATGGAGCGCCGCCGGGTCAATGCCTCGCGCCAAGTGGCGACCGAGGCTTGCCGCCGGGCCGTCAACTGCGCCGAGTTCCTCGACCGCGTGACCCGCGAGACTGGGCTGTCGCTGGAAATCATCTCGGCCCACGAGGAAGCGACCCTGGCGCTGAAGGGCTGCGCCGCGCTGCTCGACTTTAGCATGCCCTATGCGCTGATCTTCGATATCGGCGGCGGCTCGACCGAAGTGCTGTTTGTGCACATCGGCGATCAGCGTCATCTCGCCGTGCAGGGCTGCATCTCGCTGCCCATGGGCGTGGTCACGGTGGCCGAGGACTGCGGCGGCGGTGATCTCTGCGGGCGCACCTACCAAGCCGTTTCAGAACGCGTGCAGAAGTTGCTGGAGCCCTTCGAAGCCGCCCACGGCATCCGCGACAAAATCGCCGCCGGCGTCGTGCAGATGATCGGCACGTCGGGAACGGTCACGACGCTGGGTGGCCTGCATTTGGGCCTCGAGCGCTACGACCGCGCGGCCGTTGATGGCCTTACACTGGGCTTTGATTCCTTGCATGCCACCAGCAAAGCGTTGTGCGGCAAAACCTTGCAGCAGCGAGCGGCAGAGCCCTGCATAGGCTGGCAGCGCGCCGACCTGATGCTGGCCGGCTGCGCCATTCTCGAAGCCATCTGCCACATGTGGCCGGTGGGACAATTGAAAGTCGCCGACCGCGGTTTGCGCGAAGGCCTGCTGATGGATCTGATTCACCCGTCCATGCTGCAAGTCGAGCCGGGCCGCATGCATGCGGTGCCGGCCTATACGCCGACCGCGCACTCATGAGCCAAGGCAAAAAGACCACGGGCGCAAAAGCCGGCGCCAAAGCCAGCGGCAATGGCGGCGGGCGCGGCCTGAAGGTGCGCGTGAAAACTAATCGCGGCCGGCCCATTGGCTCGCAGCTCTGGCTTCAAAGACAGTTGAACGACCCTTACGTCGCCCGCGCCCGCGCCGAGGGCTATCGCAGCCGCGCGGCCTTCAAGTTGATTGAGCTCGATGACCGCTTCAAATTCCTCGGCAAGGGCAAGAAGGTCGTCGACCTGGGCGCGGCCCCCGGCGGCTGGACGCAAATTGCCGTGGACCGCGTCAAAGCCGGCCAGCCCAAAGGCGGCGCTGTCGTCGGCATCGACATTCTTGAATGGGCGCCGATCGCGGGCGCCACCTGCATGACGCTCGACTTCCTCGACCCCAAGGCGCCCGACCTCTTGAAAGAGGCCCTGGGCGGCCAGGCCGATGTGGTGCTCAGCGACATGGCCTCGCCGACCACGGGCCACGGCCCCACCGACCACATCCGCATCATGGCGCTCGCCGAAACCGCCTGGATGTTCGCCGAAGAGGTTCTGGCGCCGGGCGGCACGTTTGTCTGCAAGGTCTTTCAGGGAGGCACCGAAGCCACCCTCCTAAACCAGATCAAGCGCCGCTGCGGCAGCGTACGGCACGCGAAGCCCCCGGCAAGCCGCAAGGAATCGGCCGAAGTCTACGTGATCGGCCAGAATTTTAAGGGCTAAACGCGTCGGTTTAGGGCCTTGCCCCGCGCCCTTGTCACCCCATTTGAATCATGTCATAACCCGCCACCTTTTTACCGGCCCAGCCACTTAAAGGCCAAGCCCGGAGGCCACATGGAGATTGCCGAAGCACTGACGTTTGACGACGTCCTCCTTGTGCCCGCGGCCTCCTCGGTTCTCCCTGCCCACGCCAACACGGCGACCCGGCTCACCAAATCCGTCAGTCTCAATATCCCGCTGATCTCCGCGGCCATGGATACCGTGACCGAGAGCGGCCTCGCCATCGCCATGGCCCAGGCTGGTGGTATTGGCGTCATTCACAAAAACTTCGGCATCGACATCCAGGCGCAGGAAGTGCGCCGCGTGAAGAAGTTCGAATCCGGCATGGTCGTCAATCCGGTGACCATCTATCCCGACCAGACGTTGGCCGATGCTTTGCGCCTGCGCGAGCAGAACAAAATCTCGGGCTTCCCCGTGGTCGAACGCAATACCGGCAAGCTGGTGGGCATCCTCACCAATCGCGACATGCGCTTTGCCACCGACCCCAATCAGCCCGTTAGCGAGCTGATGACCAAAGACCGCATCATCACCGTGCCCGAGAACGTCGAGCGCGAGCAGGCCCAGAAGCTGCTGCATCAATACCGCCTCGAGAAGCTCTTGGTGGTTGACGGCTCCTACCGCTGCGTCGGCCTGGTGACGGTCAAGGACATCGAGAAAGCCCGCACCCATCCGATGGCCTCCAAGGACGAACAGGGCCGCCTGCGCGTGGCCGCGGCGACCGGCGTCGGCGAAGAAGGTTATGAGCGCGCCCAGGCGCTGCTCGATGCCGGCGTCGATGTGCTGGTGGTCGACACCGCCCACGGTCATTCGGCCGGCGTTATCGATGCCGTGGCGCGCATCAAACGCATTTCGAACTATACGCAAGTCATCGCCGGCAATATCGCCACACCCGAGGCCGCCAAGGCGCTGATCGACGCGGGCGCCGACGCGGTGAAGGTCGGCATTGGTCCCGGCTCCATCTGCACCACGCGCATTGTCGCTGGCGTGGGCGTGCCGCAGCTGACCGCCGTGATGGAAGTCACCGAGATCGCGCGCAAGTCCGGCGTGCCTGTCATCGCCGACGGCGGCATCAAAGCCTCGGGCGATATCGCCAAGGCCATCGCCGCGGGCGCCGATTGCGTGATGATCGGCTCGCTGCTGGCCGGCACCGAAGAAAGCCCCGGCGAAGTCATTCTCTATCAGGGCCGCACTTATAAAGACTATCGCGGCATGGGCTCGCTCGGCGCCATGGCGCGTGGTTCAGCGGATCGCTACTTCCAGGAAGAAGTGCGCGACAACATGAAGCTGGTGCCCGAAGGCGTTGAAGGCCGCGTGCCCTACAAAGGCCCCGCCGCCGCCGTGGTGCATCAGCTTGTCGGCGGCTTGAAGGCCGCCATGGGCTACACCGGCAACGGCACCATCGACGCCATGCAGAAGAATTGCACCTTCCGCCGCATCACCAGCGCCGGCATGCGCGAAAGCCACGTCCACGATGTCATGGTCACACGTGAACCGCCGAACTACCGCCTCAGCAATACCTGACCTTTCCTCTGTCCGTATGGGCGCAGAATCATGACGCCCGCAGCCCGCCTTCAAGCGGCTATTGAAGTTCTCGACGAAGTCCTCGGCACCGACCGCGCCGCCGACGGTGTGATCTCGGCCTATTTCCGCAGCCGCCGTTTCATCGGCAGCAGCGACCGCCGCGTGATCTCCGATCAGCTGTGGCGCATCCTGCGCCATCGCGCGCGCCTCGGCTGGTGCTTGGGCACCGACCATCCTTCGGGCCGCTTGTTCGTCGCCGCCAATCTGGTGCGCGGCGAGGGCAAAACGGTCGACGCCATTGCCGGGCTCTATTCGGGCGCCAAGAACGGCCCAGGCCCGCTGGCCGGTAACGAAAAGCGCATGATCGAGCGCGTCGCGCAAATCGGCAAAGAGGGCCGCGACGA
>CANJPG010000146.1 GCA_947476065.1 Fidelibacterota bacterium
CGCCCGGTAGCTTTTGGCGGCCGCGTCATGGGCGAAGGCGAGCCCAAGTATCTCAATTCGCCCGACACGCCGCTCTTCCATAAAGGCCAGATGCTTTATGGCTTGGCGCTGGCCCGCGAAGCAGTCGCGCAAAAAAAGGAAATCATCGTCGCCGAAGGCTACATGGACGTCATTGCGTTGGCTCAGGCCGGATTTGAACAGGCCGTCGCGCCTCTCGGCACAGCCATGACCGAATCCCAGATCGAACTCCTGTGGCGCATGGCGCCCGAGCCCATTCTCTGTTTCGACGGCGACCGCGCGGGCCGGGCCGCAGCACTGCGTGCCGCCGAACGCGGCCTGCCCATGCTGAAACCCGGCTTTTCGCTGCGTTTTGCCATGATGCCCGCCGGCAAGGACCCCGACGACATCTGCCGTCGGGACGGGCCCGAGGCCATGGCGCGCGTCTTGGCTGAAGCCGCGCCGCTGTCTGACGTGATGTGGCGCCAGGTGCTGTCCGAACACCAGACCGACACCCCCGAACGGCGCGCGGGGCTGGAAAAGGCGGTTGTCGCCAAGGCCGGCGTCATCAACGACGAGACCGTCCGTGCCCAGTACCTGCGCCTCTTTAAAGAGCGGCTGTTCGAGCTATTCCGGGCGCCCGCCGCCGGGCGGAGCGCCGGCAATCCGGGCACACGCGGTGAATGGAAGCGCGGACCAAAGGGTTTCGGCAGCAATATGCGGCCTCCGCCGCTCCGGACGCCCGAGCTTAACCGACGGATGTCCTTGTACCCGGTCGATGCCCGGCCAATGCGAGAGCGGATTCTGCTGGCGGCCCTGATCAATCACCCCGGTCTCGCGGACCACGTGGAAGAGCGTTTAGGAGGCATGAGTTTTGCCGATTCGCGGCTTGACTCACTGAGGCAAACCGCCTTAATGCACATCGCCCAAAATCCCCAGCTTGATTTTGAGGCTCTGCGGGCCCACTTAGCAAAGCTAGGGTTTGCAGATGAGCTAGGAAACCTTTTAAATTCAGATATCTACGTCCATGCGGCGTTCGCGCTGTCTACCGCGACCATGGATGAAGCAACGGCCGGTTGGGATCATACGTTTACGCTCTGTCAGCGTGCAGAATTGGAAGCGGACCTCAAGCGGGCGGAACAAGAACTGACGGATAACCCGTCGGAGCATACTTTTGCGGCATACAAGGCACTGCAAGAACAGGTTCGGCCGACTGGGGATGAAGACGGCGATGAACTTGGCTCCGGCGCAGCAAGTCACCACAAGAGATAGGACGGAAGCGTAGGCCACGGGGGAAACTGGTGTGCGCACGCCCAACCTTTTCTTTCTGGCCGGCGTTGTTTTTTGAAGCCTTGTTGGGAGATACGGGGAAGACGATGGTAAAAGCGGCCCCTAAAGCGGGACATAAGAGTTCTTCCAAAACGCAGGCCAAGGCCGCGCCTAAAAGCGCGCCTGCCAAGTCGGCTAAAGAGTCGGCCAAAGAAACAGCCAAGGAAAAAGAAGCTAAAGCCGCAGCCGCCAAAGCGGCTGCAAAAGGCGCTGCCAAAGCGCCGCCCTCCAAGACGCCGCCGATAAAAGCTCCGGCAGGCGCCAAAATAAAGAATACCGAGCAGGGAACCAAGGTACCGATGGCGAGTAAGGCTCCGGCGACGGCCGCTAAAGCGCCGATAAAGTCCGCTAAAGAAGACGCACAAGATGCGCCGCAAACCCCAGCCACGCCGGGCGACAGCCCGCTGCTCGACTCCACCAATGCCTCTATCAAAAAACTCATCGCCAAGGCCAAAGAGCGCGGCTACATCACCTATGATGAGCTGAACGCGGCCCTGCCCTCCGAGGAAATGACCTCGGAGCAGATCGAAGACACCATGTCGATGCTCTCCGAAATGGGCATCAACGTCGTCGAAGGCGAAGAAGCCGAAGAGCCCGAAGCCGCCGCCGAGACCGCGGACGGCGAGCCCAAGGCCGAAGCTTACAGCGGCGGCAATATCGACGAAGACGACGTCGGCCGTACCGACGACCCCGTGCGCATGTATCTGCGCGAAATGGGTTCGGTCGAGCTCCTGTCGCGCGAAGGCGAAATTGCCATCGCGAAAAGAATCGAAGCCAGCCGCGAAATGATGATCGGCGGCATTTGCGAAAGCCCGATCACGATCCGCTCGTTGCTGTCGTGGCACGACGCGCTGCAGGACGGCAAAATGCTCCTGCGCGACATCATTGATTTGGACGCGACCTACGGCGCCGGCGCCAGCGATACGGCCTCGGACCAGGAGCTAGAGATCGACGTCGTTTCCGAGCCCGCCGACGGCGACGCCGAAGAAGGCGCTGCGCCGAAAACCAACGGCCGCGCCGCCGAAGCGCGGTCTTCGGAAGCAAGAGGGCCAGCAACTCACGGCCCGAACGGCTCACCCCCCGGCCCTGCGCCCGGCATTCCCGGCGCGCCCGGTGCTCCCGGCCAGCCCTCAAGCCTCGATGAAAACGACGAAGCCGCGGTCTCGCTCGCGGCCATGGAAGCTTCGTTGATGCCGCAGGTGCTGGAAGCGCTCGAAAAAATCGCCTCCACCTACGGCCGCCTGAAGAAGTCGCAGGAAGCCCGCCTCACCACCCTGCAGCAGGGTCAGGAGATCGAGAAAAGCGTCGAGCGCCGCTTCCAAAAGCTGAAGGCCGAGTTGGTCGAGCTGATGGATGCCGTGCATCTCAACAATGCGCGTATCGAAGCCCTCGTCGAACAACTCAACGACCTAAACCGCAAGCTGCTCGGCCTGGAAGGCCAGCTGCTGCGCTTTGCCTTGAAGTGTCGCGTGAAGCGCGAAGAGTTCCTTGAGAACTATTACGGCAGCGAGTTGGACCCCAACTGGCTCAAGCGCGTGCAGAAGCTCGTCACCAAAGGCTGGAAAGATTTCTCGACCAAATACGTCAAGGAAATCGAGACCCTGCGCGCCCAGATCTCGGCCATCTCCGACGAAGCCGGTGTCTCGATCGCGGAATTCCGCCGCATCGTCAACACGGTGCAGAAGGGCGAACGGGAAGCGTCCCGCGCCAAGAAGGAAATGATCGAGGCCAACCTGCGCCTCGTTATCTCCATCGCCAAAAAGTACACGAATAGAGGTCTTCAGTTCCTCGATCTCATTCAGGAAGGCAACATCGGCCTCATGAAGGCGGTCGATAAGTTCGAATACCGCCGCGGCTACAAGTTCTCGACCTATGCCACGTGGTGGATCCGCCAGGCGATCACACGCTCGATTGCCGACCAGGCGCGCACCATCCGTATCCCGGTGCACATGATCGAGACCATCAACAAGCTGGTGCGCACCAGCCGCCAGATGCTGCACGAAATCGGCCGCGAGCCGACGCCGGAAGAACTCGCCGAAAAACTGCAGATGCCGCTCGAGAAAGTGCGCAAGGTCTTGAAGATCGCGAAAGAGCCGATCTCCCTCGAAACGCCCATCGGCGACGAGGAAGACAGCCACCTGGGCGATTTCATCGAAGACAAAAATGCTGTTCAGCCCCTGGATGCCGCCATCCACGGCAACCTGCGCGAAACGACAACACGAGTCCTGGCCAGCCTCACGGCCCGCGAAGAACGTGTGCTACGCATGCGCTTTGGCATCGGCATGAACACCGATCACACGCTGGAGGAAGTCGGCCAGCAGTTCTCCGTGACCCGCGAGCGAATACGCCAGATCGAAGCCAAGGCCTTGCGCAAGCTCAAGCACCCGAGCCGCTCGCGCAAACTCCGCAGCTTCCTCGATAACTGATCGCTGGGTGCGTTTGATTTTTGAACGGCCGGCGGTTTCTAACCGCCGGCCGTTTTTTATAGTACTCGCCCGTTCTTCAGGGGAGAGGATAGCAAGGTGAGGGGTCGCCTAAGGGCTCTTCATATCTAGGCGACGGTGGGGCCTGTACGCCTAGCTTTCGTTAGAGAGCGGAGCGAACTTACGAAAGCTAGCGCGCTGCCGAGCGGAGCGAGGCGGCTTCGAGAAACGACGAAGAGAGATGAGGCGGACGCCGGCTTAGCGACGTCTGCGATGGCGACGGTGGGGCCTGTAGCTCAATTTGGTTAGAGCAGGCCGCTCATAACGGTCTGGTTGCAGGTTCAAGTCCTGCCGGGCCCACCA
>CANJPG010000147.1 GCA_947476065.1 Fidelibacterota bacterium
AAGACCTGGAACTTCGACGACTTCTTCGACGCGCCGAAGGTTCTCAGGGCCCGGGCCGGCTACTACGGCCTCATCAGTTTTCTCGACCACAACATTGGACTCATTCTCCAGGCCCTGGCCGCCCATGATCCGGGAGGCGAGACGTTTGTCGTGTACACCAGCGATCATGGCGAGATGCTGGGCAACAAAGGCATCTGGAGCACATCGGCCCTCTATGAAGAGTCTGTTGGCGTGCCGCTTATTTTGGCCGGCCCGGGTATTGCCGGCGGGGCTGCAATGCGCACGCCCGTTTCACATATTGACGTGTTGCCGACACTCCTGGATATGGCTGGCGACACGGCAGCAGGCTTATCCGGACGGTCTCTACTGAGCCTGAGTGATGATCCAGATCGGGCGGTGTTCAGCGAATATCATGCCGGCGGGTCCATCACCGGGTGTTTCATGTTGCGCTTAGGGCGCTGGAAATATCACCACTATGTTGGCTACGAGCCCGAGCTGTTCGATCTCGAAAATGATCCGACTGAGACATGTGACCTCGCCGGGGATCCTGCTTACGACGCCGTCGTCCGCCGCTGCGATGCGGCTTTGCGGCAAATCGTAAATCCAGAAGTGGCCGACGCCCGCGCGTTTGCCGATCAGGCGGCGACCATTGCGCAGCATGGCGGCGCCGACGCTGTCCGACGGCGCGGTCACCCCGGCGAGCATGCACTCGATAGAAATCTGGGCTTCGACTAGGCGCGGTTACTTTTTGCGGCTCTTCTTTGCAGGCGCCTCTTTCGGCACCTTCTTGCCTTTGGCTCGGGCTTCGGAAAGTCCAATCGCGATCGCCTGCTGTTTACTTTTGACCGTGCCGCCTTTGCCGCTCGGCCCGCTTTTCAGCGTGCCCGTCTTGCGCCGGTGCAGGGCGCTTTCAAAATCTCTGCGCACACTCTCTGAATACTTCGCCACGGAATCCCTCCGCATCGGGGTGTATCTCGGTAACGGAAGGCTCTGGGTAAAGTTCCTCGGCCCAGGCAGGGGCGTCACGCGGCACGCCCTGCAAGGTCGGGAAACACGAGCTCGCGGCAAAAGCAGCCCCGTGCGGCTACCTACGTTGGCCCCGATGTCCGGGAACGGTCGAGATTAAAAACGGGTTTAATAATGTCCCGGATCGGTCGGGGAATGCATGGGTCGTGCCGATTGGGGACTAGGTGCCGCGCGGCATCTCTGATAAATATATCAAAATTATATAGCGTTCCGGGGAAGACTGAGGAAAACATGAAGGATCTGCATCAACTTAAAATCTTTCTAAAAATCGCGGAGGTCGGCTCGGTCAGCAAGGCGTCGGCGCAGCTGCGCATTGCCCAGCCGGCCCTCAGCCGCCAGATCCGACTGCTTGAAGAAGAGGCCGGCGCGACGCTGTTCATGCGTCAATGGCGCGGCATGAAGCTCACCGCCGCCGGCGTCGAGCTGCGCCGTACCATTTCCGGCGCCGTGCGCGAACTCGATCAGGCCCTGACCAATATCCGCTCGCTCTCGAAGACCCCCAGCGGCCATGTTCGCCTGGGCTTGGTCTCGACCGTCACCGGTGTCATGACCGGCCGCATCGCCAAACGCGTCGCCGCGGAGTTTCCGGGCATCACGCTGACCATTACCGATGGGCTCTCGCTGCACCTGGTGGAATGGCTGCATCGCGGTGATCTCGATGTCGCCATCATCTGCGGCACGGTCATGGACTTGCACATGCATGCCGATGAACTGATTGTCGATGAATTGATCGTTATCGGCTCGGTGCAAAGCCAGATCGATCCCGGCCGTCCGGTGTCGGTGAAAGAGCTTATCGGCATGCCGCTCGTGCTGCCCAGCAACCCCAACGGTATGCGCCGGATCGTCGAAAACGTCGCCGCCAAGATGCGCGTTAAACTCGACATCCGCTTCGAAGGCGATTCCTTCAGCGTGCTCAATGAGCTGGCCGCGGCCGGTGTTGGCTACGCCGTGCTGCCACTGTCGTCCTATCTGCATGAGCAGAAGGCCGGGCGCGCGAAGCTGAAGTACGCGCCGATCATTCGGCCCAAGCTGACCAAGCAGCTCATCCTGGCCCGCCCGTCCGAAGGCGAGCTCTCGCCGTCGGCAGCGCGTGTACACCGGCTTGTGCGCGAGGAGTTTGCCGCGGCCGTACGTTCGGGCGACCTCGAAGGAGCGCATCTGCTGTTCGATCTCAGGAAGTCGGCCTAGCCCAAGCCGCAGGCGCTATTTCGCCATCATGCTAGCGAGGAAAGCCGGTGTCGGGCCCGGCCGGAAGGCTGACGCCTCGGCCAAGGCCTGCATATCAGGCGCCAGCGGATACATGTGCTTGTACTGGATCATTTGGCGCAAGATCAGACGCAGCCGCAGTATGGCGTCGGGCGATTGGCGCGGATTGAGCAGCGGCTCATAGATCGGCGGCTGATCGCCGCGCTGAAATTCCACCGAAATACTGACGCGCGGTTTATCAATCGGTTGGCGCGCCCGTCCGCCCCAATGAAAAGCCGCCTGGGTCCAGGCGAGCACGCCGCCGGCCGGGCTCGGCAAGGCGCGTACGTTCTGAAGCTCAAGGCTGGTCTGATGGTCGTTGGGCGTGCCGTAGAGCGGATCGCGATCCGCCGGCAGAATATACATGCAGCCGTTTTGCGGCGTGGCGTCGGTCAGCGGCAGCCAGAAGGTCATGGCTTTGGGGCGCCGGTCCGGCAACAGCGTGCGGTGACCCAGGTCGCGGTGGGGCGTCCAGCCGGCCGGCTCACGGACGCCGTCCACATGCCAGGCCCAGAAGGCCGGCATCATCATGTAGCGTTCGTCCAGCACGGCGGCGATAAGGGCGCCGAGGCGGGCGTACATGAACCAAGCTTCGTCATACATGAAGGCAAAAGCTGGCATGTAACCGGCCCCGACCACCGCAGACACCCCGGCGCCAAATGCGGCGACATCGATGCCCCAGTCCAAGGGTGGCAGCTGGAAATAACCCTCGCGCAAAAGACTGGCGCGCAGCTCGGCCAACATCGCAGGCTCAAAATGAATCGGCTCGGCCGCGGCGGCGGAGAAGCTTTCGTCGCCGAGATGCAATGCCGGCGCCAAAGCGCGCCACAACGCCGGGTCGGCGAGAGCGGCGAAGCGTTCGGTCAGGGAACCCGTAGACGGTGCACTCATGCCGCCGATACTAATCGCGGCCCACGCCGGCGCAAAGTGCCGAACGTGGCGGCCTAGCCGATGGGTTTGCCGCTTGCGGCCCGAATGGCGATAACGCTCGGGCGGGGCGGGATGCCGTCCTTGAAGTCCGGCCAGCGGGTGACGGGGGTAACGAAACTCGAGCCGTCGTCGTCACCGGGATGCTGGACCGAGCAGAAGAGTGTGGTGCCGTCGGGCGTGAACGTCGGGCCGGTAAGTTCCGCGCCAACCGGGCAGCTGAAGAAGTGTTTGGTCAAGGCCCGCCCTTGTCCGACGACATCGGTCGCCCAGATGCCGTCGGCGAAACCGAAATCGTTCGACCCATCGGTGCTGATCCACAGGCGGCCCTTCGGATCCACGGTGAAGTTGTCCGGATTGGATAGCCAGCCGGACTTGGACACAGCGGGATGGTACTGGGCTTTGACCTTTGCATCCTCGGGATCGCCGGCCAGCAGCAGGAGCTGCCAGCCGGCGTGTGTCGCCGCGTGATCGACGGCGGCACTTCCTGCGCCAGCCGGCAAGATTTCCATGATATGGCCGTGGCGGTTACGCCCGCGCGGATTAGCGGCATCGGTCTGGGCGTCCGTACGGCGGGCATTCTTGGTGAGAGCCACAAAAACCGTATGGGTGACTTTGTTGACCTCGATGTCTTCGGGCCGGTCCATCGGCGTCGCTCCCAACAGCGCCGCGGCCCGGCGCGCCTCGATTACCACATCGGCTTGCGATGCAAACCCGTTGGCCGGCGTCAGCGGCGCGGCGCCCCAGATCAGCGGCATCCAGGTAACGGTGTGGTCGTCGTTGAAACGCGCGACAAACAGCGTGCCGTC
>CANJPG010000148.1 GCA_947476065.1 Fidelibacterota bacterium
GCATGAAGACCGGCCAGCACATCTCGGCCAAAGGCGACACCGTCACCCGCGTCGGCCTCACGGTCATGCAGGCCGTCGGCGTGCCCATCGGCACCTGGGGCGCGGAATCCAACAAGACGTCAAAGACCTTCACCGACGTCATGGCGTAATAAGCCGGCCGGGAGGCTGGTTGGTTTATCAAAAGGGAGGCCGCGCTATGCGCAGCATGAAGTCTTTGTTGGTCGCCGGCGTTGCGGCAGTGGCCGCTACGGCCGCATGGAGCCCGAACGCGTTCAGCGCCAGCACGTCGCAGGACGCGCAGCTGACGACGCCGCTTGGCATCACGCTTCAGGAACTTGGCGCGGCCGCCCGGTATGAAGGCGCCGGCGCCGGTACCGAACTTCCCGGCGAGGCCAAGCCCACGACACCGCAAGCCGAGGCCACCGGACCGAAACCCTTGCCGTTCTTTGCCGGCGGCGGTCCGCGTCGCGGCGGAGCCCAGGGCTTCACCTATGCCGACGCTAGCGGAAAGTCGCTTTATACCTACGACAAGGATACCGAGAAGGGTAAGTCGGCCTGCTACGAAGAATGCATCAAGAACTGGCCGGCGGCGGTTGCCCCGAAAGGTGCCAAAGCTTTCGGCAACTGGTCGATCATCAAACGCACCGACGGCACGATGCAGTGGGCTTTTAAGGACAAGCCGCTCTATTCCTTCCTCAAGGACACCAAGCCCGGCGACAAGAAGGGCGATGGCGCCGGCAATGCCTGGCGCAACGCCAAGTTCGATCCGGCTGCCGGCATCGAGCTGCCCTACGGTATGGGCGTGGACGAAGCCGACGCCGCCAACGGTTATGTGCTGGTCGATAGCCGCCGCATGACGATGTACACATTCGACGGCAACGCCTCGAAGAATAAGCTGCCCTGCGCCACGTCGACTTGCCCTGATCATTGGCTGCCGGTCTCCGCCGCGATGCTCGCCAATCCGAAGGGCGACTTCTCGCTGATCACCCGCGACGACGGCGTCAAACAGTGGGCCTTCAAAGGCAAGCCGCTTTACACTTACGGCGGCGACTATATTCCCGGCGACGCCAACGGCACCGGCCTCGACAAGAAGTATCAAGTGGCCTTGCTGGCGAAACACTTCATTCCGAAGCAAGCCGGCATCCGTCAGGACATCGCGCGCGGTCCGGTCGTGACCACTGCCGACGGCATGACGCTGTATCGCCGCGACACCAGCTACCATCAGCCCGATGGCCACGGTCTGCCCGGCTCGACACCCGGCAACCCGTCCGTCGGCCGCGCCATGGGCGTGAAGTCGTGCCGCGATGATTGCCTCAAGACCTGGCACCCCTTTGCCGCCCCGGCCGATGCCGAGGCCTCAGGCTTCTGGGACATCGTTGCCCGCCCCGACGGCACCCGTCAGTGGGCCTACAAGGGCTTCGCGCTTTACACCTACGTCAATGACAAGAAGCCCGGCGATAAGACCGGCAACGACATCTACGACATCCTGGTGACCGATGATCTCAAAAAAGACGTGCTGGAGTCAGGCATTGTCAACACCACGGACTCGGCCACGCTGTTCTGGTCGTACGTCGAGCCCTAAGCCTATGAATAGCTGAGACCGGTTTCACACCGGGCAGGTTCTGCAAATTGGGGCAGGACTGCACTTCATCTTTGTTACTGGAGAGGGAATATGAATAAACAATTCGCGCGCGCACTTTTTGCGTCAACCTGCTTTATGGCTGCGACCGTTGCGTCACAAGCCAGTTACGCCGCTGCCGCCGCATCCGTGCCGACCTACGCCGATGCCATTGGCGGTGTCGTGACCAGCAGCAAAGGTCCGGAAGCCGGCGTCTGGGTGATCGCTGAAACCAACGATCTGCCGACGCGCCTGATCAAGATTGTCGTCACCGACGACCAGGGCCGCTACCTGCTGCCCGAACTTCCCAAGGCGAAGTATCGCGTCTGGGTGCGCGGCTATGGCTTGGTTGACTCCAAGCAGGTCGACGGCACGCCCGGCAAGAACATCAATCTGACGGCGACGATCGCGCCCGACGCCAAGACCGCGGCGCAGATTTATCCTGCCAACTACTGGTACGCCCTGATCGAGCCGCCGAAGGAAAATGAATTCCCCGGCACGGGCCCGAAAGGCAACGGCATCTCGCCGACCATGCAGTCGCAGCAGCAGTGGATGTCCCATATGAAGGACGGCTGCATCCAGTGTCACCAGTTCGGCGACAAGAACACCCGCACGCTGATCGACAATTCGCCGGAAGGCTGGGCCGAGCGCATTTCCAAAGCCCGCCCCGACGGCGACCACGTGCTTGGCGATCACGGCAAAGACTTCGCCAACGACATGAACAACCGCATGACCATGTACGGCCGCCAGCGCGGCTTGGGCATGTTCACCGATTGGACGCAGAAGATCGCCAAGGGCGCTCTGCCGAAGGAAGCCCCGCCGCGTCCGGCGGGTCTCGAACGCAACCTGGTGCTGACGTCGTGGGATTGGTCGAACGGTCGCTACGTGCATGACAGCGTCTCGAGCGACCGTCATAACCCGGCCTCGAATGCTAATGGACCCATCTACGGCGTGATCGGCATGGGCGGCTACATCGAAATCCTGTACCCGGATACCGGCAAGCAGGAAGAACTCGGCTACAAAGTCATCCCGAACGTGGGCGGCGAAATTCTGCCGGCCAACCAGGTGCCGGATGCGTTCCCGCACAACCCGATGCTGGATAAGAAGAACCGCCTCTGGATCACCGACCTCGGCCGCTACGGCGCGCCGCTGCCTAACCAGAAGCCGTTCCCGGATAACCTGGCGTTCTGCACCGACAGCACATATGGCAAGTACTTCCCGCTGCCGGGCAAGGCCCGCACCATGACCTTGGTGTATGACAACACCAAGAAGTCGATTGAAGGCATCCCGATGTGCGCCGGCACCCATCACCTGATGGCTAGCGCCGACAGCAAGTGGATGTACTTCTCGGGCGGCAGCAACAAGGTCGTCAGCTGGGTGGACATGGACACCTGGGACGCGTCGCACGACGTCGCCAAGTCGGTCGGCTGGTGCCCGATGGTGCTCGACACCAACGGCACGAAGCAGACAGCCGCAGCTGCGGATGAAGTCACCATCACGCCGGACAACAAGCAGTGGAACGAACCCGCTGTGGCCCGTGCGGCAGGCAGCAGCGACGGCGAAGGCGGCGGCACGGCGGCGGAAGTAAAAGTCGCGCTCGATCTAAAGAAAGACACGCGCGTCGAGGGCTTCCTCTACGGCGTCGATACCGATGTAAAAACCAACGGCATGTGGTTCGCCAAACACAGCCCGTTCCCGGCTGGTGCCGTGTATTTCCACCCCGGCAGCAATCCGCCGACGACCTGCCACACCGAGTTGTATCTCCCACCGAAGCTGGGTGACAACAAGTACGCTGCCTTCAACGGCCGTGGTATCAGTGCGGACTCGAAGGGCGTTGCCTGGATCGCTTATGGTTCGGGTCAGTTCGGCCGCTTCGACCGCAGCAAGTGCAAAGTTATGCGCGGCCCGACCATTGCTGAAGGTCAACAGTGCCCCGAAGGCTGGTCGTTCTATGACTCGCCGGGTCCCAAGCTCACGGGCGTGAACATGGGTTCGGCCGACCATCATTATCTGGATTGGGTCGATCTGCACGACACGCTGGGTCTGGGCAAGGACACGCCGATCCTGGCCGGCTCCAACTCGGACTCGCTGCTGGCATTCAACGATGCCGACAAAAAGTGGACGGTGTTGCGCGTGCCGTATCCGATGGGCTTCCACACCCGGGGCATGGACGGCCGCTTCGACGATCTGTCGAAGGGCTGGAAAGGCAAGGCGCTGTTTGCGACCTACGCCTCGCAGCCGGTCTGGCACCAGGAAGGCGGCGAAGATGCCTCCGGGCCGCAGATGGTGAAATTCCAGATGCGTCCGGATCCCCTGGCCAACTAACCGTCAGTCTGTAAAGA
>CANJPG010000149.1 GCA_947476065.1 Fidelibacterota bacterium
ATCAGCACCTCGATCTGCCTTAACTTGGAAACAATCTGCTCTGCGCCTAATCCACGTTTGCCCATGTTCAACTCCTTCTATACGGGTCAATTCTCTCAAATCGACCGGTACAAAAAAAGCCGTCAGGTCTCGCGACCTTACGGTAAAGTTCGAGCAGCCCCGGCCAGCCGTCCTCGGACAACTCGCACAAACGCCCGCCTAGATGTTGCTCGAAGACAGCTTTCTAACCCGGCGTGCAAACCTGATGGTATTCCCACTGTCGGGTCTTTTCGTTCCAGACCATGTCGGATTTGCAGATCTTGGCGGGCTTTTGGGCCGGAAGCGGAGCCAGCACCGGGGGCTTTGGCGGACAGATGTCGGGCGTGCAGATCGTCGTCTCGCCGGGAGTGGTGCAGTTAGCGACGGGCCGGCCGTCAAAGCAGCTACAGGTGCAGGAGGTCTGCGCCTCGACACGCGTCACATATGAGGCGAGAGCCGCCAGCACGAAGAACGTGCCGGCGGCTCTCATGTTTTAGGCGGCCTTCGGCTCAAGCGCCGTCTCCAGCGCCTGGTCAACGGTATCGAGCCACACAAACTTTAGTGTGCGCCGGGCTTCTTCGGGAATGTCCTCGAAGTCCTTGCGGTTGCGCGCCGGCAGCATCACCGTCTTGATGCCGGCGGTCATAGCGGCCAGCACCTTTTCCTTGATGCCGCCCACGGGCAGCACCAGCCCGCGCAGGCTGATCTCGCCGGTCATAGCGAAATCGCTTTTCACCGGGCGGCCGGTTGCGAGGGATGCAAGTGTGGTGAACATCGCCACGCCGGCGCTAGGTCCGTCCTTGGGCACCGCACCCGCCGGTACGTGCAGATGGATGTCACCGGTTTCGAACTGTTTGGGATCGACGCCAAGCGCGACAGCCTTCGACTTCACCAGACTCAAAGCCGCCTGGGCGCTTTCCTTCATCACCTCACCCAGTTGACCGGTGATCAACATCCGGCCAGTGCCGGGCACGCGGTTGGCTTCGATGAACAGGATGTCACCGCCCACCGGCGTCCAGGCGAGGCCGGTGGCTACGCCGGGGATGCCGCTGTTTTGCGCCTGCTCGGACTCAAAGCGTTTGCCGCCCAAGATGCGCGTAACCTCTTCGGCGTTGATGGCGAAGACTTCGTCCACGCCTTCGGCGATCCGGACCGCATAGCGGCGCAAGACTGCACCGATTTCGCGTTCAAGATTGCGCACGCCCGCCTCGCGGGTATAGCCGCTGATGATGGCGCGCAACGCCTCTTCGTCGATGCTGACCTGCTCAGGTTTCAGGCCGTTCTCTTCCAGCTGGCGTGGTACGAGATAGCGTGTGGCGATCTCGAGCTTTTCGGCCAGCGTATAACCCGCCAACTGAATCACTTCCATGCGGTCGCGCAACGGGCCCGGGATGGTGTCGAGCATGTTGGCGGTGGCGATGAAGAGCACCTTAGACAGGTCGAAATCGACACCCAGGTAATTGTCGCGGAACGTTGAATTCTGCGCTGGGTCCAGCACCTCGAGCAGGGCCGACGACGGATCGCCTTGGACGCCGCGACCGAGCTTGTCGATTTCGTCGAGCATCAGCACGGAGTCACGAGCGCCTGCGCGCCGCAGGCTTTGGATGATGTTGCCCGGCAGCGCGCCGATGTAGGTGCGGCGGTGACCGCGGATCTCGGCTTCATCATGCACGCCGCCAAGACTGACGCGCGAGAAAGCGCGGCCCGTGGCCTTAGCGATGCTTTTGCCCAGCGAGGTTTTACCCACGCCCGGCGGGCCCACGAACAACAGGATCGGCGCTTTGCCTGAGGGGTTCAGTTTGCGCACGGCCAGGTACTCAAGGATGCGCTCCTTGATTTTGGCCAAGCCGAAATGATCCTCGTCCAAGACCCGGCGAGCCTCGGCGATATCGATTGCGCCGCCGGTCTCGACCGACCACGGCAATTCCGTCAGCCATTCGAGGTAGGTGCGCAGCATCGATGATTCGCCGCCCGAGTCAGGCATCGCCTTCAGGCGCGCGAGTTCCTTGCGGGCCTGTTTCTCGACCGCTTCGGGCATTTTGGCTTTGGCGATGGCTTCGTCCAGCTTGGCCGCATCGGCGCCGCTGTCGTCGTCGCCCAGCTCTTTTTGAATCGTGCGCAGTTGTTCCCGCAAGATGTGTTCGCGCTGGCGGCCTTCGATGGTTTCGCGCGTGCGTGTGCCGATGTCGTGGGACATCCGCAACACACCCAGTTTATATGCCATCAGCCACAACACGCGGTCCAGGCGCGCGGCAAGGTCCACGGTCTCAAGGACCTGCTGCTTCTCTTCGACCTTAAAGTCGTCAAGGCTCGCGACCGCATCGGCCAATTGCGCCGGGCTGGTGATGCCCTGCACGGAATTGCTCAGATCGGATGACCCGTTGCCGGTGAGTTTCAAGGATTCCAGCGCACGTTCACGCAGCTGCAGGAAGCGCGCGTCGATCTCGGCCCCTTTGGACTCGGGCTCGGGGATGCGTTCGATGCGCGCGGCCAGGAACGGATAGCCGTCGACAAAGCTCGCGATGCGAAAGCGCTGTTCGCCGCGGGCGATCAGATGCTGGCCGCTGTCGCCGTTGACGTAGCGCACGATGCCGCCGACGGTGCCGACCTCATACAGATCGCCGGGCTTGGGCTCCTCGATGCTGGCGTCACGCTGCAGCACGACGGCAAGCGGAGATTGCGCCCGCACGGCGTATTGCGCCGCTGCAGTGGAGCGTTCGCGGCCCAGGCTCAATGGCAGCACCACGCCCGGGAACAGCACGCCTTCGCGCAGCGCCAGCACGGGCACGACGCCCGGCGGCAGCTGGAGGACGGCGCCGTCGGCGCTGCTCATCTTGCCGGAATCCGGCGCGGCATTGACGCGCGATTGCTCGGCGTCAGCTTTGATGGTCTTTTCGTTTCCGATGACGTTCATGTCAACCTACCCACACTTCCCAACATTTAAGCCAGTTTCCGCAGACGCACGACCAGACAGCCGTTTTCGACATGGCGTTGCATCAGCGCATAGCGCCCAGGCGGCAGAGGAATGCGCCGCTCAAAACGGCCGTAAGGAATTTCAAGGCGCCTGATAGAAGCGGTTTGCGTCTCGCGCGGCAGTCTGCGTTCGCAGCTGACCAGCAACGCGTCGTCATCAAATGCCGCTTCGATGTCGCGTGGCTCGACGCCTGGCAAGGCGACGGTGATATGTAAGCCGTCGTCGGTCTCTAGCACGTCCGCCGGCGGCTCCCAGGAATGGGCGCGCTGCGACGCGGCCACGGCGAAAAAGCGCCGCTGCAGC
Source organism: Fidelibacterota bacterium (assembly GCA_947476065.1). Taxonomy (GTDB): domain Bacteria; phylum Pseudomonadota; class Alphaproteobacteria; order Rhodospirillales; family Rhodospirillaceae; genus SHVO01. The sequence continues at coordinate 3,296 of CANJPG010000149.1, forward strand.
CGCTCGGCGCGTTCCAGCGCATCGCGGGCTTCGCTCCACATCCAAACCGACAGATCGCGAGACAACATCGTTTATTCCCAGAATTTCCATTGTGAAACATGGGAATTGCCAGCGCGAAAACAAGGCCGGTAAATGCGGCGGATTTCCTCGGGATTCGGAAGCAGACAAAGGACATGTCCGAAAAAGCGAACGGCGGGCCTGACCAAAACGGCGCGGGCTTGTTTTGGTACCGCAAAAACACCATATGGCGGTCATGTCATGCTTTGTGGAACAGCGCAATTTCCGCTAGAAATAAAGCATGAGCAAAAGCGCCGTCGAGCCCGTGTCCATCACCGCCGCCGACCGCGATATGCCGGCCTTTGCCAAAGCCTTGGGCGCGTCGTTCGTACGCACGGGCTTTGCCGTGATTGCTGATCACGGCATCGATGCAAAAATCATCGACACGGCCTTTGCCCGCACCAAAGCTTTTTTTGCGCTGCCGGATGATGTGAAGCGCCGTTATATCGTCCCCAATGGCGGCGGTCAGCGCGGCTATACGGCCTTCGGCGTCGAGACCGCCAAAGGCGCCACCCGCGCCGATC
>CANJPG010000150.1 GCA_947476065.1 Fidelibacterota bacterium
CAACAGCGGCAACCTGTGGAACGGCATGCGCCAGACCCTGTCGCTGGGCTGCGGCTCCTGGGGCGGCAACGCCACCAATAACAACATCACCTGGCGCGACCTGATCAACGAAAGTTGGGTCGCCTTCCCGCTCGACAAAAACAAGGAGCTTCCCAGCGACGAAGCCCTGTTCGGCGATGCCATCACGCGGGTGCGCACCGCGAACTGACCCGTTTTCCCGCCCCTTCGGCCAAATCGCCCACGTGTAAACGCGGGCGATTTGCGTCGTCGCATGAGCGCTCCTATAAAAGACGCCAAACCTTTGCACGCCTACCGGCGTTAGCCGGTCCAAGGATGCCCAGTGCCTGAAAATAGTCTGAACTTGTATGACGTGGTCAAGGCGCTTGCCTTGCCGCCGGGCAGCCTGCTGGTGATCCTATTTCTTGGCATTTTACTTCTGGCGGCGGGCCGGCGGCGGCTTGGGTTCCTGGTCACGTTTCTCGGTGTATTGGTTTTCTATCTTCTCGCCACGCCAATCGTCGCAAGCCGATTAGGCGCGGCCGCGCAGACCACGACAGTGGCGCTGCAAAAGCAGCAGTTCTTGGCCAGCGATGCGCAGGCCATCGTCGTGCTGGCGGCAGGCCTTTGGCCCAACGCGCCCGAATACGGCGGCGGCACCATCGACGAAGTGACTCTGCAGCGGCTGGCCTATGCCGCCTATCTCTGGCGTCAACGCAACCTGCCTATCCTGGTGTCGGGCGGCAACTCGCGCGAAGCTGCCGGCTCGCTGGCGCAGCTGATGAAAAAATCGCTGGAAGAGTCTTTTGGCGTGCCGGTGGAATGGGTGGAGGACAAATCCGGCGACACCTACGAGAACGCCCAGTTCAGCGCCGAGATTCTGCACCGGGCCGATGTCTCGCGCATCATCCTTGTGACGCACGCCTCGCATATGCCGCGTGCAGCCGAGCTGTTTCGGACGGCAGGCCTGACCGTGACGCCGGCGCCAACGGCTTTTTCAGGTTCTTCCCATTCATATGTCGGAGTCTATCTGCCGCGCCAGTCGGCACTATCGACCAGCTATACGGCAATCTACGAATTGCTCGGCAACGTCTGGTACGAGATGCGCGGCAAGCTCAAGAAGCCCGAAAAGACCTGAACCGCTATTCCACCGTCACGCTCTTGGCCAGATTGCGCCGCTGATCGACGTCGGTACCCTTGAGCACGGCAGTGTGATAGGCCAGCAGTTGAATGCCCGGCGGGATCGGCATCACAAAGGGATCGAGACGCGGCAAGCAAATCGATTGGGCGGCATTCTTGCCGGCCCGGCGGCCACGCGCGCAACCAGGCTCGCGATCTTGCCCACTGCCCGGCGGCGAACAATGGATCCGTCCACGAGGGCAACTATGCCGGCGGGTTCGTAGCCGCGATATTCCAAGCGCTTGAGACTATCGAGCAGGCATTCAACCGCATTCTCGTGGCCGATCCACCGATAATTCCACACAACTTCGATGCGCTCGGAGGTGCTGTCGGGGCGGAAGAAGGCCGTTAACTGGCAGCCGGTGACCTCAATGCGTACACAGGCTTGTGTTAATGCGCCAATAGTAGAAACAAAATCCCCGAGGTCCGTCCCCTGATCTTGGCGAAACTCGTACTTCGCGCCGGCTATCGTCACCACAGCCTTGAGGACGACGGCGGGTGCGGCGGCTATGGCCCCGGATCGAATTCTGAGGGCTGCGGTCCCCGCTGCGCCTGCGACGCCCGCCCATAGTACGCTCCTTCTGTTAAACACCTTCATAGCCGTTCCTCAACGCGAGAAGACGGCGCCTGTCTGATATCACGTGACGATTGTGCACGGGAAGACATTGGAATAGAGCTCGGCGTGGTTGAAGTGCAAATCCCCAGCGATTTCAACCACGCCGCATTGCCGCAAGCACCCCCAACTGCCGATCAATCCATCGCGAGGGCATTTAGCCTGCGAAAAGTTAGTGCCTCAATAAAAAATGCGGAATCGGAGGGAACAATGTTTCCGCCGCGCCGTTGCAACCTTTTGTGCAAACGTGATCGCGACATAGCCGCAGGGATTCTGTTTGGTGCTTCTGCGTGAATAGCATGCTCCCAAGTAGTTCTATTCCGTGCAAAATGTGGGTCAACAGACACCGTGCTGGGCGCGTCTAAAATTCCATAAATACGCGCGGGGCCATTTCTCTGTCTCGGAAGTTTACATATGGAGCGCGCGCCACTGCGCGTGTCAGTAGTGCTCGGCTTCAACCTGAAAAGACATCCACCGTCATCAATGGCAGCCGGAATTGTAGGTGAGCGTGTGGGGCCAAATACGAAGTGCGGCCGAAACGCTGAAAAGTTGCGGTGAATCGCGCAGCACACTTTGAAGAGGCAGCTCGAATCGGCGACTTTTAAGAGACTTCGTGAAGCGGAACGCGCGTATCTGGCATCCAAATCACGGGATTATATCGGAATTGGCCCGCGGAATATCCCCCGGGGATTCGAATCGGAATGTGAGCGTGTCGGTTTTCGAGTTAAGTGAAGCGCAACGTGATGGCCAGAGCGCTCCCGTGCGCACATCCACGCGCTTCGACGCTACATGGTCGGTCGTCGCGCTCTCGTTGGCAGGTCTTCTTCTGCTTTTCCGCTCGACAGCAGCAAGCGCGCTCCATCTCTGGGAAACATCCTCGGCTTACAACTACGGCTATTTGATTGCGCCGATTGCCGCCTATTTGATCTGGGAGGAGCGACGTAGCCTTCGCGCTGTTATGCGGCGTCCTTCGGTCCTCGGGTTATTATTGACCGCGGCCTTTAGCGCAGTGTGGCTATTAGCCGACAAGCTCGATATCGACGAGGGACGCCACTTCGCCCTTGTCGGCATGGTGCAGGGACTGTTTTTAAGCGTTCTCGGCACGGCGGTTTACCGCAAGCTCAGTTTTCCGCTGAACTACCTTTGGCTGATGGTCCCGACGGGTGCGTTCTTACTCGCGCCATTACAGTGGATTGCCCATGCCGGCGCAGTGCTGCTGCTGCAGGCAAGCGGCATTCCGGTCTTTGCCGACGGTCTCATTATTGAGGTGCCGCAAGGGCGTTTTATGGTCGAGACCGGCTGTGCCGGCCTAAATTTCCTCTTGTCTGCGTTCGCGCTCTCGTTGGTCTACGGCAAATTGATTTACCGACGCCTCTCGACGCGCATTCTTTGCGTAGCAATCGCTCTGGTAGCTGCCATCGTTGCCAATATCTTGCGCATCTATCTCATCATCTCGCTCACGGAATGGACCGATCAGAAAATTGGCTTGGCCGACGACCATCTGCTGTTCGGCTGGGGCTTCTTCGCCATCGTGATGCTTGGCCTGATGTGGGCCGGCGCCAAGGTGCGGGAGGCGAATCCCGCGGCAACACCACGCACGCCCGATGCAGTCCGGCCCTTGGCCGTCAATGTAACGTGGTCCGCCGCCATTGCGGGCCTCGCGCTGTGCGCCGCAGCCACCGGCCCCCTGGCGGCGGCGGTAATCGAAAGGATTTGATATATGTGCGGTATCACGGGGCTTTTTGACGGCGCCGGTAAGCGGGATTTCAATCTCGGCCTGTTAAAGCGCATGGCGGATGCTATCGCCCACCGCGGACCCGACGCCGACGGCTTCCACACGGAGGCCGGTGTTGCCCTCGCGCACCGCCGCCTTGCCATCATCGATGTGGCCGCCGGGAAGCAGCCCATGTACACCGGCGATGGGCGCGTGTGACCTGACGGCTTTTTTTGTACCGGTCGATTTGAGAGAATTGACCCGTATAGAAGGAGTTGAACATGGGCAAACGTGGATTAGGCGCAGAGCAGATTGTTTCCAAGTTAAGGCAGATCGAGGTGCTGATGGCGCAGGGCAAGTCTGC
>CANJPG010000151.1 GCA_947476065.1 Fidelibacterota bacterium
TCTCGCCTCATATGTGACGCGTGTCGAGGCGCAGACCTCCTGCACCTGTAGCTGCTTTGACGGCCGGCCCGTCGCTAACTGCACCACTCCCGGCGAGACGACGATCTGCACGCCCGACATCTGTCCGCCGAAGCCCCCGGTGCTGGCACCGCTTCCGGCCCAAAAGCCCGCCAAGATCTGCAAATCCGACATGGTCTGGAACGAAAAGACCCGGCAGTGGGAATACCATCAGGTTTGCACGCCGGGTTAGAAAGCTGTCTTCGAGCAACATCTGGGCGGGCGTTTGTGCGAGTTGTCCGAGGACGGCTGGCCGGGGCGGCTCGAGCTTTACCGCAAGACCGCGGAAAGCTAAGTAGATTTTTTCTCGTCAACTCCATGCTCTACATGAACCGCCGTGATTTGGCGGTTGCGGAAAGCGTCGTACTGCATGATGCCCAGCCGCAACCGCGCGTAGTAACCAAGGCCGGTCGTCACCGGGCGTTCGTCGTCTTCCTTGATGAACTTCAGACTGATGCGGCTCATAGCGGCCTGCCCTACTCTTTTCAAACGGTCAGTAGTGATAGTATTGGGGTCATTGGCGGCGCGCGGCCGCCGCGATGCGGTGTTGCAACTCCGCCGTCGGCTGGTCGCCCGCCCTCGCCTCCACCACCACGCGCGCTACACCGTCGCGCCCGTCCATCTCCAATGCCGTCGCCGCACGCCTGGACAGATCGATGATGCGCCCCTGCGTGAAGGGGCCGCGGTCGTTGATGCGCACCCGCACCCTTTTGCCGGTCTCAAGATTGGTGACGAGGGCATAAGTCCCGAGCGGCAGTGTCTTCGAGGCCGCCGTAAACGCGTCCTGATCTAGGACCTCACCGCTGGCGGTGCGCTGGCCGTGCAGTTTGTCCGCATAGAATGATGCCGTGCCGCGCTGCGTCACAACGCCGGACTCGGCCGCTTGCGCCTGCGACATATGCAGCAGCGCGGCGATACACGCGAAACGCGAGATGAACCATGTAGACATTATGGCCTCTCACCATTAACGCCCGAGCGCGATCAAGGCTGCGTTACATATGTGAGCGGAACTCCCCTCCCACGGCTTCGTTATGTCTGCACCCCAGCAGAAATGGAGATCGATCATGACGCTCGACCAGCCCCACGACATCCACCTACGCGAGCCCTTGTCCGAAGGCGAAGCCGTGCAGGCGTTTTGGGACCACGTCCAGAATCACACAACGGTCATGTTGGGCATCAATACCCCCGACCAGCACCTGCGGCCCATGACCGCCTTCAGCGAGCCGGAGAGTGAACTGATCTGGTTTTTCACGCGTGACGACACTGAACTCGCCGCCGAGGCCGCCGGCAGCACCGAGGCGCGCCTCGTGCTCGCTGCGAAAGATCAGGAAGTCTTCGCCGATATTTTCGGAACCTTAAGCGTCGACCGCGATCCGGGTCGCATCGAGCGTTACTGGAGCCCGATAGTAGCGGCCTGGTATCCCGGCGGGAAAACCGATCCGAACTTGACGCTGATGTGCTTTGCACCGCATCAGGGCCAGATGTGGGTTTCAAAACAGGGTTTGGTGCGCTTGCTCTTCCAGGTGGCCACAGCCAACCTGACCAAAACTTTACCCGACGTGGGCGGCTCAGCCAGCATCACCTTCCGACACTAGACGATCTCGAAAGATCCCGGCTCTTCGCCGGGGCAGGCCAAGCATGGCGCTTGGGACGCAGGTCTGCGTTAGACTCTGGCGCAGGGCGGGCAGAAGCCCGATAATGCGCCATGTCCTTGATCCTCAATATTCTCTGGATTCTGTTTGGAGGCTTATGGATGGCTTTGGGCTGGCTGATCGCAGCCTTTCTCATGGCGATCACCATTGTCGGCCTGCCATGGACGCCGGCGGCTTTACGCATCGCCGGCTATACCCTGCTGCCCTTTGGTCAGACGGTGGAAGTCCGCGGGGCCGGGCCCGTCAGTTTCATCGGTAACGTCATTTGGTTTGTCCTTGCCGGCTGGTGGTTGGCCTTGGGCCATCTGATCATTGCGGTGCTGCTGGGCATCACCATCATCGGCCTGCCCTTTGCCTGGGCGCACCTGAAGCTAGCGCGCATCAGCCTAGCCCCCGTCGGTACGGTGTTGGTGCCGAACGCCTAGCCGAGGAAGCCCAAATCGGCGCTGGCGAATTTGCCGATATTGGGAAACACCTGCGTCATTCCCCCGCCATCCACGCCGAACCATTTTGCCAAGGTCGCGCCGTACTGATCGAGCGCTGTGCTGGGGATGAGCACGCCGCGCGTATTGGCGTCATCGGGCCCGCTGAGGGCCAGGTTCGGGAAGGTGCCGTAGATGTCCCCGCCTTTGACCGCGCCGCCCATGACCAGCTGATGCCCGCCCCAGCCATGATCCGACCCAGTACCGCTGGATTCTAACGTCCGACCGAAATCGGTTTCAGTGAAGGTGGTGACTTTGTCGGCCAGGCCCATTTCCATCGTCGAGGTGTAGAAGGCTTTCATGGCGTCACCCACTTCGCGCAGCAGATCCCAATGCGCCCAGCTTTGGTTCGAATGGGTATCGAAGCCGCCCAGCGAACAGAAGAACACCTGGCGCGACATTCCGGTGGAAGCCCTCAAGCGGATTATCTGCGCCACCTGACGCAGCTGCACGCCGATGTTGGTGCCGGGGAACACCGTTGCCAGCGGCGCGGCGGTGCCTGCACTGCGCAGCATGGTGTTGAGGTCGAGCGCATCCTGGCGCACGCGGTTGGCCGCCTGGACCAGCGCGAGACCGCTGTCGAAAGTGATGACCTCCGCCAGCCCTTGCGCACGCGCCGCCGCAGCCGAGGCCGGCCAGGCGCTCATGCCGTCCGATGTTAGGTCGAAGCCGGGATATAGCGTGGCCGGCTGAACGATGCTGCCGGTCGGCATCAAGGCGCTGCCTGAAATCGAGAAGGCGGCGGGAAAACGCGCAGCGCCGTTCAGACCATTGACCATGTCGGCGATACGTCCGACCCAGCCGGAACCACCCGAGCCGAAGGCATCCCCCGCCTGTTTGGCGATCACCTGATCGGCATGGGAGAACAGATTGGTCGGCAGCGGCACGCTCTTGGCCAGGTACTGGGCGCGCGTCGTCGGGGCCGCCAGCATGCCGACGTTGGCAATCACGGCCAGCTTGCCTTCGGCCCACAAGGGCGCGATGCCGGCGAGGCCGTCGTTAAAGGCATAAGCCGTGCCGGCGCGGGCGTTGATCGGCAGCAGCTTGGTATTGCCGTCGGGCAAGCTGAGGGCCCGGCGCGCGGCGCGATAGGTGCCGTAGGCCGCCGCCTCCTGCGGCACGACCATGTTGTGGCTGTCGTTGCCTCCGAACAGGAAGATGCAGACCAGGGCTTTGTAGTCGGGCGCGGACTGGGCGAAGGCCGTGGTGCCGGCAAGGCGCCCGAGGGCGGCCATACCAGCGGCGGAACCGGCAAAGCGCAGGAAAGAGCGGCGGGATTGCGTGTTCATCTGCATGCTCCTAATGCTGCACGGCGTAGAGGCCGGAGAGCGCGGTGAGATACAGCGCCATCTGGGTGCGCGCCGTCACCGTGTCCTGCGTGGCCAAAACGTTGGCGATGGTTTGGCGCATGGGCTGCGGCATGCGGCCATACAGCAGCGCCCGGTCGACCCGGTCGATGACATCCACAGTCGTCGGCGCCGAAGTAATAGGCGCAAGGTCGATGGTGAAGTCGGAGCCGCCGTTGGTCAGCGCCTGCCAGAGCAGATTGCCCCGCAGCACGGCATCGGTGGGCGAATAGATCTGGAATTCGGGCCCCACCAGCGTCGTGCGTGGCACGCGATAGAACTGCGAATAGAAGCCGAA
>CANJPG010000152.1 GCA_947476065.1 Fidelibacterota bacterium
GAGTGTATTTTCTTGGGCGGAACATGGAGCGAGCCCACCGAAACCGGTCTTTCGCACCTCACCGTCGGCGCCAACTTCGGCCACTTCATTTTCGAGTATCTGAACCGCCTGGTCATCTTCGAAATGTTCGGCATCGGCCGCGATCTGCCTGTGGTAGTCTACGAGAACCTGCCGAAACCATGGCTCGGATTCCTGGAACTGGCCGGCATCGCGCGCGAGCGTATCATCACAGTGCCCATTGCCGAGCCGCCGGCTTACCGCAATGCGTGGGTGTCCTCATCGTGCCACTACCGTGACTTGAAGGGTAGGTGGCGGTATTGGGCCGCGGGCCAGCATTGGCTGCGCTTTCGCGTTTTGTCATCGATCGGCGGGCCCAGACTCGCCGAGCGGCGGCGCCTGTTCTTGGGGCGCGGCGACGCGCGCTGGCGCAGGATCGTCAACGAAGCCGAGGTGATCGCCCTTTTGCGGCTCTACGGATTCGAGTCTGTCGACATGGCCGCGTTGACCGCCCGCGAGCAGGTGGAAATCGTCAGCGGCGCCGAATTCATGATCTGCGCCTTGGGGGCCGGAACAATCATGAGCTCATTCGCGCCCGAGCATTGCATCAACATACTATTGGCCCCGCGCGATGTCGGCTTGGGCCTGTGGGGTGGCTTGGGCAGCGCCATGGCATTGCGTCAAGTCCATGAGCGCATCGACTGCGACCACGTAGAAGCGCCGGGCCAGTTCAGAGACAACGGGTTCGGTTTCAACGAGCTTTCCGATTATCGCGTGGACCTGGATGTGCTGCGCCGAAAGGTCGAGGACATGGTCCGTCTCGTCGCGTCCGGACAACGCCGCAATCCGCTGTTGTTGTGAGGGGGAATGCGGCCCCATAAAAGAGACGCTCATCTCATCGGGCATAGCACGTCACACGCCTGAGCTGATTGCGGCTTAAGGTAGCAACATCGAAGCGATCTCGACATGTTAGGCGCATTGAACGTTGCTGTTCCGCTGGAAAATTGGCTATATATTGCTGCTGCCGTTGCCAGGGACAGCGCCGCCGATTAGGGTAAATCTGCACCCGGGCGCTTCGCCCGCCAGCCCTGACGCGGATCCATGAAACTCACATTGACCCAAGAGGATCTCGCCAACCTAATCCTCCAGAGAACCGGCACGTTCATCGCCTGGGGCGGGGCGAACGCACTTAAGCATTGGCTGAAGACGGGCGAGAAGCCGCAATTGGCCGCGTTCCTGGCCGACAGCGGCCGGACCGCGGAGTTCGTCAAGCTGACCTTCGCCGAAATCACCGCGGAGTTCGAGGAGCTGCGGCCCCACATCGCGGCCCTTGCTCCCGCGTCGGCGGTCAGCATCGGTCCCGGCCTCGGGTTCTTTGAAATATTGATGTACAACACCAGCCGACCCAACCTTCTGCTGATTGATATCGAGCAGTCGGCCGAACACCAGCACGGCTATGCCCAATCGGGTTCCGGATATTCCAGCCTCGCCTCGTGCCGGAATTTCCTCATCGGCAACAGCGCGGAGCCTGCGCACATTACATGCTGCAATCCGCGGAAGGAGCCGCTTCCCGAGGCCGGCTTTGATATCGTCGTCAGCTTGCTCTCGATGGGCTTTCACTATCCTTGCGATGAATATGTCGCCTTCATCACCAAGGGCCTGCGCCAAGGCGGCCTGATGATCATCGACAAACGCACCGGCGCCCCGGACGCCGGCTGGGCAGCGCTCCTACCCCTGTTCGATGTCGTCAAATCCACCCCCGCATCCAAATCCGAACGCCTGGTTCTCGCCCGGCGCTAGACCACCCCCGGCATGCGATACGTCACCAAGGCCTCCAGCCCCTCCGACTTCACCGCGCCGATCTTCATTCACGGCGCGCCCGATGCCTGGGACGACAAAGGGGTAACCGCGCCGCAGATCGCCATCAAAGGCAGAGAGATCCGGCTCTACTACATGGGCCTGTTCACCGCCACGAACCCAGTGGGCATGAAAGGCATCGGCTGTGCCGTCAGCCCGACGGGCAACTTGCGCGGGTTCAAGCGGGTCGTCGTCTAAACGCGGATGAAATCCGCCGCCCGTTCGGCCACCGCCAGCACGGCGGCGTTGGTCATGGCTTGCGGGATCGACGGGAACACCGAGGCGTCCACCACACGCAAGTTCGCAATGCCGCGCACGCGGCATGACGTGTCCACAACCGCGCCCGCATCGCCGTCCTGGCCCATGCGGCAGGTGGACACCGGGTGGAAAAACGGCGAACTGATGCGGCGGAGGTACTCGCCCAGCTCCGCGCGGCTGGTCATTGCCGGGCCTGGAAATACTTCCCGCGCGATCCACGGCTTCAAAGGCGCGGTGGCGGCCACGGCGCGGCCCAGCAGGATGCCATCCACCAGGGCATCCACGTCGTCGGAATGGCTCAGATAGCCGGGGTCGATGATCGCCGCCGCGCGCGGGTCCGCACTGGCCAGCGTCAACGACCCGCGGCTGCGCGGATAAGTCAGCGCCGGCACGAAAGAGAAAGTCCCCGTCGGCGGCGCGCCCAGGCTCGGCGCCAGGAACGGCACAGCTAGACCCATCAGCATCAAGTCCGCCCAGCCGGGCGATTTGGAACTCTTCGCCACAATGATCGTCTCGGCGTGATTGTAGTGCGACAGCAGCACCTCGCGGGCGCCCGCGAACAGTAGCCCCGGCGCCAGGGGATGATCCTGCAGCTCACGCCCCACGCCGCTCAAATCATGCACCGGCGTAACGCCGGCTTTATTGAGTGCATCCGCCGGCCCGATGCCCGACAGCATCAGCAGGCGCGGCGAGTCAAAAGCCCCCGCGCACAAAATCGTCTCGCGCTTAGGCGACACCGCCACCACGTTACCGTCCACGGCCACGTCCACGCCGACACAGCGGTTTTTCTTCAGCCGCAGTTTCAACGCCAAAGCGCCGGTGACAATGCCCAGGTTCGCCCGCGTCCGCACCGGCTCGACAAAAGCCGACGCCGCTGTATCGCGCTTTCCGTCCTTGATGGTCAGTTGCGTCCAAATAGTGCCGTCGGCCCGCGCACCGTTCCAATCGGGGTTCGCCCCATGTCCCGCGGCAACGCCGGCTTCGGCAAAGGCGACCGACAGCGGGTTCTTGTCCGCGACACCGCTCACATGCAGCACATGCAACGGCCCCGCGCCGCCACGATAGGCATCAGCCCCCGCCGACGACGTTTCGAGTTTCTTGAAATAGGGCAGCAGCCCGTCATAGCCCCAGGCGCTATTACCCGTCTGCTGCGCCCAGCGGTCATAGGCCTCGCGCGGTCCGCGCTGAAAGCCCAGCGCGTTGATCAGTGTCGATCCGCCCAGCCCTTTGCCGCGCGGTTGATCAAGCGTGCGCCCGGCCAAGCCCTTTTGCGGCGTCGAGTGATAACGCCAGTCGAAGGCCCCGCCCGCGAGCCCCGGCCACGCCGGCGGCGCATCGACACCCGCGTCGTGCACCACGCCGCCCGCTTCCAGCAGCAGCACCGACACGCCGGCATCCTCGCTCA
>CANJPG010000153.1 GCA_947476065.1 Fidelibacterota bacterium
AACAACATCACTCCTTTCCAGCCGGGCGCCGACTCGCTGACGGTCAAGTTCAACGAGCGCACCGAAGCCGCCGCTATCAACCAGCTGGTCATCAGCGGCCTCAAGACCAGCGACTACGCATCCATCATGGGCCGTTCGGCGGTCACGACTGGTGGTCCCGGCACGCAAGGGCTGTGGGGCCAGACCGGTTCCACCGGCATCAAGGCCATCAACTCCTGCCTGCGTGCACTCGACTCGGCGCTGATGACTGTACGCCAATCGGCTCAGACGTTCGGCACCAACTCCTCGCTGTTGCAGATCCGCGCCGACTTCACCACGCGGATTATCACCACCCTCAAGGGCGGCGCCGCCGACTTGGTGAATGCGGACATGAACGAAGAATCCGCCAACCTGCTGTCGCTGCAGACGCGCCAGCAGTTGGGCACAATCTCGCTGTCCATCGCTCAGAAGTCCGAAGAAGCGATCCTCAGGCTCTTCTAAAGCCCACGCCGCAAGGCTGATCGGGGGAATTCTTCAATGGCTACACAAAGTTTACGCCACGGCCTGGTTCGCTTCTTCCGGCGCCGGCGCCCCTATCAGGCCGTTGTTTCGAGCCCGCACGCGGATGGGCTTCCCGCGCCGCGTAATTCGATTCATACTGCGCGCTCACGGCTGACGCGCATCGCACCGTCGGCACTCTATGTCGATATTTTCATGCTCCCGAAGGCGATCAATCGCGCGATGTTGAGTTCCCTATGCCGCTTAAACTAACGCTGAAGCCCAACGAGAAGGTCCTGATTGGTACGTCGGTGATTGCCAACGGACCGGCCAAAACCGAATTTGTGGTTCTGAATCGCGTGCCTGTGGTGCGGGAAAAGGACATCATTACGGAAGAGAAGGCGGACACGATCGCCAAAAAGCTCTACGTGACGATCCTTAACATGTACATCAACCCCGCCCGGGAAAAGGATTACCATGGAATTTACTTCGTTTTAATGAGACAAATGATCTTAGTACCCATGGACGCCCGCGGGGTCGATCTGATGGTGGAGATGTCTCAGCACATCCTGGGTGCGGATCATTACCGCGCGCTAAAGCTATGTCGGCAATTGATCAAGTTCGAGGCGGAGGCCTTGGCGAATGTCAAAAGATAAAGTTGCAGCCTACCAGCAACAGCAAAAGCGCAATCTTTCGCCGCGCGAGGTCGAAGCCATGGCCTTCACGAAGGCTGCGGTGCTTTTGGAAGAAGCCAAGCAGAAGACCGGCAACATCGAAGAATATTCGAAAGCGCTGCGTTTCAACCACCTGCTGTGGACAATCATTCAGGCCGACCTGACCGAGCCTGAAAATCAGCTGCCCAATGAAATCAAAGCGAACGTCATGTCCTTGAGCATTTTTGTCGATAAGCAGACCACCAAGGCCATGCGGTCTAGCAACGCCGCTGACCTCGACGTGCTTATCAATATCAATCGCAATCTAGCTGCCGGCTTGCGCGCCTCGCCGCAAACGGCGGCGCCGGTAGAGCCGCCGCGACCGCAGAGCGGATCGCAGTCTGCATAATGCCAATGGTACCGGCTGAATCATCAGCCTGTGCCGATACCGGTGATGCGCCCATGCAGTCCGGCCCCTCCCGCCTTAGCCCCCAGGAGCGGCCGTTGTCGCCGCTGCTGCAGCAGGGCCTTAAATTCCTAGAGGCCGGCGATGTCGCCGGCGCCGATCTTCTCCTCGAAACCTATCTCGCGCGCTCTCCCGGCGATGCCGATGGCCACAATATTGCAGGCCTGGCCAAACGCCGCCTGGGTGAGGCCGAGGGCGCGCTGCGGCATATGCGCGAAGCCGTGGCCCTTAACAGCCGTGAAGCGCTTTATGCCGTCAATCTCGCCATGCTGCTCGGCGAGTTGAACCAGCCGGAAGAGGCGTTGCGTGTTCTCGATGCGCTGCTCATCGCCGTACCTGGCCAGCCTGATGCCTTGATCCAGCGTGCGACACTGCTGCGCCGCATGGGCCGCTTCGACGAGGCCGTCTCGGTCGCACGGATGGCCGCGGCCTTTCATCGCGATCTTGCCCGGGCCCATCATGCGCTCGGCCTCTCGTTGATGAAGAAGAACAGCTTCAAGGATGCCGTTGAGGCCTTTGGCGAGGCGCTGAAAATCGATGCCGGCGCGGTGGAGACCTGGATCAATCGCGGAGTCGCCTTGAAAGAGATTGGCGATCTCGCGGGCGCGGAAGCTGACTACTTGCACGCCTTGGCGCTGGCGCCGCAGGATCCGGTGATTCACAACAATCTCGCCAATGCCCTGATGACCGCCGGGCGGACCAGTGAGGCCATTGAGCTTTACCGCAGTGCCGTGAAGCTCGACCCGGCCTATGCGGACGCCAAGGCTAATCTTGGCTTGGCCCTGCGCGACGCCGGCCATCTCACGGAAGCGCTGGACCTTCTGTCCGCCGCCGTCGCCGAGCACCCTGACTACGCGGTGCTGCTCAATGCCTACGGCAATACTTTGCGCCAGGCCGAGCGCTTCGACGAGGCCATCAGCGTTCTGCACCGTGCGATTGCGGCATCGCCCACCTATGCCGAGGCCCACAACAATCTCGGCCTCGCCTATGCCGTCACCAATTCGCTCGAAGAAGCCGCCGCCCATTTCAAGCGCGCCGTCGAATTGCGGCCCGATATGGCGGTCATCAGCAACAACTACGGCGCGCTGTTGGTGCGCATGTTCCGCTTTGACGAGGCGGCGGCCGTTCTAGCCAATGCCGTTGCGCGTCAGCCCGACTACGACGAGGCTCTGGCCAACCTGGGTGTGGCCCACTACATGCGCGGCAACCACGCCGAAGCCATCGCCGCCTATGAAGAGGTGCTCGAACGCTCACCCAACAATGGCTTTGCCCGCTACAGCCTCGGCGTCACCTATCTGGAAGAACAGCGCCTCGCCGAGGCCGAAGTGCAAATACGCCGCGCGCTGGACCTCGATCCGAAAAACCCGATGGCCTTAAATACCCTTGGAGTGCTGCTGCTCGACCAACATGCGGTCACCGAGGCGCGTGCGGCGATGCGCACTGCTGCCGAAGCAAACACGCTCTCAGCGCCGGTTTTCTATAGCAACTACGCCTTCGCCAGCCTCTATGAGCCGGACGTCTCCAATGCCGAGATTTTTGAAATCCATAAGGAATACGGCCGTCGGTTCGCAACTTCGCAACCCGACCCCGCCAAGCCCCATGCCAATGTCCACGACCCCGAGCGGAAATTGCGTGTCGGCTACCTGTCGCCCGATTTCCGTGCCCACTCCGTAGCCTATTTTTTTGAAGCGCTGCTTGAAAAGCACGACCGCAACCAATTTGAGATCGTGCTGTATTCCGACACCACCCGCACCGATGTCGTCACGGACGCCATGCGCAAGGCGGCAGACGGCTGGGTCGACACAGCCGGCCTGACCGACGACGTCTTTGCCCGCCGTATTGCCGAGGATGGCATCGATATCCTGATCAACCTAGGC
>CANJPG010000154.1 GCA_947476065.1 Fidelibacterota bacterium
CATATCGGTTTCGCTGTAGAACTTTCTGATGTCCACAACGTCAGGTCCCGTGGTTCCGCTGAGCACCGGAAACTTCCAGGTCTTTCCGGTTTGATCGTCTTTCAGGGTGACAGTTTTGGCCACGATATGTCCCTTTCTTGGTTGTGGCCGTCCCCTCCGCACGTCCCCGAGGGCGGCCTTATGCTGCATTGCTTATAGCGTAAAAAATCTATGCAAATCAATGATACAGGGACCGATTGGCTTGTGAATCGACCGTTATCGGACAAATGTCATCCATCGGTTTTTTTGGGCAATAGCGGTTCTATGACGACATACCCTGGCGATCCAGCCTTATTGAGAGCATTTTGGAAGCGATTCTTAACTTCTTCCTTTCCGAGTACCGGAATCATATGGAAAACCGACGTCGAGACCGTACGCCCCGTAAGCGCGGCACGGAACTGTCCCATGAGTTCACCCAGTTTTACGCCCTTTTGGCCCGCATATTCGCGGGCCCAAGCCTCTATAGCTTGTGGGTCGGGAGTTTCAGCGCTCCAAACAGTGCTAGAAGTAAAATCTGCGGTACTGGTTGCGAAGGGCGCCGCCCCCGGCGCGACGAGAAGCTGCAGGGCCTTGGGCTCGAAGTCCGTGGGGGCGGTGACATAGGCCTTGGCGCTGTCGGCCAGTTCGATGAGCGTCTTGGCGCGCTGCTTCAGCTCGGGCATGGCGGCGAGCAACCATTGCCGCTGTTGCGCCGTCAGCGGCGCGGGCAATAGAGAATTCAGCTGCGGCAGGATCAGGTCAACCAAGCGCTGGTCCGACGACTGACGGATATAGTTGCCGTTGAGCGAGGTCAGCTTCTCAATATCGAAACGCGCAGCGCCGCGGTTGACGTCGACGATGTCGAACCACGCGATGGCTTGTGCGTCGGAAATGATCTCGTCGTCGCCGTGACTCCAGCCGAGGCGCACCAGGTAGTTGCGCAAGGCTTCGGGCAGGAAGCCCTTGTCGCGGTAGAACTCGACGCCCACAGCGCCGTGGCGCTTTGACAGTTTCGCCCCGTCCGCGCCGTGGATCAGGGGGATATGGGCGTACTGCGGCGCGGGCTGGCCCAGGGCCCTGATCAATTGCAGCTGGCGGAAGGCATTGTTGAGATGGTCGTCGCCGCGGATCACGTGCGTGATGCCCATGTCGATGTCGTCGACCACTACCGCCAGCATGTAGGTCGGCGTGCCGTCGCCGCGCAGCAGCACCATGTCGTCCAATTGTGCATTGGCGACGGTGACCGGGCCTTGCACGAGGTCATGAATGACGGTTTCGCCGTCTTGCGGCGCCTTCATGCGGATGGAGGGCTTCACGCCGGCAGGCGCATCCTTGGCATCGCGGTCGCGCCAGCGACCGTCGTAGCGGATCTGCAAACCCTTGGCCTTTTGCTCTTCGCGCATGGCGGTGAGTTCTTCAGGGGTCGCGTAGCAGCGGTAGGCCTTGCCTTCAGCCAGCAGTTTTTCAGCCGCCGTGCGGTGGCGGTCGGCGCGGGCGAATTGGAACACAGGCTCGCCGTCCCACTGCAGGCCGATCCAGCGCAGGCCTTGCGTGATGGCTTCGATGGCTTCGGGTACCGACCGTTCGCGGTCGGTGTCCTCGATGCGCAGCAGGAACTTGCCGCCCATGTGCTTGGCGTAGAGATAGTTGAACAGCGCCGTGCGAACCCCGCCGATATGCAGGTAGCCGGTGGGTGAGGGCGCGAAGCGGGTGACGACGGTCATGTGCGTATTTCTGTACTCAAAAGCGCGATTTTCGACGATTGTTTAGCGTATATCCCAAGACGGGGGAACCTTGGATATGCGTGCGTTTGGGGACGTACTGCTGGCGGAACTGACCAGACAGGCCGACCGCGCCTTTGTCTGGCTGGTGGTAGCTTTTGCCGCCGGGGCCGCGCTGTTCTTTGCCTGGCAGGACGATCCATCCGTTTGGATGACGTTGGCCATGGTGTCGGCGGGAGCCGTCCTGTTTGCGGCGCGCGGAAAAATCCCCGCCGCATCCTTCACCGGCTTGGTGCTCATTGCCCTTGGACTGGGACACGGCGCCGCCGAATGGCGCACGGCCCGTGTCGCGACACCCTCGTTGGAGCGCGAAAGCCGCGCCTTCATGTTGACGGCGACGGTGGTCGAGGCCGAGCGGCGGCCCGACGGCAACCGCATCGTGGTCACGGATTTTACGCTGCCGGATGTTGCGGCCGAAGCCACGCCCAAGCGGTTGCGCATCTCGTTGCCATCGGCCCATGGTCTGCCCAATGTGGGCGAGCGTATTCGGGTGAGGGCGGTGGTGCGCCCGGCGGCGCTGCCGGTGATGCCCGACGGATTTCAGTTCCAACGCTTTTTGTATTTCGACGGAATCGGCGGCGTGAGTTACGCCGTTGGGCGCTGGCAGTTGGACGACGCCAAGACAGCAAGCGGTTTGCCGGCGCGCTTCCATGCCTGGGCCGAAGGCCTTCGCCGGGCCATCGGCGCGCGCATCACTGCGGTCCTGCCCGGCCCCGACGGCACCGTGGCGGGCGCCTTGGTGAACGGCGAACAGAACGCCATTCCCGAGGACCTGCAGGAAGCCTACCGCATCGCCGGCATCGCGCATCTGCTGTCGATCTCAGGCGTTCACATGTCGCTGCTGGCCGGCACGCTGTTCTTCCTGGTGCGCCGCCTGTTGGCCTTGGTCCCGGCGATTGCTTTGCGCGTCAATACCAAAAAAATTGCGGCGATTGCGGGTCTCGCGGCCACGGCTTTCTATCTCATCATCTCGGGCATGAGCGTACCGGCGGTGCGCTCGTTCCTGATGATCGCAGTGGTGATGGTGGCCATCTTGCTCGACCGCACGGCCCTGTCACTGCGCACGATTTCCTGGGCCGCTCTGGTGCTGCTGGTGATATTCCCCGATGCGATTTTTGGGGCCAGCTTCCAGATGTCGTTTCTGGCCGTCTTGGGCCTGGTCGCACTTTATGAACAGAGTTGGCTGCGCATCGGCTGGCGCAACGCCGACGGTGATTTAAGAGTGCTGCGCGTCGTCGGCATTTATCTGATCGGGCTCGTGGTCACCGATTTAGTCGCCGGCGGGGCCACGGCGCTATTCGCGGCCTATCACTTCAACCGCCTGCCGACCTATTCCGCCGTCACAAATCTGCTGGCGGTGCCGCTGACGGGACTGTGGATCATGCCAGCCGCCATGCTGAGTCTCGTGCTGATGCCTCTCGGCTGGGATGAAGTGCCCCTCAAGATCATGGGCGCCGGTGTGACCGTGCTTGACGATGTGGCGCGGGCTGTCGCCGGCTGGCCCCATGCGCAAGTGCACGTACCGCCGATGGCGACGGGAGCCATGGC
>CANJPG010000155.1 GCA_947476065.1 Fidelibacterota bacterium
CGGAACAATCAGGTCTTGCATCCGGCGTGGTGAACACGTCCTTCATGATGGGCGGCGCCATCGGCCTCGCGGTGTTGGCAAGCATCGCCGCCGCGCGTTCGCACGCCCTGACGGCGGAGGGCGTGGATGTAGTGGCGGCCCTTAACGGTGGCTATCAGACGGCGTTCTGGGTCGGCGCCGCGTTAACCCTCGCCGCTGGTCTGCTTGCGCTTATCCTGCGCGATGCCTGCCCGTCGGCAGCCGCGCCTCACTAACGAAACTCGGCGATGCGAGGTCTGTCAGTGGTTATGCGTACAAGAATCTTGCTCATCTTCCTCGCGTTGGGCATGGCGTTGCCAGCCACTGCGGCGTCGCCCGATGCCAAGGTGACCGCACAACAATCCGTCGCACCGTCCGACAAAAAAGACGTGCTCTTCATTGATCTTAAATACGGCCGCATTCTCATCAAAATGCATCCGGAGCTCGCCCCCAAGCACGTTGCGCGCGTCAAGCAACTTGCGAGCCAAGGTTTCTACAACGGTCTGCCGTGGTTCCGCGTTATCGACGGATTTATGGCTCAGACCGGCAGCCCCTACGGCGGCGGGGGAAGCGGGCAGTTGATTCCGGCCGAGATCAATGCGGGGCCGACCACGCGCGGGGCCGTGTTCATGTCACATGGGAAGGATATAAACTCCGCCGACAGTCAGTTCTTCATCCTGCTGGCCGACTCCCCACATATCAAAGGCAACTTCACGTACTGGGGCGAAGTCATCTCAGGCATGAACGTGGTCGATCAGATCCCAAAAGGAAACGCGTTTGAGAATGGAGCCGTCCCGATTCCTGATAGGATTATAAAAATGGGCCTCCTCTCCAACGAATAGCGGGTGGACACGATGAACAAGCAGTTGCTCAATCGACGTCAATTCAGTGGACGGTGTGCGGCGCTCGCCTTCGCGGTGCCCGTCTCAAGCTCAATGTCAGCCATCGCAGCACATGCCCAGGCCCCCGCCGCCGGCGCGGCGCCGAAGGTGCATACCGTAAAGTTTCCAGACGGCACGACGGTCCCGGCCGTCGGCCAAGGGTCCTGGCATCTTGGTCAGGGAAAGCATCCGCGGTCTGTTGAAGAGGAGGCGCTGCGCACGGGTATTGCGCTCGGCATGACGGTGATAGATACGTCGGAAAATTATGGCGACGGTGCCTCCGAGCAATTCATTGGCCGCGCGATTGCCGGTCAGCGCGACCGCGTCTTCCTGGTCACCAAAGTGGAGCCCGAGAATACAGCGGGAAACGGAATCGCGCGGGCGTGCAGGGCCAGTATGGCCCAGCTTGGCACCGACCATCTCGATCTCTATTTGCTGCATGCGCCGGTCCCCGCCAGCCGTCTCTCCGATGTTGTCGCCAAATTCGAGACTCTACGGGCGGAGGGAAAGATTCGCGCCTGGGGCGTGTCCAACTTCAACGTTGATCAAATGGAAGCTCTGTTCAAAGTCCCAGACGGCCATCGCTGCGCAACCAATCAGGTTCTTTACAATCTGAAGAACCGCTACATCGAGCGAGACCTGCTGCCATGGTGCGCGCAGCACGCTATGCCGGTGATGGCCTACACGCCGCTCGGGGGCAACAATGGCTCTCTGGTGCGTGACCCCTCGCTAGCTGAGGTCGGCGCTCAGCGGGGTTATTCGGCAGCGGCGCTTGCGCTGGCCTGGGTCATTCGCAGCGGGACTGTTATCGCAATCCCCGAATCCGGTTCTCCCGCGCATGTCAAAGAAAACGCTGCCGCGCTTACAATGTGGTGACCTAGCGCTTCTTCTCAAAGACCAGGACTAATTGAGGATTAATTGTACCTGCTACCAATTGACTCGCCTTAAGCCACCTGCAGCTTATCGGCGCTGAGCTTGTAATAGTTGGTCCGGTTGAGCGGGAATGTGCGGCGGCGCGCGACCGAAATCACGGTCTGCAGCTTGGCGATGCTGAAGGGTTTCACGAGGAAGGCATTGACGTCCAGGCGGCTCGCCACGAAAGCGATGTCCGCGGAGGCCGCGCCGGACATCAATATGACGCACATGTCGGGCCGGAAATGCCGGGCCGAGGTGGTGGTGCGTATTTGATACAGCAGTTCAAGGCCATTGCCGTCGGCCATGCAAACGTCCGAGATGACGTAGTCAAAACGCTCGTGGTTCTGGGCTATAAGCGCAAAGCCCTCGTAGCCTGAGCGCGCGACAGCGATATGGGTCGCACCCAATCTCGTCAGCAATAGTGACAGGCTTTCGATTGTGGCGTTGTCGTCATCCACGATGAGGAACTTCAAATCGGCAAACATCGTAAAAACTCATAATTAAGGAGGACCCGAGCCAAACCTTTGCCCGCCATCCGTAATCAAAGTCTTAAGGGGTGCGGACCGCGCCGATGAGGGGGCGGCGACGCACCCAAAGGTTATATTCCTAGCTAAAGAATCCTACCGCGAGTTGCTTTTGAGTGCCCTCCACCGGCATCACGTCCTCATATGTGATCATGGGCTCAACATGGGGCTTCCCGGTGCCCGCGATTCGCCTCTAATCGCCGTGCTCTTGGGCAACCATGTCTTTTTCCGTAAAGAGATATTTGCGCAGCTGCTTGTCGAGGTGCGGGCTGTTGCGTCTCAGCCATTCCAGCGCCATGGCGGCGTGTTCAAACTCCTCGCGCATATTGTGCAACAGAATCGCCTTCAGCGCCGGGTCCTCGCAGTCGTCGGCCCGTTGACGATACCAATCTTCGCCATGGATGATTCCTGCGCCTGGCGCGATGCTTTTATTGGCGCTGTTCTTCAGGAAACGGCGGCGAAATCTACCGCGGGCACACTGACGGGGCCGTGCCCGGTATCACGTCACGTTCAAAAACGCCAACACCGGGACGCCGCTCGCGTCGAGCGGGGCATCGTGAACGGCGAGGACGTGGCCGACCGCAAGCGCTCCGTAGAGATGCGGGAACAGCGCGCCGCCGCGCGAGGGTTCCCAGACAAGGGCGGGGCCCAGCGCTTCGGCCTCGACCTCCAGCACCACCAAATCGGTTTGGCCGTGAAAATGCAGGCGGGCTGTCTCGCGGGCCTGCGCACCGGTCGAGAAATGGATGTAGCCGTCGCGGTGATCGATGGCGGCGCCGGTGAATGTACCGGCAGTATTGGCTGCCACCCAAGCATCGCGTTTGAGGATTTTGTAGATCGCGGTCATGCCGGCGCAGTATAGCGCCGCATCATCCAGTGCGCTTCCCAGAAATTAGGCTCGCCGTGGGCGGCTCGGGATGGAGCCGCCCGC
>CANJPG010000156.1 GCA_947476065.1 Fidelibacterota bacterium
CGGGGTACAAGCCGCCCTGCCCGCCATCCTCTACGCCGGCATCCTATCGGGCGGCATCGCCTTCACCTTCCAGATCGTCGCGCAGCGCTACACGCCGCCGTCGGAAGCCGCGCTGATCATGTCGCTGGAGAGTGTTTTTGCGGCGGTGGCCGGCGCGATTCTGCTGGGGGAGCGGCTGGGGCCCATCGGTCTGGCGGGCTGCGCGCTGATTCTGCTGGGCGTGGTGGCGGTGGAGATCGGACCCAGCCTTATAGCCGGTCGAGATCAATCTCGCGGGAAATGATGCGCCTGATGGTCTCGGGGAAAAGCTCCTCCTCCTTAGCTTGCACGCGTGCCGCCAAAGTTTCGGGCGTGTCGCCAGCTTCAACTATCACCTTGGCCTGGGCAATGATCGGACCATTGTCGTAGTCCCCGTCGACGAGATGAATGGTGGCACCGGTTTCCCGCTCGCCGGCCGCCAGCACAGCGGTGTGAACATGGGCGCCGTACATGCCGTGGCCGCCGAACTTCGGCAGCAACGCGGGGTGGACGTTGAGTATGCGCTTCTCGAACGATCCAAGAGTCTCCGGCCCCAACTTCCGCATATAGCCGGCGAGCACCACCAGATCGGCGCCGTATTGCGCGAGTGTGGCGGCAACGGCGGCATCGGCGGCGGCATCGGAGCCTGTGGATTTGGCGCTGATATGCAGCGCTGGAATTTTGTTCTGTTTCGCCCAGGCCATCGATGCACTGTCGGCATTGTTGCTGATCAGCACGACGGGCGTGGCCCGCAAACGTCCGGCTCGGCATGCCGCGACGATGGCGCGCATGTTGGTGCCGTTATGTGAGGCGAGAAAAGCAATGGAGGGACGCGGCGGCAGTGACGCCATGCGCGTCCCTCCTAAAGTCTTAGCCGACGAGTTCGAGACCGGAGAAGAAGTAGGCGATCTCGATGGCGGCGTTTTCCAGGGAATCCGAACCGTGCGCCGAGTTGGCTTCGATGGATTCCGCGAAGGTCTTGCGGATGGTGCCTTCGGCGGCGTTGGCGGGGTTGGTTGCACCCATGATCTCGCGGTTGCGGGCGACGGCGTTTTCGCCTTCGAGAACCTGGGCAACGATCGGACCCGAGGTCATGAACTTCACCAGGTCGTTGAAGAACGGGCGTTCCTTGTGGACGCCGTAAAAGGTCTCGGCCTGAGCCTTCGACAGCTGGATGCGCTTCTGGGCGATGATGCGCAGGCCGCCAGCTTCGAGCAGGGCGTTGATCTTGCCGGTCAGGTTGCGGCGGGTGGCATCGGGCTTGATGATCGAGAAGGTACGTTCGAGGGCCATGGAAAACCTTATTGTGTTTGGGAGATATCCGAAGTTGGCCGGTTTATAGACAAGGCCGCGTTTGGGCGCAACCAGGGGCGGACGGTAAGGTTCCGGGTCGGCTAGGCCCCCTGCTCTTTCCAGCCGGTCTCGGTCTGCTGCCAGTAGTGTAGTTCATGGCCGGCGGCCTTGGCCGCGGACCAGCGGGCACGGGCGGCGGCGGTGGCCTCGGCGTTGCCGCCGTCGAACAAATCAAGGCAGCGGTCGAAATCCCCTAGCCGACTTGAGGACATGCCGTCGGTCAGCACCAGCATGCGGGCGCCGTTGGGGTTTTCTTCGGATGTCGTCAGCCAGACGGGTTGGTCGGCGGCGAAGCCGTCCTTCGCCGTACCGTGGGGCAGCCAGGAATTGGGGTTGGCGGTCCACAGAACGTTGGAGAGCGCCTCAAGGCGGTCGTCCGAGGACGCCATGACTATTGCGCGGTTGCCGCCCGCCAGAACGCGTTCGAGCAATTGCGGTAAGGCGCGCTCCAGCGGCGAGGCCTGCAGGTGGTAGAAATCGACGCGCATGCTCGCCTGCGAGGCTTATCCGGCCATCTTGATTGGCACGAGGCGAATTGCTCCGCCGCTCATGATGCGCACGAGGACCACGTTGCGCGCGCTGTCCTTGGCCTTCTTGATGGCCGCCTCGGCTTCGGCGGCGGTCGAGATATAGGCCTGCTGGATTTCATCGATGACATCACCCGGCTTGAGGCCCTTTAGCGCCGCATCGCTGGACTCATCGACCTCGACGATCACCAGGCCGCGCACCCTGTCGGGAATGTTGAACTTCTCGCGGGTAGCGTCGCCGATTTCGACCACCGTCAGCCCCAGATCCTTCAGCGCGGTGCGGCGCACCTGTTCCTTGGTGGGCGGCGTGGCCCCCAGGCTGGCGGTGACCTTTTCGTTGCCGTCGCGCAGTTCGGCGACGGTGAGCTTGACTGTCTTCTGTTGGCCTTTGCGCCACAGCACCACATTGACGCTTTTGTCGATCTGGGTTTCGGCGACGACGCGCGGCAGCTCGAGCATCTTGTCGATGGGCTTGCCGTCGAAGTTGAGGATGATGTCGCTAGATTCGATTCCCGAGGCCACGGCGGGGCCGTTTTCGGTGACGCGCGAGACCAGCGCACCGCGTGCCTTGTCGAGACCAAGGCTCTGGGCGATCTCTTCGGTCACGCTTTGGATCTGCACGCCGATCCAGCCGCGGCGCGTGCGGCCATACTTGCGCAAGTCCTCAAGCACCGGACGCACGAGGTTGGACGACGCGGCGAAGCCGATGCCGACGCTGCCGCCCGAGGGCGAGAAGATGGCGGTGTTCACGCCGATGACCTGGCCGTCCATGTTGAATAAGGGGCCGCCCGAGTTACCGCGATTGATAGAGGCATCGGTCTGGAGGAAGTCGTCGTACTGGCCGGCCTTGATGTCGCGCGAGCGCGCCGAGATGATGCCGGTAGTGACGGTGCCTGACAATCCAAACGGGTTGCCGATGGCCAGAACCCAATCACCGACACGCGAGACATTGGAATTGCCCCAGGCCACGGTCGGCAGGTCTTTCTTCGCTTCGACCTTCAGCAGCGCGATGTCAACCTTCTCGTCGCGGCCGATGAGCTTGGCTTCGAGAACCGTGTCGTCTTCGAGGATCACCGAGATCTGGTCGGCGTCTTCAATTACGTGGTTGTTGGTGACGATGTAGCCGGCCTTGTCGATGATGAAGCCCGAGCCCAGCGAGGTCTGGCGTTGCTTTGGCGGCTTGGCACCGCCTTCGGGCGGGGCTCCATTGCCGCCTTTGCGGTTCTGGAACTGGTCGGGGAAAAACTCATCCCACGGAATGTCGTCTCCGTTGCGTTTGCGTTCGACCACCTGGCTGGTGGAGATGTTGACCACTGC
>CANJPG010000157.1 GCA_947476065.1 Fidelibacterota bacterium
AGAACACCGTCTCGGTCTTCTTGAGTTTGACGCTGCGCGGGAACGAGGTGAGCTTGCCGACCGGCGCATCGTCGGCGATGGCTTCGATGTACTGAAGGGCGCCGTGATCGCGCCAGACCTTGGCGGCCAGCTTGGCCAGCGCTTTGTAAGCGGCGATCTTCTTTGTGGGCACCGGCACGACAAATCCGTCGACATAGTTCATGGGGGCGTTCTCCTCTGTTGGGGCTACATATGCGCGCGCTAGGTTTTCGGAAAGTATTGGAAGAAGGGCTCGGCTTCTTTTAGCGCGCGGGCGTATGAGGCGCGCGCCACCAGCCGCGCGAGATAGGCCGCGGCGTTTTTGTATGCGGTCAAGGGCGTGATCTTGTCGGCGTAGAACAGCGCCGGCGCCGCGGCGCAATCGGCGAGCGTGAACGCATCGCCCATGCCCATGTGCGGCCTGCCATCTCCTCATCGACCATGCTCAGCGCGGTCTGCATGGTGGCCTGCGCCTGCTCGACGCCGAAGGGGTCTTTCTTGTCCGCGGGGCGAATGCGGTCGCCGACGATCCTTTGCATATGGTTGTGTATGTGCAGGTCATAAAAACGATCACGCATGCGGCACTGGCGGGCGAGGTCAGGATCGGCGGGGATGAATTTCGTGGGGCCGGGATGATGCTGGTCGAGATATTCGATGATGATGCTGGACTCTGGCACCATGCGCGTGCCATCGACGATCACGGGAAACTTGCCGATGGGCCAGACCTTGACGAAAGGATCGCGCGACGCCGGATCGCCGAGGTTCACCAAGAACGGCGTGAAGGGTGTGGCGTTTTCATACAGCGCGATGAGAACCTTGTGGCAATAGGACGAAAGCGGGTGGAAATACAGCGTCATGGTCATGGCAGCACCTTCTCTCCTTCTATCCTTTTAGTTAAAGCAGAATAATCGAAACGATGTCGCCGGCCTGGGCGGGAGGAGCGAAGGGTGCTCGCAGGATCAACGCGTCGGCGTGGGCGAGGGTGGCGATTTGGGCGCTGTCCTGTTTTTGGAACGGCGTGGCGACGGGCAGCGCGCCATCTTCGTAACGCAGCCGCGCACGCAGATGATCGGCGCGATTGTCGTTGGCTTTTAAGTCCACAGCCAAACGCGCCGCACTCACCGGTGGGGCGTCGCCGGCTAGGCCCTGCAGTCGTGCAAGCGCCGGGCCCAGGAACAGCGCCGCGCAGATCATCGCCGAGACCGGATTGCCGGGCAGGCCGAGCACGGGGAGTGTGTGCAGGCGGCCGTACAGCAGGGGTTTGCCGGGACGCATGGCGATTTTGTGGAAGCCCGCTTTGAAACCGGCGGCGCTCAGCGCGCCTTTGACCACATCATAATCACCGACCGAAACGCCGCCGCTGGTCACCAGCATGTCCAGATGCTTGGCGCTCTCGGCGATGCGCAGCAGCGCTTTCGGATCATCCTTCACCACGCCCAAGTCAAAGGGCTCGCCGCCGTGGGCGGTGATGAAGGCAGAGAGGGCAGGGCCGTTGCTGGAGACGATCTGGCCGTCGGCGATGGGATCGCCTGGCGGTACCACTTCATCGCCGGTGGACAGCACGCCGATGACCGGACGGCGGGACACGGTGATACGCGGCAGGTTCACGGCGGCGATGACGCCGATGTCGCGGGCGTTGAGGCGCTTGGGTGATGTCAGAACCACATCGCCTTTGCGGAAGTCCTGCCCGCCCGGACGAATGTGCCGGCCCACCTCGGGGGCTTCCTTGATCAGCACGTGCGCGCCGCCGTCCTCGGTGTCTTCCTGGATGACGATGCTGTCGGCCCCTTGCGGCACAAAAGCGCCGGTGAAGATGCGCACGGCCTCGCCCGCGCCGACGGTCTCGCGGAAAGGATGGCCGGCCGCGGACTCGCCGATGACGCGCAGGCTTTGCGGCGCCGTCGGTGAATCAGCTGCGCGCACCGCATAGCCATCCATGGCCGAAACATCGGCGGGGGGGTGCGAGAGCTGTGCG
The DNA here is from genome assembly GCA_947476065.1 of Fidelibacterota bacterium. GTDB lineage: Bacteria > Pseudomonadota > Alphaproteobacteria > Rhodospirillales > Rhodospirillaceae > SHVO01. Next base: position 1,994 of record CANJPG010000157.1, read on the forward strand.
ACGGCATCAGCGCGCAGCGTCCGGCCCAACGCCTCGGACAACTTGACGACCTCGGTGCCGACGGGCGCAAGGTCGTCAATGATCAGCTTGCGCGCCTCGACGATGAGGAGGAGCGGTGCGGCCATTTTTATTTCTGCGTGAACGTGCCGGACTTGCCACCGGACTTTTTGACCAGGCGAATATCAGAAATGCGCATCGCGCGGTCTGCGGACTTGCACATGTCGTAGACCGTCAGCGCCGCGGCAGAAACCGCAGTGAGGGCTTCCATCTCCACGCCGGTCTGGCCGGTGACTTTGCAGGTGGCGGTAATGCGCACGGCCTTGGCTTGTAAATCTAGCGCCAAATCGACTTTCACGGAGGTCAGCGCGATGGGATGGCAGAGCGGGATCATATCGGGCGTGCGTTTGGCGGCGGTGATGCCGGCCAACTGCGCGACGGCCAGCACGTCGCCCTTTTTCACCTTGCGCGCCTTGATCAGTTTCAAGGTGGAGGCTTCCATGTAGACGCTGCCCGCCGCGACGGCTTCGCGCGCGGTGCTGGCCTTGTCCGACACATCGACCATCACGGCATTGCCCTGATCGTCGAAGTGGGTGAGTCTTTTTTTGGCTTTCGTCTTAGGCATGCGCGGCTCCCTTCGCCAGGATTGCGCGGGTCGCGGCCTCAACGTCGCTCTGGCGCATGAGGGATTCGCCGATCAAGAACCGCTGCGCGCCGACGCGGGCCATGCGGGCAAGATCAACTTGAGTCTTGAGGCCGCTTTCGGTGACCAGCACGCGGTCCTTGGGTAGCAGGGCTGCCAGCCGTTCAGTGGTCGCAAGATCCGTGACCAGCGTTTTGAGATTGCGGTTGTTGACGCCGATCAAGGGCGACTTCAATTTCAGCGCGCGATCCAGCTCGGCTTCGTCGTGCACCTCGATCAACACATCGAGCTCCCACTCCATTGCGCAGATTTCCAGTTCGCGGGCGAGGGTGTCGTCGAGGGCTGCAAGGATCAACAAAATGCAGTCTGCCCCGATGGCCCGCGCTTCGGCCACCTGATAGGGCTCGAGCATGAAGTCCTTGCGCAGGACCGGCAGCTGGGTCGCTGCCCGCGCCGCCTGCAGATAGGCGTCCGAGCCTTGGAAGTGATCTTCCTCGGTCAGTAC
>CANJPG010000158.1 GCA_947476065.1 Fidelibacterota bacterium
CTTATTTCTTCTTCATCGACTGGACGAGCGCCAGCGACTTCTCGACGTGATCGGCCGGCGAAATGCCGTCGTCGGTCGAGGAGAAGGTCGAGGCGATCTTGTGATCAGGGGTAATGACAAAGGTGGTGCGCTCGGTGAAGGCGGTGGTGATGTCGTTGCCTTTGGAGTCCTTGGCACCTTCGCGCGGACCGTTGACCTTCAGGTCATATGACTTGGAGATCGAACCGTCGGCATCCGAGGCCACCGGGAACTTGCCGGCGCAATATTCGGGGTCCGACGAGAACTGGTTAAGCTTGGCGATGGTGTCGTGGGAGACGCCGATGATGGTGGCACCCGCCGCGTCGAACTTTTCTTTGTTCTCGGCGAAGGTATGCGCTTCGATGTTGCAGCCCTTGGTGTAGGCGGCGGGGTAGAAGTACACCACCACCGGGCCCTTGGCCAAAGCGTCCTTCAGCGAGAAGTCGAATTCCTTGCCGGCGAGCGAGGCGCGCGCCTTGAAATCAGTCGCCATGTCGCCGGGCTTCTTGGCGGCATAAGCCGCCGGCACCGCGAGAATGCTTCCGAGAAGCGCGTAAGCCAGTAACCGTTTCATTGTCAGTCCTCCGCCCTATAGAGAGTGTGAATTTCAAACCGTGAGCCTGCGGAACATGCCCGCCGTCAGGTGCAGTAACCTACCCCAGCGCCCCCCGCCCTGTGAAGTGGGGTGGAGGCCCGAAACAGGTTCACTTGTGCGTGATGGCGACAGCGCCAAATCGCGTTAAAGCCAGGATTTCCTAGCCTTTTGGCGAAGGTAACGAATTACGTGGCGGCGTCGTGCGCCTCGGGCTTGGGTTTCATGCCGGAGAACTTGATGTCGTAGAGGAGGATGTCGCGGCTGACCGGCTGGTCGAGCGGCTCGACGCCGTGAAAGCTGGGCATGACATTGGGGAAGGCGAAAACGGTATTGGGTTTGTAAGGAATGGTGGCCACGTGCACGAAGTGGCGGCCCGATTTGGCATGCGAGCCTCGCTCTACGATCGCATCGACGCTGTCCGGCACGTAGAGCGATGTGCCCATCATCACGCCGCTGTCGTCAGCCGGCAGGTAGAACAGAGCCGAGATCGCCTTGAGGGCGGAATCCATGTGGGGCTTCAGGCCATAAGTCTGTTTGTCGCGCATCAGGAACATCTCGCCGCCCACCTCGATTTTGCCTTTTTCGATGGGAAAGCGCTCGGGTTCTTCGAAGACACGCTTCATGATGTCGGGCTCGAACAGCGCGAGCCAGGCCTTCAGGAAGACGTTGTCCTGATAGGTCGCGATGAACTCGGACCAGAACTGGGCATTGTCGCTGTCTTGGCCTGCCGCCTCGGCCCTATCCGGCATGAAACACAGCCGGGCCGCGCTATAGCCGCCGCCGACGCGCCCGGTTTCCACCAGCGGCGTGTAGCAGCTGTCAGGCATCTTGCGCTGCATCATCTCGGCGTAGAAATCGGGCGGGAAAATCTCTTCGATCAGCACATGCGGGAAAGGCTCGCGGCGGATCGCGGCGGCCTTGATGCGCGCGAGGGTGTAATCTTTAGCGGCGGAAAACATACTCGCCCACGCCTTTGAAATAGCCATCCTTGCGCGCGGCCCCGGCGAACTGTTCGGGATCATGGGCGAAGCCCACCTGCGCCAGGTGATCGACGATCCAGCGGTGCTCCGCCAGGTGCGGATTGATCTCGATCAGCAGCGAACACACGGCGGGGTTTTGCAGCGTCGCCGCCGCTCCCTTGATCACCTTGTGCTCGAAACCGTCGACGTCGATCTTGATATAGCCCGGCACGTCCATGACGCCGCCTGCGATCATGGCGTCGATCGTGGTGGCGTAGGAACCCTGTGCAAAGCGCGCGCCGCTGGGCTTGAGATAGGGATCGACGTTCTCGCCGAAGCTATGGCACGAGCCGCCGGCCTGCACGGTCGAGAGATAGATGCGGTCGAATTTGACTTCATCGGACAAGGCCGCGCACCAGGCACCGGCGGTCAGTTCATTGAGGGCCAGGTTGCGGCACAGCAGCGCGTAATTCTGAGCCTCTGGCTCGAAAGCGTAGACCCGAGCCTGGCGCGCGACGCCTGCATAGACCGCATACATGCCGACATTGGCGCCGACATCCAGATAGACCGTGCCTTCGGGCATGCCGTTGAGCCAGGCAATGGTGTCGGGCTCCTTGCTGGCCAGCGTCTGGACGCGCTGGAAGCACACGGTGTTTGGCGTGTGATAGCGCAGGACCTGCTGGCCGACCTGATAGGTGGCGATCAGGTTGGACTGCTCGTAACCCTCGACGGCGGCTTTGAATTCGGTGACATCCATGGCGCCCTAAGTAAGCGGAAGCCATTCCAAGCGCAATCGACTTTGGGCGAGGACCTGCGTCGTCAGCCCGTCATTACTTTCCTGCCAGGGGTCCAAATTGCCGCGATTCCGCCCGCGGTCCTTGGAAACCGGCCGCAGGAACCGGGGGGCCGGCCCCGTCTACCTAGGCATGGGGCACCGAGGCGGGCTCTAACGAGTACAGATAAAAGGAGAGGTAGAATGAAACCAACAAAATCCAACGACCATGGGCACGGCCATCGCAGGCACCTGACCGCGGCGGCCATTGTGGCCGCGGCGCTGGTCGGCGCCTATACGCCGGTGATGACGCCGGCTTTCGCGGCTGACGCCGCCACCACGGCCACGCCGGACAAGCCGGCCCGCGAAACCATGCGCGAACGTTTCCGCGAGCGCATGCAGGAGCGCAGCAAAGAAAACGGTCCGGCCCGGCCCATGATCGACAAACACCTGACCACCAACCAGGTCCGCGACATCGTCCAGGGCCGCCTGGCCATGGCCGACAATCCGAACCTCAAGGTCGGCAAGGTCACCGCCAAGGAAGAGGGCATCGTCGCGGTGGACATCGTCACCAAAACCGGCGCCCTGGTGGAAACCCGCGAGATCTCCACCCGCACCGGCCTGCCGGCAAAGCTCGAAGCGCGGCTGGAAGAACGCCGCGGCCACGGCGGACCAGGCATGCGTGGACCGGGTGGCCCCGGC